>CALJKJ010000062.1 GCA_937973685.1 uncultured Flavobacteriales bacterium | reverse complement strand
ATTGGAAGGCACTTTAGCTAAATCTTTTTCATTAACAGCAATTTGTTCTGCAAAGGTGCCAATATTAAAATCAGAGGGACGGGCATAAACCTTATCTCCAATTTGAAAACCCTTCACATTACCACCTACTTTTATCACGGTGCCAGCAAAATCATGCCCCAAAACAAATGGTGTTTTATAAGGAAGAAATAATTTGAACTCCCCATTGCGAATAAGAGCGTCTAGTGAATTGATTGCAGTTCCGTGTATCTCAACTAAAACTTCAGAAGGCTTCAAAGATGGTTCAGGTAAATTAGCCATTGACAAAATTTGTTTCTTGCCATATTTTTCAAGGATAAATGCTTTCATGATATTAAATTTTAGGTAAATGCAATTTCTATTTTGTATTTTTGCTTGCATTTTGCAAGTGCAAATATAGATATTACTTTTATTTTGCAAGTGCTTTTTGTTTGTACCATGGAAAAAACCGTAAAGCGATCTAAATGCCCAATTAGTTGTTCACTGGACATTTTTGGAGATAAATGGTCACTATTAATTATCAGAGACTTAATGTTCTTCGGGAAAACCACTTATGGTGAATTTCTCAAATCAGCGGAAGGCATCTCAACAAATATTTTAGCAGCACGACTGCAAAGCCTTGAAGAAAGTCAGCTACTCATTCGAACTGAACATCCAGACAGTAAGGCAAAAGTTTTATATAAACTAACTGAAAAAGCAGTTGATCTACTCCCAATGATTGTTGAAATACATCTATGGGCTGAAAAACATTTGACCATAACTCCTGAAACTAGAGCACTAATTCAAGAAGTCAAAAAAGATAAGGAAGGATTTATTACGAAAATAATGACAAAGCTTAGCGAAAGGATTTAATCAGCTAGTAATTCACATACATCCAAAATTCAAACACCAATTCATACCCTTCCAAGAAGTTTGAATTTTGATCTTTCCCCACTATTAAAAAGAAAAGCGCATTACGAAAGTGATAGCGCTTTTTCTTTTTAACCTCGTTCTCACTCTTAAATTCACACTTATTTACAGAGCGCTTTTCTTTCAAAACGAGAGTGGAGTGAGAGAGCGGTTATACAGCTGATTTGATCGATCGATTTTATTCGCATAATGTTCTTTCAACGAAAGGATATACACAAAATTTTAGACCTTGGATGGTAGTTTATGTTGAATTTCATGATTTAAAATCAACTGCATTGCAACGTGAAAAGCAACTCAAAACCAGCAGAGGTAGAGCTTTTGTTCGAAAACAAATTGAGCTGCTCGGGCTAATATCCGTCAGCTGACGGACGTACGTTCGAGCTAGACTGTCCTCTGACTGTTCGTGTCCCCGCTACTAAAAAGAAAAGCGCATTACGAAAGTATAGCGTTTTTTCTTTTTAACCTCTTTCTCACTCTTAAATTCACACTTATTTACAGAGCGAGAAGCAGTGTGAGAATGATGAATTACAGCGCAAGAAACAGAATGAGAATGAAGTTTGGAAAAGGGTCTGTCTGCAGCTTTACCACCATTTACCCGGGTAACTAATTGCATCAAGCCAATTTCTTTTGTTTTACTACCTTTGATAAAACATCTTACCCATGAAAAATTTATTTTTCTTATTCGTTCTGTTGAACTTTTCATTTGCTCACACACAAACAATCCCAGCTCAACGAACAGTGAATTGGCAGGTTGCAGGAATAAAAGACACCACAACGCAAGGATTCACAATCGTTGATGGTTCAACTTATGGTTTTGTAAATGATGGAGTTACCCCAAATGATTATCCGCTTGGGTCGCTCATGATTGCTTATCAAGGACCAACCATCGTTTATTTTCCTGCCGGAACATACCTCTTCAATGCGCCCATATATTTACGCAGCAATTTCATCATCAGAGGTGCAGGAGCCGATCAAACGACTTTTATCATCGAGCATCCCAATAACGGACATTCGTTCTATGCAACCGGTTACCCAACAAATGATACAACTTCCCTAACACAAGCAGCAACAAAAGGTAACAATCAACTTCATGTTGCCAATACAAGTGCATTTGCGATTGGCGACTGGATACAACTCTTTCAAAATGATATGGATTTAACAACAACTGCTTGGGCAGCGGGAAGTGTTGGCCAAATAGCTCAAATTACAGCAATTTCAGGAAATACACTAACGCTAGCATCCGAAATGCGCATGGATTACCTGATGCAGCGAACGCCAGCTGTTCGCCGTATCTTACCCGTTGAAAATACGGGTGTCGAATGCCTAAAAATTCAACGCGTTGACAATACTGCTCCCGAACAAGCAAGCAACATCAGTTTTGACTTTGTTGTCAATTCGTGGGTGAATGGAGTAGCATTTCAAAATACGACTTTTGCGCACGTTGAAGCAAGTCACAGTTCCAATATCGATATTTCTAATTGCCACTTCAAAGATGCTTTCGAATATGGTGATGGCGGTCGTGCCTATGGTGTGATGCTCCAATTTAGCTCGAATGAATGCCGTGTGTACAACAATATTTTTGAGCATTTACGCCATTCAATGATCCTACAAGCAGGAGCAAATGGAAATGTGTTTTGTTACAACTATTCCATCAATCCTTTCTGGACAGGAAGTGCTGTTCTACCAAGTAATTCCGCTGGAGATATGGTCTTGCACGGAAACAATGTGTTTGCCAATTTATTCGAACAAAACGATGGACAAAACATTGTTATTGACAATTCACACGGAGGAAATGGACCCTTCAATACATTTTTTAGAAACAGAGCTAGCTTGTGGGGGATTTTCTTTAGCGACACAACGTCACCTGGACAGAATTTTGTAGGGAATGAAATTCCCAATACTTCATTTCCATACAGCGTTGTGAATTACACCTTGCTTGGCAGTAACCATTTTTCATTCGGGAATAACAACAAAAACACGATTACCCCAACAGGAACAAGTAATTTAACGGATGTTTCGTATTGTTACGGGCAACGTCCTTCTTATATTCCGGTGACTTATTGGGCGAAAATTGGTCCAGAAAACACCATAAATTCAGGAAAAATTCCAGCTGGGATCCATTTCCAATTGAACGAATTAACTGCTGGAAGTTGTGGTGGTACTAGCGCAATAGGAATTTCAGAAAATGCCAATGAACGTATCACTTTGTATCCGAATCCTGTTCGAACGGGGGAACAAATTCAATTCAACAAAGCAGTAAAATCGGTTGAATATATCACTATTACAGGAAAAAGTTGCCTGAAACAAACTTCATCTGTTGGAATTGTTACAGCAACTTCTCCAACAATAGCAGGATTTTATACCATCGTCATTACTGATTTAGAAAATCGAGTATCACAGCATCCTATTGTTATTATTGATTAATATGAAGCAACTGGTTTTACTTTTATTGCTGGGTGTTCCCTTTTTGTCCTTTGCTGATTTACGTCCAAGTCAATTTTCAATTACGATCAGTTGTGACAAGCAGGTCGTTTATAAAAACGAGTGTTTTCAACTCACTGTTCAGCTAAGTAATTTAACGGAACAAAATCAAACGATCCTAGTGCCGGGAGCACAAAACAAAGGGAAACGACTCATTCAATTGGAATATTACCA
Source organism: uncultured Flavobacteriales bacterium (assembly GCA_937973685.1). Classification (GTDB taxonomy): domain Bacteria; phylum Bacteroidota; class Bacteroidia; order Flavobacteriales_D; family Crocinitomicaceae; genus Fluviicola. The sequence continues at coordinate 12,932 of CALJKJ010000062.1, read as the reverse complement.
AGTGACGAATAATTTCTACACCAAAGTAGCTGAGGAAATACGAACGATTCAAATGGATACCTCAGAAAGAGGTTCCGTTTATTTCAAACGCTTGGATCCCAAAGAAAGTTACACTTTCCCTATCTTTCTGAACGATTCTTTGAATTATACCAAACACATTCAATCCAATTACCGATTGCCAAAATTACCCCCTGGCACCTATCAGGTTTTGGCTTGGTACTTGCCTTGGGATGAGGAATTAGCAAAATACACTTTCCAATTAACAAATGAATTCGACAAAAATCCCATCGAATTTTCGGAAGAAGAAAGCAAAATTGAAATGCCCGCTGGCGGAATAAACAGCAATTATATATCCTTAACCATCGCATCGGATACTGTTTTTTATCCAAAAGAAAACACCATTACTCCGTGTGAAGAGCATTGTCGCTTTTGTCATGCAATTGAACACGAAAAATGGCACAAAGTGGAACGCATTATTCGACACGAACAACACGATTGGCGAAAACAACACAGTCAATTGCTCTGGATTTCCCCTAATCCAGATGCAATCTTGGATTGCTTGCCAACATATTCTACAAACGAATTGATTTTTAAAACAAAATCAGGTATTAAATATGCGTTTATTACCTATCAAATTGGGAAAATATTCCCCGTACGGCAACGAATGGCACAACTACTTCATCTAATTTTTAATACCAGTTTTGGAATCCGAACAAGTAGCTATAAAAAAGTTCGAATGATGAAACTAACATTGTGGTAGATCTCCCGCTGATACATCGAAAAAATACTACACCAAAAAAAAGAGAGACTCCCGCCTCTCTTTCTATTTTAGTAATTATTCCTTTTTTATGATAATGGATTGAACAATGGAGCCATCGGCGAAGGATCTCCAGGAGGTGACATCATCACCAAAGAAATCTCACTGTCTATCTGTATCGTCTCTACTTTCGGCGCTTCGTAAACGCGTTTTGTAGTGGGCTTGTTTTCTGTATTTATCGTTTTCATAACTAATGCTTTATCGTATTTTACTTACTTCGTGATGACAATTTTCTTGCGTGCAACTTTTGCTGATGAATCAACCAACACGTGGTAAACTCCTGTTGTTGCATTGATATTCATCGTTGTCGTTTGCTCGTTAATCGCTTGTGTTGCAATCACTTTACCATTGATATCAATGATTTGAATTGTTCCCATTGCTGGTAACTCCTCGCTCAATGTTATTGTCACCAATCCTGAAGCATTCGAAACAATGTCAATACCGTTTTCTTCAGCTGTTTCGATTCCTGCAACTCCGCTGTTTGCTTGGAAATGTACCACAAAACGATTCGCATCTGTTCCTGCTACTGCATCAAAAGCATAAACTGGATTCATTGTCAAATCTTGGAACACATTCATCAAACGGTCTTCTAACAATACGATTCCATCTGTCATTGCGACTTCTGTGGCATTGAACGAGTAACTTTTTGTCGTTGGAAATTCTACTGTCAACGGCACTTGTTTGTTCGTTTTCACGCTTTTCATCCCATTGATTGCCAATTTCTTGTTGTCAACAAATGAGTATACTTGTGCCGCGTTTGATACCATCATTTTGTCCGAATCGAAGTTATCGTAACCTGTAGCTGCATTGTTATCGAAGTACAAGACAGTTTGATCAATTGCTCCGTCGTTTTCTAAGTTCAAACGAACAAATGCAGGGAAATCCGTAATCGATTTCAAACCGCCATTATTTTGGTGACTACGCATGCTGTTGCTAAACGTAACTGAACCTGTTGTTCCGTCATTTGGATTGTACACCCAGAATGCTTGCATTGGTGGAATGTATTGTGTTGTTGTTCCACCAGAATTGTTAGTTGCGATCGCACCTGTAGCATTGTAAATATCATACACCATGTTTGTTCCGTCGTTTGATCGGTACCAAATAGATGATGATAAATTTACGTTCGTTGCAACTGCAGCAGTATAAGCAGCTGTCCAGTCCAAGTAGGATGGATATGGATTACTCAATAAGGTATATCCTCTCGTTGATCCTGTTCCAGTATTGGTTAATGAACTATAGGTATAATTTCCTGTATTCAACAAACCGCCCGTAAAAATACTTGTTTCATTTGCGCCCAAGCGTGCGACATGTCCTTGCATAGGGGACATACTCACACCATTTGTAGTAATTTCTGTATACGACTGAGTAGCTTCTGCAAATGTCCACAAACGGTTATCACCTGCAGCATTAAATACCGTAGAAGTTGCTCCCGAAACCGGTGAACCCAAATACCAAAAACGACCACTAGGTGTTGCGCCACCCGCACCTGTTAACGCTTGTTTTACGTTAAAAGTTCCAGATCCTGCAACTGTGTTTCCTGTTCCTTGTACCAAAGTTGCACCACTTTCTAACGTGAGCGTTCCATTGTTGGTAAGGGTTCCATTGACTGTAAGACGTGCATTTGAATTTAAGGTCATCGTACTTCCAGATGCAATTGTTAAACTTGTTGCAACTGGGAAATTGGTAATCCCTGTAGTCGGAATAATTACATTATCAGTTGAAGCGGGAACAGCTGCAGGACTCCAGTTGGATGCAGTGTTCCAATCAGTAGAGGTTGCTCCAGTCCAAGTGGGTATAATTAATTTATATAATGTTAAATTTTGTTGACCAGATGTATAGCAAGCAAATCTTGGTGAAGCTGTATTGTATTGCAAAATTCTTGATGTAGTAGCTGCATTTGCAATAACAAATAAACTAGCAGAATATGTAACATTCCATCTTTCACTTGCGCCAGAAATTGTGGATACAGCAAAACTAGCATTGCTTGTTCCAGTATACGAAACATACTTTTGAGTAGCTTCATTATAAATAGTATAACCTCCATTTATATTTGATTCAATTTTCCAAACTATACTAGTTGCAGGATTGCTAATTACATTTGATACAGGAGAAATAGCTGTATTTGAAAAAAATGTCCCTGCATTTGTGTTATTCATAGCAAAAGTAGAACCATATGCTATTACATAATATCCATTTGTTAATTCAGATACGGAATTAATTTTTGAAAAATTACCAGAGCCCGTATATTGACCCCAAACATTTTGGAAGCTTAAAGCATAAAAAAATAAAATGATTACTGATTTAATAAAATTCTTATTTGCTGAGCTTTTCATTTTTATCAAATTTTCAGCAAATATATCATATAATAATTATTTAATAAGTTAAGAAATAAATAAATTAAAATGAAAAAAGAGAGACACTTGCCTCTCTTTCTATCTTAGTAATTATTCCTTTTTTATGATAATGGATTGAACAATGGAGCCATCGGCGAAGGATCTCCAGGAGGTGACATCATCACCAAAGAAATCTCACTGTCTATCTGTATCGTCTCTACTTTCGGCGCTTCGTAAACGCGTTTTGTAGTGGGCTTGTTTTCTGTATTTATCGTTTTCATAACTAATGCTTTATCGTATTTTACTTACTTCGTGATGACAATTTTCTTGCGTGCAACTTTTGCTGATGAATCAACCAACACGTGGTAAACTCCTGTTGTTGCATTGATATTCATCGTTGTCGTTTGCTCGTTAATCGCTTGTGTTGCAATCACTTTACCATTGATATCAATGATTTGAATTGTTCCCATTGCTGGTAACTCCTCGCTCAATGTTATTGTCACCAATCCTGAAGCATTCGAAACAATGTCAATACCGTTTTCTTCAGCTGTTTCGATTCCTGCAACTCCGCTGTTTGCTTGGAAATGTACCACAAAACGATTCGCATCTGTTCCTGCTACTGCATCAAAAGCATAAACTGGATTCATTGTCAAATCTTGGAACACATTCATCAAACGGTCTTCTAACAATACGATTCCATCTGTCATTGCGACTTCTGTGGCATTGAACGAGTAACTTTTTGTCGTTGGAAATTCTACTGTCAACGGCACTTGTTTGTTCGTTTTCACGCTTTTCATCCCATTGATTGCCAATTTCTTGTTGTCAACAAATGAGTATACTTGTGCCGCGTTTGATACCATCATTTTGTCCGAATCGAAGTTATCGTAACCTGTAGCTGCATTGTTATCGAAGTACAAGACAGTTTGATCAATTGCTCCGTCGTTTTCTAAGTTCAAACGAACAAATGCAGGGAAATCCGTAATCGATTTCAAACCGCCATTATTTTGGTGACTACGCATGCTGTTGCTAAACGTAACTGAACCTGTTGTTCCGTCATTTGGATTGTACACCCAGAATGCTTGCATTGGTGGAATGTATTGTGTTGTTGTTCCACCAGAATTGTTAGTTGCGATCGCACCTGTAGCATTGTAAATATCATACACCATGTTTGTTCCGTCGTTTGATCGGTACCAAATAGATGATGATAAATTTACGTTCGTTGCAACTGCAGCAGTATAAGCAGCTGTCCAGTCCAAGTAGGATGGATATGGATTACTCAATAAGGTATATCCTCTCGTTGATCCTGTTCCAGTATTGGTTAATGAACTATAGGTATAATTTCCTGTATTCAACAAACCGCCCGTAAAAATACTTGTTTCATTTGCGCCCAAGCGTGCGACATGTCCTTGCATAGGGGACATACTCACACCATTTGTAGTAATTTCTGTATACGACTGAGTAGCTTCTGCAAATGTCCACAAACGGTTATCACCTGCAGCATTAAATACCGTAGAAGTTGCTCCCGAAACCGGTGAACCCAAATACCAAAAACGACCACTAGGTGTTGCGCCACCCGCACCTGTTAACGCTTGTTTTACGTTAAAAGTTCCAGATCCTGCAACTGTGTTTCCTGTTCCTTGTACCAAGGTAGCGCCACTTTCTAACGTGAGCGTTCCATTGTTTGTAAGGGTTCCATTGACTGTTAATTGAGCATTTGAATTAATAGTTGTTGTTTTCCCAGATGCAATTGTTAAACTCGAAGCTACTGGGTAGTTAGTAATACCTGTTGCAGGAATAATAATATTATCTGATGAAGTAGGAACAGAAGCAGGACTCCAGTTGGATGCAGTGCTCCAATCTGTTGAAGTTGTACCTGTCCAAGTTACTAAACAAGGATTTACAGAAACTATAGTTGAAGCAGATATTGGACAACCATTTACAGTCGCTGTTCCTGTATATGTAGTAGATGTAATGGGAGTTGCGACTAATGGATTAATAGTACCAACTACCGTTGAGCCATCAGACCAAGAATATGATAAGACATTTTGTGATACCTGACCATTAATTTTAATGTTAAGTCTTTTCGTGCTTAATGTGCCCGTTGTAGCTCCGTTATATGATGTTGCCACCATATTGCCAGTAGTGCTTGTGTAATAGGTCTCTGCACTATATGAAGAATTCGCACCTGAATGAGATAATTCAATAACAATATTTGAAACACCATCCCAAATATAAGGAGTAGTGAAATTAATAGAATTCCACCCTATAGCATGTGTGTAAGTTGTTGAAGGAAGAACAGTTGTAAATCCTGTACTAGAGACAAAATCGGTTAAAACTGAAAGAGATGTTGCTCCAATTTTAACTACAAAAGATGCATTTGAAGTACTACTTCCGTTTGAAGATATATTGTATGAAATTGAAGTTATGTTCCCAGCTTTTAATCCAGCAGACAACAATTCAGCTGCTGTATAAATTGTCTGCATTTTATAAGAACTTCTATAATTATTGAATGCAGTTACATCATCTGAGCCTCCAGATGAACCAGGTGTTAATAAAGTTCCAGAACCAATAGTAATAGTTCCACTTCCATTAACATTTAAATTAATATTTGTACTTGTATTAACACATACAGGATTAATAGAAGCACTTGCAGTTGCTGTAATTCCTATATTAGGTGCATCAGTATATGCAATTCCTGTAGAAGACTTTGTTAATGAATTTGCATCAGTTGCAGTAACACTCCATGTTACATTTGCATTTGATGGAGTAACTGTTGGAAGAGTTCCAGACCAATTATTTCCTGATGTATTTGTCATAGCTATTGCTGTTTGAGCAACTCCATTTATACTATAATTTAATGCCACGGCTGAAACTGCTCCTCCAACAGGAGTTGCAGTAACAGTTATAGAACGAGTAACATTAGAACATTGATTTCCAGTTGGATTAATTGCAAGATTTGATAATGTAGGAGCCGATTTAATTCCAAGTACAAAAAAACCAGGTAAAGAAGTTAAAGCAGGTGATGAATTGGAAATTGTAGTTGCTGTAATCGTTGCATTAATACCACCTTGTAAATTATATACCCCTGTTAATGTAGAAGCTGAAGCAATTGCATCAAAACCAGAAGTAACATCATTTAAACGAATAAATGAGTTTGTAAAATTGGATGACCCACTAGTGATGGATGCCGCCCAATATCTATTTAAAGCAATTGAGCCTATTAAATTACCTGCTGTCCCTCCTGTACTAGCGTCAAAAACCTCTGCTTGAATTATTACTGTCCCCCCAGAAGTTGTTGTAGGATTAACAAGTTCTATTGCGTTTATTGCGCTTTTTCCTACAGGAATGAAATAAGTTGACCCTGAAACTAAATTTGCGGGAAGTGTTATTGCTAAAGGCCCATTTACAAATGCTGTTGATGAAGATCTGGTAATTGAGGATGTAGTGGAACCAGTAATTGTTAACATATTAGAAGATGATGTTGTAATATTTCCACAACCAGAACTAAAAGTAAGTGCAGCAGAAGATAAATTGCCACCAGCTAAAACAATACCATTTGAATTAGAATTAGTTATGTTTGAAACCGCTCTTGAGGACGGAATTTCAAAACCAGTTGTTCTACTGACGCTTTCTTGTGCGTATATTAATCCATAAGTTCCTGTTCCTAAATTAAATGTTGGAGCTACATCAAAATTTCCTCCTGGTGAAGTTAATCCTGCAGCTCCAATTTGAGTAAGACACGCTAAAGCTAATCCCGTGCCAATCGTTATTTTATTACTACCAGTTATTGTACCTTGAAATAAATTCACTCGTAAAGTGGGAACTTGATTCGAGTGTGAAATCGTTAATCCTCCAGTCGATTGAATACTTAAAGTTGAAAAATTAGCTGTGATTGAACCTGAACCTGCTAAAAATAAAGCTTGATTTGTAGGTGAAAAGAAAGATAGTGTTCCACCTCCACTAATTGTTCCATTATTTGTGAAATTAGATCCTCTTTGAGAAAAACTTCCTGATGCTGAAGCAGCTGATAAATCTAAGGTACCACTAGATCCGATAACTGTATTTCCTAAAGTAATTAAAGTCCCAGTTGAACTTGTTGGTTGAAATTTACCGCTATTAATATTTAAATTACCATTAATCGTTAATGTGCCTGATGTTAAAGCTCGGAAAATACCTGTATTAGTACTACTAATTGTCAAGTCCCCTTGAATTAATGCTGTGGTTGATGTAGTCCAAAAAGACAATGTTCCTGTTAATGATGTTAAGTTAACAATAAAATTCCCAAATGATTGAACATTATTTGCAGCTGTAGTAGTTGAAGTTGAAGATCCTGACAAAGTTAAAGAAGAAGTTGCAGACCATGTAGCTAATGGAATAGGATAAGCACCAGTAGTTGTACCTGTGACATTACAATTTGAACCGCTTGCAAAAACTAAAGAAGTTGTTGATCCTACAAGAGCAACATTAGTGCCTCCTATAGTTACAACACCTGTGTTTTTGACTGTCACAATTGTATTTGTACCTCCTGTTGTAGTTAAACTATTTCCAGTTGCAAAAATTAAATTCCCTGAAATGTCTCCAGTATTGTTATTTCCTGAAAACACCATTAAAATTAAATTAGAAGTACTACTAAAATTCAGTGTGCTTCCATTTTCAACAACTAAATCATCACCAGTTCCTCCTGTAATTGTTACTGTAGAAGAAGTTGTAGTTGAGGCTATTTGTAAAGTAGTATTACTAGTTATTTTTAATTGACCAATAGAAGTAGTAGGCATGTATATTATTGTTGCTGCTCCAGCAGTAGTACCAGCTCCATCAACAATATAAACATCAGTAGAATTAAGTGCTGGGGGGGTTGAACCTGAACCATCTGCTAAAGTATTCCAATTTGTTAATGTTGAAAATTGACCTCCATTTATTCCTACATAATAATACACAGCTGCATTAGCCGTAGTTTGAGAACCGTCTAAATTACTACTTATTGATCCTTCGTTAACAGAAGCAACTCGCCAATAATAAGTGGTTGATGGAATTAATCCTGTTGCAGTATATGAAGTCGCATTTGCAGCAGTTGTATTTACAATTGTATAATTTACTCCATCTGTTGAACGATAAATAATATTACCAGTTTCATTACTTGAATTGTCCGTCCAATTTAATGTAGTAGTTGTAGCTGTTATAGATGTAAATGAAAAATTAGATGGAGCTACTGGAGAAGTTGGAGGGGTAAATTTATAAATTCTTCTTGACCCATCAGATGAAGAATTCAGATTTGGAATAATTGCTCCAGCTGTATATGTATTTGTTGATACTGTTGATGTACTAACAGTATTAGAAGAAGTTGTAATGGATACAAACGTATTTGAGGTAGTGGATGAAGAAAAACCTAAAGAATATCCTGTTGTTCCTCCACCTGAACCAACAGACATTGAACCGTATACAAACTCAATTACACCTGTTGACTCATAAAGTCTCGCTTGATAAGTTCCATTTGGAGTAGTAGAGTTCCAATCAATTAACATATTTGTATATTGTAAAACAAAACACCTATTAGGAGCTGTTCCAACTGTTTTAGCTAAAATTGAACCTGTAGAACTAGTAGACAGGTCTCTGGCAAAAGGTGCAATCAATGCTTGTGAAGCTGTTGTTCCAGATGCGTATACAGATGTTCCTATTGTAACTGGATTTGATATATTACTCAACCTGAAAACTCCATTCCCCGAAGTGTTTATTTGATCATAGGATATCCCCATGAAAATAAAATTAAATCCAATATTTGCAGAATAAGGTCCCGCATTATCTATTGAAGCTCCTGCTACAGTTGTTGTTCCAGAGGACATATCAACTGTATTTCCATTAGCATCCAATACTAATGAACCTGTTGTATTAGTTGTAAAAGCATAATTTGCAGCACTCTGCCCCCACCCCCAACTACTCAAAAAAATCATGAGCAGGGTGAGCAACTTCATTTTAAAGTTAGTAAAAGTTGGTGTGTGTAGTTTGTTTGCAACAAGACTAGTTTTCATAAGAGTAATTTGTAGTTTTTATTCAATCATTTTTAACCAAAAAAATGCTTGCAAATAATTAAGTTGTTGAAATTATAACATTATCCATATAATTGATTAAATTTAATCACTACAAAACTACTTCAAAAGTGTAAAACTATGTTTATCAGTCATTTAGCTTTTTTCATTTCTGTGCTTGCACTGATACTTTTTTTTATCCGTTGGGTGGAACATCAGTTTTATGAACGACTAATATTGTTATTTATCGCCCTCAATGTCAGTGCAACAGGCGTTTGGTTATACTGTAATTTTTATACTACAAAATTTGTTGCTTGGAGTGATTCGTTTAGTATTCTGGTTGAAAACTTAAGCCTTGTTCTTCCAGTAGTAATTGTCCATTTTATAGGTAGAAAAATAAAACTCAAACAATCATTATTGATTATTTTAGGCTTAATTGGAATCGCTGTTATTTTGTATGTGATTCATTTATTCATAGCGGATAATTCTAATAACCTCGTTTTTTACCAATCTAATTATTCGTTTAAACAGAATCTATTTTTTCAAGCAGGAATTGAATTGGTTGCATTTGGGATGTTTTGTTATGCTTTTATTAAAAAACCAAAAAACACCAACGACGAATTATTTGATGGCAAATTTAAACGCACTTTTTTTTGGCTGTTTTTCGCATTCTTTTTTCAAGATCTGCTTTTTTTAATCATCATGGCCAATTCAACTTTTTTAAGCAGAACCCATTACCTCATTAAATCAGTCGTGTTTGAAATCGGAAATGGATTAAACTTAATTATTCCCTTACTTCTTTTATTGTTATCTGTCTACATCAATTGGTTTTATCTTTTATTAAAGCTCAAAAACAAACCCATGCCCACTAATGCTGTTAGCTGGGACTACAATAAATCGTCCATTCAAATTATTAACCTGAATGAATTACCTCAGCAATTGACATGGAACGAACTAGTCAAATCCTTTCAAACATCTCATCCAGTTTGTCTGAAATATGTTGAAGAACTAACTTTTTTGAGTAAAACTGAAAAAATGTATGCTTTTTTAGCCATTTTTGAATTCAATCAAAAAGAATTGTCTGATGCACTGTTTGTGTCCATCCGAACTATCGAAACAAACTTGTACCGCTTGCGCAGTAAACTGAAAAAAGAAGGTCATGAGTTGTCTTTTCCGTATTTGAAGAAGTAGATCTCGAGTCCTACCACCACGGCTCTCGATGGCTACACAACCTTTTTAATAAAATAATGCAGCCAAGACAAACTCTTTTCAAAACAAATGCTATTTTAGCTACTCATTAACAACAAATGGAAACAGCCCTCATTCAAGCAATTGCAAATCAAAAACCTTACTTCGTGTGCAAACATACAGGGGAAGAATTGTTACTTGTTCCATTAAAAGGAGATGTGGTCGACTTTAATCAGTTTTTGACCATGAACGAAGTAGGTGCATTTATCTGGGATGCAATTGATTCCAATTGCTCGTTCGACAACCTGGTTAACCGTGTTTACGAGGAATACGATGTCGAAAAAAGTGTGATTGCAACAGATATACGCTACTTCTTGGAAAAATTAGCGACTTTCGTTACCACCGCATGAAAAGAGGAAAAGAACATGTAGTTACTGTTGCCGATTTTCAATTCAAACTATCAACAGCGGAACAATTCGAAATCGTTTTAGACGATGGATTCGATTATTTTATAGGGGGAAATAAACCTGAGTTCGACTGTACAATAAGTTGCCACGCTGGATTGGACACCAAAATAATTCCTACAACAACACCCATTTACAGCGCTAAAACAAACGACGCTATATTGTGGCAAATTTACTCGGACACAAACGGGATTTTATTAACCGTTAACAATCCTGAAAATACAGCTGAACTGCAACAAATTGCCCGTTACAACGAAGCTGAAAAATCACTTGTTGTTTACAGTGAAGCGTTTGAACACGATGGAAAAGAAGTGATCGAATCATTAAAATATCCGTTATTACCATTGTTGCTTTATTACATTGCCTTGGCAAACGACGGACTCATGATTCACGCTTCTGGCGTATTTGACGGCGAAAAAGGACGGATTTTTTCGGGGTTTTCAGGTGTAGGCAAAAGTACAATGGCTAAAATTTGGCACGACGCAGGAAGCACTATCATCAATGATGACCGCATGATTATCCGAAAAATTGAGGGTGATTTTTGGATGTACAACACGCCGATGTATTACAGCGATAAGCCGAAAAAAGCACCGTTGCATCACGTTTTTTTGCCATTTCACAACAAGGAAAACACGCTTGAGAAATTGACGGGTGTCAAAGCAATAGCTTCGCTCATGGCATTTTGTATTCAACATGGTTACAGCGCTGCAAACACACAAAAATTACTCGATTTAATAGGAGAATTAACAAAAAAATGTGCCGTCAATCGTTTGGGAGTTGTGCCAACCCCAGCAATTATTGACTTTATAAAAGCAAACGAATAAATGAGGACGGCTCAATTTTTTCAGCAATTACCCCCTGAAGCACAGGTGTTGTTTTTACTTTGTCAAACTGAAATAAGTAACGAAGTTAATCAACGCATCATTGAGCAAATACAACTATCTTTTGATTGGGATCTGTTCACTAAAATGGCTATTCGCACACATTTAGCAGCTTTTGTTTACCAATCAATGCGCACACAAACGGCAATTTCAATACCTGAAAAGTCGCACCAAGCATTGAAATTGTATCAATTAAAAATAGTTTCAACGAATACTGTTTTGTTCAACGAATTTGATCGCTTAGCGGAGGCTTGTGCCACTAAAGGGCTTCGAATCATACCTTTAAAAGGCATTTATTTTGCCGAAAAAATATATGATAATGCACCCGTTCGCCAATTAAGTGATGTTGATGTGATGTATTATCCAACGGAAAAAAAAGCGTTTTTAAAAACTGTTCAAGAATTAGGATGGGAAATTGTTCCTTATTATTATAAATCAAATTTTCACAAAAAACACCAAGTGTTTCATGCTCCCTATCAAGGTGTAAAGGGTAAATTGTGTTTGGATATCCACGATCGATTTATAAACGATAATTTTGCTTTTCAATTTCCAGTTTCAACTGTCTTAGAAAAAAGTAGCGCCATCACTTGTCGTGAAAATAAGGTGTTAGCTTTGGACCCAATTGATTGTCTGATTTTTACTTGTTTACATGCTTACAAACATCTTTATTACGGGGATATTAAAATCAGTTCGTTTGTAGATATCAATCAATTTTTGATTAAAAATCAACACCAAATATCCGCTAGTAAACTAAACGAAAGATGCTTGGAATTCAATTGCACAAATGAAGTCAATCAAATCTTAAGTTGTACGCTTGAGCTATTGGGCATTGGAACAATTGAATTGTTCGCAACATTAACATTACCGCCAATAAATGCTAGCTTCAAACAAGTAATTTTAAACACGTTAGTTGATAAAAAAATGACTACTCGTGCAAAAATAAACATTGAATTCATTCACAGAAACACAACAAAAATTGGTTGGAAAAAAATAGGATTGATTTGGTTCGATTTATTCCCTAGTAAAGAGTACCTATCAATAAAGCACGGCAAAAAAACCTATTTATCCAATTGGATGGACCGTAGTTTTCGTTTTTTAAAGCGAATTGTTTAAAAATTTATATTGCCGCTTAATTTCACTAAACCACATATAAATTAGAACTGCTAAAACTATAAACGCGATTTTATTCAATTGAAGTGCCCTTTCAATATCAAAATGTATTAAGT
>CALJKJ010000061.1 GCA_937973685.1 uncultured Flavobacteriales bacterium | reverse complement strand
CAATTTTACCAGCTTTAACTTCTTCAACAGCTTTACCAACTTCCATTGTTACTGTACCTGTTTTTGGATTTGGCATCAAACCTCTTGGACCTAAAATACGTCCTAAGGCTCCAACTTTACCCATAACTGAAGGCATCGTAATAATTACGTCGATGTCTGTCCAACCACTTTTGATTTTGTCGATGAATTCGTCCAATCCTACGAAATCAGCACCTGCTGCTTTTGCCTCTGCTTCTTTGTCAGGTGTACAAAGTACTAATACTCGTACATCTTTTCCAGTACCATGAGGTAAAGCTACGGTACCACGAACCATTTGATTCGCTTTACGTGGATCTACTCCTAAACGAACACTGATGTCAACTGATGCATCAAATTTCGTTGTCGTAATGTTTTTAACTAAATCACACGCTTCCACCAAGGTGTAAGGTTTAGTAAGATCGAACTTAGCTAATACCTCTTTTCTTTTTTTAGAAATTCTTCCCATGACGTATACGGTTATTTAATTACTGGTGCATCACCACCTTTTACGGTTACACCCATACTACGAGCTGTTCCAGCAATCATAGTCATTGCTGCATCAACTGTAAAACAGTTCATGTCAGGCATTTTGTCTTCAGCGATAACACGAATTTGATCCCAAGACATTGATCCAACTTTACTTTTGTTGGGTTCAGATGATCCTTTTTTCAACTTCACACTGTCGATAATTTGCACTGCTGCTGGAGGAGTTTTGATAACGAAGTCAAACGACTTGTCACTGTAAACAGTAATCACACATGGTAATACCTTTCCTGGCTTGTCCTGCGTACGAGCATTATACTGCTTGCAGAATTCCATAATGTTGACCCCTTTTGCACCTAGTGCAGGACCAACTGGAGGAGCTGGATTGGCTTGACCACCTTTGATCTGTAATTTGATCAATGCTGCTACTTCTTTAGCCATTGTTATTTAAATTATGCAGTCAAACGTGAGCATGAATGGGAAGCTTTAATCATTGCGCTCACTTCTGCGGTTAATACAAATTATCCTTCTTTTTCGACTTGCATATAGCTAAGTTCGAGAAGGTTTTTACGTCCGAAGATTTTAACCATTACTTTCAATTTCTTCTTGTCTTCATTGATTTCATCAATTACACCAGAGAAATTATTGAACGGACCGTCGATAACTTTAACAGACTCACCAATCACGAAAGGAATTTTCATTTCTTCTTCTGATTCAGAGAGTTCATCAACCTTACCTAAAATACGGTTTACTTCAGACAAACGCATTGGAAGTGGTTCACCGCCTTTTTCAGCGCCTAAAAATCCAATTACGTTTGGAATACCTTTGATTACGTGAGGAACCTCTCCCAAAAGAGCTGCTTCTATTAATACGTAACCAGGTAAATATGCTTTTTCTTTTGAGATTTTTTTTCCATTTCTAATCTGGAAAACTTTCTCAGTAGGAATAAGTACTTGAGCAACAAAATCGTCTAATTTAAGACGAGAAATTTCAAGATCAAGGTATTCTTTGACTTTCTTTTCTTTTCCGCTTACTGCTCGAACTACGTACCAACGTTTTTTAATATCACCCATTTTACTTAATTATAAGAAAGAGTAGATAAAACCAACAATACCTTTCCACGATGCTTCTTTGCTTGGAGTAATTCCAAAAGCAGTATCCATCGCGAACACCAATAATGCAAAAATCACAGAAGCAACCACTACAATTAGCGCATTACTTTGTAATTCTTTCCAAGTCGGCCATGAAACATTCTGAGTCATCTCAGTTACCGTTTCATTTATGTAATTTCTAAACTTTGACACAGCAATCTTATTTTTTGCACGGGCGGTAGGGATCGAACCCACGACCAATGGTTTTGGAAACCACTACTCTACCAGCTGAGCTACACCCGTGTGTAAAAAGGGGAGCATAACTCCCCTTTTAATTTGTATGTATTCGGGATTAACCGATTAATTCAGTAACCTGACCAGCACCAACAGTACGTCCACCTTCGCGGATAGCGAAACGTAAACCTTTGTCCATTACTACAGGAACGATTAATTTTACAGTAATTGTAACGTTATCACCTGGCATAACCATTTCACGTCCGTCTGTTAAGAAAATCTCACCAGTTACATCCGTTGTACGGAAGTAAAATTGAGGACGGTATTTGTTATGGAATGGTGTGTGACGTCCACCTTCTTCTTTTTTCAATACATAGATCTCAGCCTTGAAATCTTGGTGAGGTTTCGCTGAACCTGGTTTACAGATAACCATACCACGTTTGATTTGAGTTTTCTCAATACCACGTAATAATAAACCTACGTTATCACCTGCTTCACCACGATCTAAGATTTTACGGAACATCTCTACTCCTGTAACAGTTGAAGTTAATTTATCTTCACCCATTCCTAAAATCTCTACCGGCTCACCTGAGTTAATTACACCTGTCTCAATACGACCTGTAGCAACAGTACCACGACCTGTGATCGTAAATACATCCTCTACTGGCATCAAGAAGTTTTTATCAACATCACGTGGAGGTAATTCAATGTAAGTATCAACTGCATCCATCAACTCATCGATTTTAGCAACCCACTCAGCTTCTCCGTTCAAAGCACCTAATGCTGAACCTTGAATAACTGGTGCATTGTCACCATCATAGTCGTAGAACGATAATAATTCACGAATTTCCATTTCAACAAGCTCTAACAACTCAGCGTCGTCAACCATGTCTACTTTGTTCATGAAAACAACCATACGAGGAACACCTACTTGGCGACCTAATAAGATGTGCTCACGCGTTTGTGGCATTGGACCATCTGTTGCAGCAACAACTAAGATAGCTCCGTCCATTTGAGCAGCACCAGTAACCATGTTCTTTACGTAATCCGCGTGACCTGGACAGTCAACGTGTGCGTAGTGACGGTTAGCAGTTTCGTACTCAATGTGCGAAGTATTAATTGTGATACCACGCTCTTTTTCCTCTGGAGCGTTGTCAATAGACGAGAAATCGCGAACAGCAGCCAAACCTTTTGAAGCCAACACACTAGAGATAGCAGCTGTCAATGTAGTTTTACCGTGGTCAACGTGACCAATTGTTCCAATGTTAACGTGTGGTTTAGAACGATTAAAATTTTCCTTAGCCATTTGTTTTTATTTGTTACGTAGTTAATAAACCTTTTTCTTACTAATACAAAATTTCACCCATTTAGCATGAGTGAATGTCTTTTTTTTCTTCGAGCCAATGACGAGAATTGAACTCGTGACCCCTTCCTTACCAAGGAAGTACTCTACCCCTGAGCTACACCGGCATTCAATTAAATCAAATAAGAGCGGGAGACGAGACTCGAACTCGCGACCCTCAGCTTGGAAGGCTGACGCTCTACCAACTGAGCTACTCCCGCTTTTAATTATTTTCAATGTGTGGGAGTGGATGGACTCGAACCAACGATACCGTGAGGTGACAGATTTACAGTCTGCTGCAATAGCCACTATGCGACACTCCCATTGTGAGCCGGTGGAGGGACTCGAACCCCCGACCTGCTGATTACAAATCAGCTGCTCTAGCCAACTGAGCTACACCGGCATTGAAAAAATATGATTTAAAAGAACGTTTTATTCTGTGTTTTTCCCGTTTGGGTGTGCAAATTTACTAAAGAATTATATAATTGCAAGTGTAATTCGAAAAAAAATAAAAAAAAATCAAAAAAAAAGACACGTCATTACTAACATGTCTTTTAAGTTATTAATAATCAATTGTTAACTAGCTAATTTTGATTTGTGTTTTTTTACCTGGATAATTAATGCATCTATAACAGCGTCTGATGCCTCTTCGAATGTTTTACATTGCTTTTTTGCAAACAACTCTTTTCCTGGTAATAATATTTTTATTTCTGCTACTTTATTTTCTTTATCTGAATTTTTATCTAACCGTAAAAAAACCTCCCCAACAATTATTTGATCAAAAAACAATTGCAACTTAGTTAATTTATCCTGAACAAAATCAAGTAATTTCTGATCTGCTTTGAAATGAATAGAATGCACCTTGATATCCATACAATTACTTTTTGTGCCCACGCGGGTGAGCTTGTGAATAAATTGAGTTAATCTGCGCAAAAGAATTATGCGTATAAACTTGTGTCGCTGAAAGATTAGCATGCCCTAATAACTCTTTCAATGTTTCAAGTCCAGCCCCATTGTTTAATAAATGCGTCGCGAACGTATGTCTCAAAACATGAGGACTCTTCTTTTGAGCAGTTGTTACACTACCAAGATATAAATTTATTTTACGGTAAACAAATTTTGCAGACAATTTAACACCATCTTTTTTTACAAATAACAAATTTTGTGAATCCGGTCCGTTGGGCTTTGCTTTTCTGTACAATAAAACTCGCTCATAAAGCTGCGATCCAATAGGGATTATGCGTTCTTTATTGCGTTTCCCAAGTACTTTTATATGGGTTACCGATACATCAGTTTCCTTTAGCGTGAGCAATTCGCTCAAACGAATTCCAGTTTGATAAAATAATTCAACCATCAAACGATCACGCATTCCTTCAAAACTATCTGAAAATAAATCAGCAATGCGATCATTGACTAATTCTGTTTGTTTGACAAATTGTGGTAGTCGTTTTTCTGTTTTTGGTCCGCGAATCTTTACCATCGGGTCTGATGCTATGAAACCATTATTTTTACCCCATTTGAAAAAAGAACGCAAACAAGATAATTTTCTATTTACAGTTCTATTACTTTGTCCCGCTTCTAACAAATCGACCATCCATGCGCGTATGAGTTGATGATTTGCCTCGTTCCAATCGCTTGCAGTTTTGATAGTTGCGAATGTGGTGAATTGATCCAAATCTTGCTCATAGGCAATTAACGTGTGTTTAGAAAATCTTTTTTCTACTTGAATATAATTCAGAAATTGATCTTTTAAACTCATGCTATTCCTTTCAAGATTGAAAAATACATTTTTTTATCCAACAAAAAAAGGAGCCTAAATTAGACTCCTTTCAATATGTTTGAAGAAATAATTACATTTCTAAAGACTTCATGCGTTGTGCATAAGCAGCACGAATTTGACTTTGGCGTTGTGTAACAGAAGGCTTCACAAACTCTTTACGTCTGCGTAATTCTTTCATTACGTTCGTTTTATCGAACTTTTTCTTGTACTTTTTAAGCGCTCTCTCGATGTTTTCGCCTTCTTTTACTGGAATAATTAACATATCTAAATTCTATTTGATGCTTAATAATGGGTTGCAAAGATACAAATCTTTTTTTTTCCACAATGCTTATTTCAAAATTTCTCGAGAAATTACTAATTTTTGTATTTCTGAGGTTCCTTCTCCAATGGTCATTAACTTCGCATCTCTTAGGTATTTCTCGGCTGGATACTCTTTTGTATAGCCGTAACCACCCATGATTTGCACTGCTTCATTTCCGCATTTCACTGACACTTCTGATGCGAAATATTTTGCAAAAGCACCCTCTGAAGTTAATTTCTTGCCATTATTTTTTAAATATGCTGCTTGAAAAGTTAACAATTCGGCAGCTTCTACTTCTGTTGCCATATCGGCTAACTTAAAGCTAATTGCTTGAAATTTTGCGATTGGTTGACCAAATTGTTCACGTTCTTTTGCGTATTTTATAGATGCTTCGTAAGCACCACGCGCAATTCCGCATGACAATGCTGCAATAGAAATGCGACCGCCATCAAGAATGTGCATGGCTTGTTTGAATCCTTGTCCTACTTCACCTATTACTTGTGATTCGTGGACACGTACATTCTCAAAAATCAATTCAGCAGTTTCTGAAGCCCTTACACCTAGTTTGTCTTTGATTTTAACAGCTGAAAATCCTGGAGTTCCTTTTTCGATAATGAAAGCCGTAATTCCGTTAGAATCTAATAGTTCTCCTGTACGAATTAACACAACCGCAACATCACCTGATAAACCGTGAGTAATCCAGTTTTTTGTTCCGTTGATTACCCAATGATCTCCATCTTTTACTGCTGTACATTTCATGCGCATAGCATCAGATCCAGTATTTGGCTCAGTCAATCCCCAAGCACCAATAAATTCACCAGATGCTAGTTTTGGTAAGTATTTTTGCTTCTGCTCCTCGTTTCCGTGGTAGTAAATATGGCCTGTACACAAGGAATTATGTGCTGCGACACTCAAGCCAATTCCACCACAAACTTTTCCAAGTTCCATTAAAGCTGTTGCGTATTCAAAATAAGTGAAGCCGCTTCCTCCGTATGATTCTGGGATATAGATTCCTAATAATCCTAGGTTACCTAATTTTTTCATGACATCAACAGGGAAATGCTCATCAGCATCCCATTGATTCATGTATGGTTTGATTTCCTTTTCTGCGAAATCGCGCACCATTTGCGCAATCATTAATTGATTTTCGTTTTTCTCAAAGTTCATGTGTAACAATATTGGGGTGTTTTGTTAACCGATTCTTTCTATTTTTAATACGCCGCTAAATTAACGATATTTTCACTGTATGGCATTAATTTTTCTGCACCATTAAGGAAATTTAACGCTACTAAAAAATTAAATCCTGCAACTTCACCGCCACATTTCTGAACGAGTTCTGCTGCTGCTCCAGCTGAGCCTCCAGTTGCTAATAAATCATCGTGAATTAAGATTCGTTCACCAGCTTTTATTGCATCTACATGAATTTCAATGGTAGCTGAACCGTATTCCAAATCGTACGAGTGACTTAGTTTGTGGTATGGTAACTTCCCTGCTTTGCGGATCAATACAAAAGGAATATTTAAAGCCATGGCTAAGGGATAACCTAATAAAAAGCCACGACTTTCAATTCCTGCAATTTTATCAATTCCTTTGTCTTTGTATAAGTCAGCAAGGTGTGCTACTAACTCCTTTGAAAGCGTTGCATCTAACATAATTGGCGTTATGTCCTTGAACATAATACCTGGTTTTGGGAAATCTGGTACGTCTCTAATCGCAGATTTCAATCGTTCTTCTATCATTTTTACAACGTTAAATACCGTTTTAATTGCTCGAAAAGTTCATTGGTCATCAATACTGACTGTTTGATATCTTCAACCTTTTTGAACGGTCCATTTTGAAGGCGCAATTTTACGATAGAATTTGCCAAATTCCAAGAAATATATGGATGAACTTGTAAGTCTGATGCATTTGCTGTGTTTACGTGAATTAATTGAATTTTTGAGGGATTTACAGTTAAAGATGGCAACCACTGAGCTAATTTTTCTTCGTCTACTTTCCAGACTTCCAATAATTGTTGTGCGGAATAAAACCCGCCCAATTCATCGCGTTTCTTAATAATTTGCTTTGCGAAAAACGCACCTATTCCTTTGATTTGCTGTAAATCTTCAACTGTAGCGGTATTGAGTTCAACTAAAACAAACGCGTTTTTTTCAGTTTGTTCAGTGGGTTTTGACCAATTATTAATTGGCTTCGTAGCATAAACTGTTGAATCTTTTATCAATTGAAACAGGTCCTCATTGATCACAAAAATGCGTTTTAAATCGTCATTTGAACGTAAGGGGTATTTCGTGAACTTGATAACAATAGCAGCTTGTTTTTCGCTCAACCCCAATCGCATCCATTCTTCTAACGAATAATTATTTGGATCAAATTTAGCAGGTGGAGCCTTGAATTTTGATTTTTTTTCGAAATGATTCCGCTGAAATCTTGGGCGTTTGTTGCGTTGTAACTGTGCGATTTTTTCCTGAGTATTCGTTGAAAAAAAGGAAATACTAATTTTTTCCTTCACCGTGTAAAATCGAACGATATCGGGAAGTAAAAACAAAACGATGAGCACAAATGCAAATATGAGTACACCACGAAAGGTGCTTTTTGAGAAGGTGTTTTTTTCCATTGCAATAATTTGTAGTAATGGAAAGATAGTAAAAAAGTATTATACCTGATCAAATTGTTGGATTTCCGAAAGCAGTATCGGAATGCTTGCCTCAATGGTCATTGGAGAATAATCCAATAAAGCTCTTGCTTTTGATAAATCGAATCCTGTTTTTGGCGGGCGATGAGCCGCTTGATTCAAAGTTGAAGAGGAAATTGTTTGAATAGTATCCGTTGCACAATTTAAAACCTTTGCAACACGTTTTACTATTTCATCAACAGCAATTGTTTCTGGACCCGACAAGTGGAACAATCCATGTTGTTTACGAAGAATAATTTCAACACATCCGTAGGCTAGATCATCTGCCCAAGTTGGCGCACGAAATTGATCGTTTACCAACGACATATTTTGCGCTTTTGGCAATGCTTCGAGTGCCCAAAGAATCATGTTTGAACGCGATAATTGATGTCCAATTCCATAAACAATGATTGTTCGCGCAATCGACCAATTTGGATGCGCATCTTCTAGTAACAACTTTTCTGCTGCTACTTTTGATCGTGCATAAACACTCAGTGGATTGACGGAATCAGTTTCTGAATAGGGCCCGTTTTTGCCATCAAAAACAAAATCTGTTGACAGTAATTGAAAATGTGCACCAACACTTTTCGCTGCCTCCCATAAAAAAGACGTTGCTGTAACGTTTACAAGATGACATTCTTCAGGGTTTGTTTCACAATAATCAACATTTGTTACTGCAGCAGTATGTATAATTGCAGTTGGTTGATAGGTATTGATACACGATCGAACAGCTGATTCATCACAAATATCAAGCGCTACATACTGTTCGTTCGGACAATCGGGATTTCTATTTTCCCCTTTGGAAGTTGCAATAAAAGGAATGTTGTGTTTCACACATCTTTTAACAATCTTTTGACCTAATAACCCGTTTGAACCAGTAATGAGTAGCAGCATATCGTTTTATATCTCCCAAATGGAAGCTCGTTTTTTGCGTTTGAACTGAAAATAATGTTTGTGTTCCAAGATCCAAGCCATGATTAAGTAGGGAATCAATGGGGAACCTAACCCGATACATGTTGCGTAAATAAAGCCCAAACGAACTTTGTTAGTTTGGATTCCCAATTTAATTGCCAACCAAGAACAAACTCCAAAGGAGCGCATTTCAAAGAAAAAAGCTATTTTTTGCAACGTACGTTTCACCTTTCAAAATTAGTCTTTTTGATTGAGAATATGATGACCTATTCGGCATTTTAAACAGATTTTTTTTGCACACCATTGGTGCGTCATTTCCAACAAACCTTGCGAATCGGCTGCTGATTTCGGAACCATTCCAATAGCTTTCCAATCTGTTAGCAATTGATTTTTTTCTGCAGGTAAGGTTTCCAACAAGTCTATTCCTCGTTCACGAAAAATTGGATTACTGGTAAAATCACTCAGCCACCATAAAAAAGGCACGATGCTATTGATGATAATTACAGTAGCTGTTTCCGTTGACATTTGTGCTGAATTTGGTCGTTTTTTTTCTTTACCAAAATGGTAATGACTCTTCCAATAAGCGTCTTTTATTGGTGCGCAAAGACATGAAAACAACTGTGTTTTAATAGCAGTTACAGGTAATTCCCAAAATGCCGAAGACCAATCCATCATATCAATAAATTGAGCAAATTGAACCAAACGTATGGTTGGGAAGCCACTTGGGCGGCAGCCTTTGAATTGCCACATTTGTTTTTGAGCCGCTGACAAATTCAATTTAGCAGCTTGAAATTTCCATTCGTTTACTAATTGTTGCTCGTAGGAATCTGTAGCTGTTGATGAAAACAATCCACTAACCCCGAAAACGAGTGCTGTTTTTTGTGGAATTGCCATTTTTAAAAATTGTTCCATCGGTATTCGAGCGGCAAGTTCATGAAAAGGCAAGGCATTTGTTTTCATACCAAAAGCTGTTGCAATTGCATGGAACAATACATTTTTGGGATTCAATGATTTTGGTGGATGCTCGTTGCTAAGTGCATTGGCTTTGCGCTTGATTCGTTCAAACAATGCGTTTTCCACTTGATTCCATTTGATTGGATCGGGACAAGCCTGAAAGTGAACACTGCAAGCTAAGCTATTTTTAGCCACTGAAAACTGTTTGGATTGTTTGAAGTGTTTCCAATCGATAAATGGTTTTAATTCCAAGGTTGTGAGAGGAATACCTTCCACAAAAATCAATTGATCGTGTTCGTAAACAACGTGTAGAATAACGTTATTGTAAGCTGGATCGAATTGGTGTTTGTGCGCAATCCAGTCGGAAGATTTGATGTGTAATTCAATATTCCCGTTGTACACCACATTATCCAGTTCGATTTGTCCATTAAAAAAATCGGGGCCTGAGGCTGTATTATATGTGCCAACATTTAAGACACGAATTGCTTTGCCTGCTGTTGTTGTCATTAAATGAAAAGGCAAACGCTTGTTTTTCCAAATGAAATGTAAATATTTTTCCGTCATGATGGATGAATTTACACTTTAAGTTACGTGAAAAGTTGGGATAAAAAAAGCGGAGGTGGAAAAAAAATGAGGAGAATTAATGAAAAAATACGGGACAAATTGAGTGTGATTATCTCCTTCCCCATTTTATCCGTACTTTTGCAAACTGATTCCAACAAATATGTCGTTTTCTTCATTCGGTTTACTTTCATCTTTACTTCCAGTTTTAACCGAACTGAAGTATGAAACACCCACGCCTATTCAAGAACAAGCTATTCCTGCCATCCTTTCAAAAAAAGATGTGCTCGGAATTGCACCTACTGGTTCTGGAAAAACAGCGAGTTATGTTTTGCCAATTTTATCAAAACTAAGCGCACTTGAAAAAGGAAAAAACAGACATGTTCAAGTATTGGTGATTGTTCCAACTAGGGAATTAGCTATTCAAGTTAGCGACGTTTTCAAGACTTTTTCGCGTGTGATTCCTACGCAACCTAAAGTACTATCAGTATTCGGTGGTGTCTCAATCAATCCGCAAATGAAAGCGTTGATGGGAACTGCTGTTTTGGTTGCAACACCTGGTAGATTGATTGAATTAGTTGCTTCAAACGCAGTCAATTTATCGGAAACTAAAACATTGGTGCTTGATGAAGCAGATAAATTATTAAACCTCGGTTTTCAGGAAGAAATGCAAAAAATCATTGCAATGCTTCCCAAAAAACGTCAAAATCTTTTGTTCTCAGCAACGCTAAACGAACAAGTTTCTTCGATTACTTCCATTATTCTTCACGATCCAGTTGTTGTTAAAGTTGAAAAAAAATCAACTTCAATCGATCAAATTATCCAAACAGCATATGCGGTAAGTGAAGTGCAAAAAGGTCCGTTGTTGCGTTACTTGATCAAAACGAGAGAAATGAAGCAAGTATTGATCTTCGTGAGTTCGACATTTCGCGCGGATGCTGTCGTTGAGAAATTAAGAAAAAATAAAATCAATGCTGTTGCAATTCACAGTAAAAAAAGTCAAGATACCCGTACAAAGTCATTGGAAAACTTCAAACTGGGGCGCACACCTGTTTTGGTTGCGACAGACTTGATTTCTCGTGGAATTGACATCGAATTTTTACCGTTTGTCATCAATTACGAATTGCCTCGCTCACCAAAAGATTATGTCCACCGTATCGGACGAACAGGAAGAGCAGATGCAACTGGTGAAGCAATTACTTTTGTTCAACCAGAAGACGAACATCATTTTAAAATAATTCAAAAAAAAATGGGTCAACAAGTGCCAAGTGAAGATGCAAACAACATCCAATTGAACGGTTATTAATCCCACTATACAAGCATGAAAAGAGTAGCACAATACAAAAAATTGTTTCAAGTAGAAGAAACAATCACACTTTCTGATTTAAAGAAAACATACCGTAAATTGGTGAAAGAATGGCATCCTGATAAATTTCAAGATGGCGATCCACTCAAAGAAGAAGCGGAATTGAAAAGTACTGAAATTATCGATGCGTATCATTTTTTAGTGAGTATCGCACCCGAAACGAAAGAACAACAGTTGCCAATTTTCACAGAAACAATCACAACTTCAATGATTGCTGACTTTCATTACAAAGGTTTGACCTTGAAAGTTACTTTCCAAAATGGATCTGTGTATGAATTTTTTGGTGTATCAAATAATCACTACAAAAAGTTAACGCAAGCGCCTTCACAAGAGCGTTATGCACGTCGTCATATTTTTAGCAGTCATATTTACAGAAATGTAATGAAAAGTGATGCGGTAGATTAATTTTCCGCATCCTTTTTTTTCTTCCCTTTCAGTTTCGATTTTTCCGCGTCAACCGCTTGTCGGTAACGCACAATGTCACTTATCAAAGCAATTGGCAGTGGTTGGTCGTAAGGAAATTGAATTGCACCTTTTGAGTAACTAAAGCCTGTTAATTGATTTTCAAATGCAGCTACTCCAGAGCCAGTTGGGTAAAAGCCTAAATGATTTTTATTCGCGGCAAAATATACGAGTATTCCATTTTGTTTGAATGCAGGCATTTTGTAACTGATACACTCAATTGCCTCAGGAACAACTGATGCGATGATTTTTCGAATAGTTTCTAAATGATCTTGTGCAATCGATGGACAAGCTTCAATATAGTTATCGATCTCGTTTTTCATGTCATTGATGTTGGTAACAACGACCACTTGGATCGGTTGTTTTTCGTTTACAACGGTTTCCTTTTTTGGTGATTCCCGAACACTGTACCGCTTCGCTTTCCGTTTGATGCTTGTTTTTTCGTTCCGCACGCACACGGTATGGACTCCAAGTCCAGCAAGATTCACAACGCTGATTTTCTAATTGTTCTTCTTGTTTATCGGGCAGTACTGGAAAAAAATTAATTCCCGTTAATTGCTCCAACTCGTTGATGGTAACAACATACGATTGTAGATCTGCTTTAGACGATTGGTTCGGCATTAGGAATGCGATGGCCTTTACTGAAGGTTGCGAATAATCTAAAATCACTTTGTAATAATAGTTGGGAATGGAAACATCATTGATGCCAATTTGAGACAAATTTGCAGTCAAAACTGGACCAGTTACCACATAAATGGCTTCGTTCTCCCACGCCCAAGTCCGAACTTGTTCTTCCAAGCGTTTCCAAATGCCCCGATTAAATCCAGGATCTTGGGGACTCATATTACTATAATAAAACGATTCCCTCATTGCGGTTGCCGACCAGCCCATATCGGCTGCAGGTGCTAAATGTCCTCGGTCATAGCCCGAACGTTTGTAATCACTATCGGTTGCACTTCCTGTTGAAATTAGTGGGTCTTCATTGAAATCATTCGAACGGTCATAAATACGGACAGTTTCTTTTTTGGTTAACTGATAAGCTACCCAGGCAGCTTGCTCGTGCTTTTCATTATAAAGTAATGTATAAGCAAAATGACGCGTCAAACGTTGACCTGTATGAGCTGGAATTTCTAAGCCATCCGTGTTGATTTCCTCTGTAACAAGAACCGTGTCGGTAGTTGATTCAACACGATTCGTTTTATCAGGAAGCGGTATTGACTTCGATTGAGGTTGTTCGGATGATGCTTGTTTGTGTTGCTCTTTGCTTGTAAAAAACAAATAAAAAAAGCCAAATGCTACACAACATAGAATGAGTAAATTGACCTTTTTTCTCATAATGAAGGATTATCGTTTTTGTTCTGGAAAAAGTTGAGTTAATCCGTCCTCAGATGCTTCACAAACACCTCTTTCAGTAATCAACGCAGTAACCAATCGTGCTGGCGTAACATCAAAGCCATAATTTGCAGCTTTGGTTGTTTCAGGACAAATCAATACTTGATCCAATTGTCCAGTGGCCTTACTTTTTCCAACAACATAGCGCACTTCGTCTTGGTTTCTTTCTTCAATAGGAATTTCTGTTAGTCCATTATTGATTGTCCAATCCAAGGTAGTAGATGGCAACGCAACATAAAAAGGAATCTCGTTATCCTTTGCAGCCAATGCTTTTAAATACGTTCCAATTTTATTGGCTACATCTCCTTGACGCGTAGTTCTGTCTGTTCCTACAATACACATATCAACCAATCCGTGTTGCATTAAATGTCCCCCCGTATTATCAACAATCAACGTATGCGGTACGTTGTGGCGCGTTAATTCGTATGCAGTAAGATTTGCTCCTTGGTTACGTGGTCGTGTTTCATCCACCCAAACATGAACAGGAATTCCTTTTTGAACGGCTTGATAGATCGGCGAAGAAATTGTCCCCCACTCAATACAACCCAACATTCCTGCATTGCAATGCGTTAAAATATTTACTGGCTCACCATTTTTTTTCGCAGCAAGCGCTTCAATTAAAGGCAAACCATGAACCCCAATCATACGACAAGTTTCCACATCATCTTCAACAATTTGACTAGCTTCTTGCCAAGCTGTTGCAACCAAATCTGTTGCATGCGCCAATGCTTTTTCCATACGATCAAGTGCCCAGAACAAATTAACGGCTGTCGGACGAGAAGCGCGTAATGCTTTAAAAGCATCATCCATAAAGGAATTTGGATAAGCTTTTTCGTTTTGTTCACGAGCTGCCAAATAGATTCCATAAGCAGCAGTCGCTCCGATAAGTGGCGCACCACGAACAATCATGTCTTTGATTGCTTTTTCTGCTTCTTGATATGTCGTTAATTTCACAACAACCCAATCGTGTGGTAAATGACGTTGGTCAATGACTTCAACATAATTATCATCGGTTGTCCAAATGGTTCTAAAAGCACTCATGAAATTGATTTAAATAAATTGAATTTGGTCGAAAGTTGCTACAGCGTTATCCCAAGCTTGTACTGTTCCTGGTCGCACCAACTGAATTGTTTGAAAACCTGCGTTTTTTGCAGCAAGCAATTCTTCTGTTATATCCGAAAGGAAAAGACAATCATTGGGAAGCGTCGCTAGTTGTTCTGCAATAGTTGCATAGGTCGCTGTATCCCGTTTTGCTCCCGTTTTCGTGTCGAAATAAGCTGAAAATACTGGTGTTAAATCCCCCGCTATGCTATTCCCGAAAAGTAATTTTTGAGCTGCAACGGAACCAGAAGAAAAAATTGCTAACGCAATTCCTTGTGCATGCCAGCTTTTTAAATTTTGCGCTACATCAGCATACACATGTCCTTTTAACGTGCCATCTTTGTATCCTTTTTCCCACAAAACACCTTGAAGGGTTTTTAATGGGGTGATTTTTTTGTCTGCGACACTCCACTGATGCAAAACTGCGATTAGTTCTTCATCCGTTTTTATTACCCGTTTTTCATCTGCTAAAACGATTTGAATCGTCTCGTCGAAAGCTTCTTGAACAATTGGATTACTTTTCAATGCAAGTAAATCGCTAATATTTGTACGAAAGTATGGGAATAATTCGTCTGCAACAAATGTAATAGCAGTTGTTGTACCTTCAATATCTGTAATAATTACCTTTGGTTTTTGTACTTGCAACATCAGTGAACGGTTTATTCCGGTTTAAAATCAACGTATTTTTTTTCGGTTCCAGCATTGGTATAATGAGGAACCCAACCGCTCATATCAATGAAAATACGAATTGCTTTGACAAATGGTGCATGCGCACCAGCATCAAACCAATGTTTCGTTCCAGCAGGTACGGAAATTAAATCCCCCTTTTCGCAGAGTAAATTAAAGATTGGTTGTCCCTCCATGTGAAACCAAAACAATCCTTTTCCGTCAACAAAAAAACGTATTTCATCTTCTGAATGTGTATGCTCAGCTAAAAATTTCGCGCGAATTGCTTCGTAATTTTCTGTTAAGTGATTTATCGTTATTACATCAGCTGTTTGATAACCTCCTGCTTGCATGAAAGGTTGCAATTGTTGGTTGTATGCATGGAGTATTTCTTCTTGGTCAGCCGTATCAGAAAAGTTAACTGAAGCCTCCCATTGATCAAAAAACAAATTACGGTCATTAAAAAAAGCCTTGATTTTTACTGGATCCTTCTCCGTATATTGTAAATCAGGTATAGAAAGTATAGCCATGTTGTTTTTCTAATTTAAGCTTAAACTGATTGATTTCTTAATTTCCATTCAACTTCCAATAAATATTCCGTAGTTTCAAGATGACGTTTCGCAGCAAATAAATTTTCGCCCCACGCATATGTTCCATGCTTGCGCATAAGAAAGGCAGGAACTGTTAAACGGTCTTTTTTTGCTAGCAAATCACTGCAAAAAGCATTCATATCTTGCGAATTATCGAAAATTGGTAAATCAACAATCACATCATGTGTTTTGATTCCTTCGTATCCTTTTAACACTTCATAACCTTCCAACGACACATGAGTCGACTGAATTGCCGAATGTAAAACCGCATAAACGGAATGACTGTGCAGGATGCAATTCATTTCGGGGAAAAGTTCATACAAGGCACAATGGATCAGCGTTTCTGCAGATGGTCGCAACGATTCAAAACCTGCTTTTGGATTTCCATTTAAATCAACTTCCATGAA
Source organism: uncultured Flavobacteriales bacterium (assembly GCA_937973685.1). Taxonomy (GTDB): domain Bacteria; phylum Bacteroidota; class Bacteroidia; order Flavobacteriales_D; family Crocinitomicaceae; genus Fluviicola. The sequence goes on along the minus strand of CALJKJ010000061.1, from coordinate 36,701 downwards.
ATCATGAACTGAAAATTGGGATTTGTCTATTCCAGAACGCGATACATAAATTGTAGTTGGATCTGTTTCTAATCGAAAGGAATAATTCGTGGAAGTAGCAGGCGACCATCCTTTTGCGTGATAAGCACGAACAACTGCAGCTAATTCCGTTTTTGTTTGCTCCAATTGATTCATTGTACAAATCCTTTTTGCATTAATATCTTCGCCATTTCTTGTTGCATCGCTGCAGCTTCTTGTGCTGCTTTCTCAGCAAAATCAGCGCCATTAGAAGCGTATAATATGGATCGAGACGCATTCACTAACAAACCGCAATCAGCGTTCCATCCGTAATGAGCAACATCTGCTAAACTACCACCTTGAGCACCAACTCCAGGAACTAAAAAGAAGTGGTTTGGTACAATTTTTCGTACTTCGCCAATTCCTTCTGCACGCGTTGCGCCAACAACGTACATGAGGTTTTCATCACTTCCCCATTGGGAAGATTTCTTCAATACAGTTTTGTACAATTCGTCACCATTCTCTCCTTTCGTTAATTGAAAATCAAGTGCACCTTTGTTGGATGTCAATGCTAATAACACCACCCATTTGTTGGGGAATGTTTGGAAAGGCGTAACAGAATCTTCTCCCATGTAAGGAGCTACTGTAACAGCATCACAATTCAAGTAGTCAAAAAAAGTTTTGGCATAATAAGCCGACGTATTACCGATGTCTCCTCTTTTAGCATCAGCGATAATCAGGCAGTTTTTAGGAATGTAATCAATTGTTTTTTTCAATGATTCCCATCCTTTTGGTCCATAACACTCGTAAAAAGCGATATTAGGTTTGTAGGCTACACAATAGGCAGCAGTTGCATCGATGATTGCTTTATTGAATTCAAAAATAGGATCTTCGAACGCTAAGAAATGAGTTGGTATTTTATCCAAATCAGTATCTAAACCAACACAAAGAAATGATTGCTTGTTTCGAATTTCTTGAATTAACGCTTGTTTTGTCATCGGTACTATTTAAGTTGGTAAAGTTAAGCACTTCTACTTGAATAATAACCTTTGACAAGGGAAAAACTAATGATAATTCGCTTTAAATAGTACAGGAATTATTGAATAATAAATGCTTTGATATCTCTTCCTTGAGCACTGAAATAACCTAAACAACCACCTGTGAAATTTGAAATCGGATTAGCAGGTGTTGTTTGTTGCGAATTATTTAACGCAAGTTGATTCAAATATGTCCAAACGGGTTTTGTAATTGACAACATTTCAACACGCACAACATCACCAGGTTCTACAGGTAAAAACAAGGGTTGAACATCTAAATTACCGTTTGTGTATTGATCGGTTGATAATAATGTCTGATTAAATGGTTTGTTGTTGATATCGACTCTGAATTGGTAATAATTGCTTTCGTTTGCTGGGTCAAAATGTGCAGGTATTACGCCGTACAGCGTGTCTGGTCCAAACAAATAATTTTGTTGGAAAAGGGAATCAATTAAAACGGTAGTTGGCATTCCACATGAAGCTGTAAATGTTTCACCATCAACTTGAACAGTTATCGTATAATTTCTCCCTGCAACACCAAGGTAGTTACTTACTTGATAACGTCCGTCACCAATAGATTGGAAGGTAGCCGAATTTCCTAAATTGTCTGTAACGGTAACAACTGCATTATCAACTTTTGGAAAAGTTGTTGCTTGATCAAAATTTAATGAGCGGGTAATCGATATAAAATGATCTGTTTGACCCTCAATTATTGCTGCATTGATAACGAATTTAGGATCAACCGAATTCAAATCAACTTGAATGACTTTTTCACAACTCGTGAATAGGATAAAACATCCAATGATAAAGCTTGTTAATTGTGCGAATCTCATCTTATTTGAATTTAAAATTGTAAGTAATAGCTGGAACTATTTTGAAAAGTGTCGTTTGAACAGCCTCTGTAATTGCAGGATTGTCCTCGTTTGTACGGAACGAAATCGAATACGCATTTTCACGTGCATAGGCATTATAAATAGAGAAATTCCAGCTACTTTCATATTTCTCAGTGTTTTTACGAATCCATGTTAAACCTAAATCCAAGCGGTGATAATTGGGCATTCGGTATCCATTTCTATCGGTGTAAATGAAATATGTTTGACCATCCAACTCATATTTACCAGAAGGGAAAGTAATTGCGTTTCCAGTGTAAAAAACAAACAAAGCACTCACCGATAATTTTGGTGTAATGTCATAAATCCCTACTATCGAGATGTCATGAGTTCTGTCTTGTTTTGCCAAGTACCACTTGTTATCATTTATGCCATCAATTTTTCGTTCTGTTCGTGAAAGCGTATACGAAACCCAACCAGTAAAACGACCTGATTTCTTTTTGAACATTAATTCCAAACCATAAGCACGACCGATTCCACTCAGCAATTCACCTTCTAGTTTTTCATTCGCTTGTTGGTTGGCTCCATTTCGGTAATCCAATTGATTTTGCATTGCTTTGTAATAGGATTCGATAGCCAATTCATAGGTGTTCTCGTGGAAGTTTTTAAACCAGCCAACTGCAATCTGATCAGAAATTCCTGGTTTTGTATTCAAACTAGTCGAAAGCCAAACATCTGTTGGAGAACCCGAAGTTGAATTAGAAACTTGTTGAATGTTTTGTGTGTTGCGGGAATATGCACCCTTTATCGAAGCAGATTTTTTGTATTCCCAACTAAATGACGCTCTTGGTTCGAGGAAAAAATAGTTTTTTAACACTTTATTTGATGCATAAACTGTTGTAGTCGCTAATGAACCATCCGAATTATACGTGTAAAACTCATCTCCGTTACCCAAAACTGTTAATCCGCTCGCACGAAGACCATAATTTACAGTCAACTTATCGTTCACGTTCCAATCATTCATAACAAACAACGCACTTTCAACTGTCCCGGCTGCTTTTAAATTTTTGACGTTAATACCTGAGGCTTCATTAGCACTTACTTGTCCTGGCGTTATTGCATGGTGAATAACATTTGCTCCATAACGCAATTTGTTTCTGTTGTTCAAGAAATATTGAAACTCTTGTTTCAAATTAAAATCTTGAATTTTAGAGGTAATATCGAAGGAAACATCACCACCATTGATGGAAACTTTGTAATCGTATTTACTGAAAATGAAGGACGTATTTGAAAATAACTTGTCGTTTACAATATGATTCCATCGAGCAGTCCCGGTAATGTTACCCCAACTAATACCGAAAACATCTCCCAAGCCTAATTTATCTCGTCCAAAGTAACCAGAAACAAATAAGCGGTCTCTTTTAGAAAGACGATAATTTAATTTGGCATTCAAATCATAGAAAAACAAAGTGTTGTCTTTGAAACGATCAGAAGCTTGTAAGAACACATCAGCATAGGTTCTTCTTCCAGAAATCAAAAAAGATGATTTGTCTTTAACAATCGGACCTTCAACATTCAATTTTGAAGATATCAACCCCAATCCACCACTCACATTGAAGCGTTTACTATTTCCTTCGTTCATTTTGATGTCCAACACAGACGACAATCTTCCACCAAAATTTGCGGATTGATTGCCTTTGTACAAAACAGCATCTTTTATGGCATCCGAATTAAACGTGGAAAAGAAACCCAATAAGTGGGATGCGTTGTAAACAGGCGCTTCATCCAATAAAACCAAGTTTTGATCAGATCCACCTCCCCGCACATAAAATCCAGAACTTCCCTCACCAGCATTTTTAACACCTGGCAACAGTTGCATTGTTTTTAATAAATCTTTCTCACCAAAAATGACAGGTATTTTTGCAATTTCTTTTGTATCTAATCGTTCCATACCCATAATCGGGTCTTTGACATTTTGATCTTTTCGTTCACCTGTAATGATGACCTCGTCAATCGAAGTTTCATTAATCATTGCCTCTAATTGAAAATCGATGCGTTGATTGGATTGCAATTTAATTTCGCGTTCAATTGATATAAAATCATAATTCTGAACAGAAATAACATAAGTTCCTAATGGCAAGGTTAACGAGTAAAATCCGTATTCATTAGTAACAACGCCAATATTGTTATTTTTTACGCGAATTATAGCACCAATTACTTCCTCTCCTGTTGCAGCTTCACGAACCGTTCCACTGATTGTTGCGTTTTGTTGGGAAAATGCTGTTAAATGAAACAGCAGTGAAATAATAAATAGTAAGCGCATAATTTGTTTTTGTAGTATTAAGACAAGTAAAATTAGAAAAAGTTTAATTGCAAGAGAAATTAAACTCCTTCTCCTTTCATTTTTTCTGCATTTTCGGCCATTTTTAACGAATCGATCATGTCCTGAATATCGCCATTCATAAATGCACTTAAATTGTACATTGTTTTATTGATTCGGTGATCGGTAATTCTTCCTTGCGGATAGTTGTAAGTGCGGATTTTTGCAGAGCGGTCTCCAGTTGAAACCAACGTTTTTCGTTGTGCTGCTCGTTCGTGATGCACACGATCTAATTCTGCTTGGTACAAGCGTGATCGTAATACTGAAATTGCTTGTTCCAAGTTTTTATGTTGGGAACGACCATCTTGACATTCGACAACAACTCCTGTGGGAATATGGGTTAGTCGAATAGCAGATTCTGTTTTGTTGATGTGCTGACCTCCAGCACCTGATGCACGAAATGTGTCTTTACGCACATCGTTCATGTCCAATTCAAAATCGACTTCTTCTGCTTCAGGTAAAACTGCGACTGTAATTGCAGAGGTATGCACCCTTCCTTGTGATTCAGTTTCTGGGACACGTTGTACACGGTGAACACCCGATTCAAATTTCAACATTCCATAAATCCCTGCACCTTCGATGCTCATCGAAATTTCTTTGTACCCTTTTACACTTCCTTCAGAGGAATTGATAATTTCATATTTCCAACCTGCTTCTTTGAAGTACATGGTGTACATTCTAAAGATATCCTCAACAAAGATACAGGCCTCATCGCCACCTGTTCCTGCGCGCAATTCAAGAATAGCATTTTTATCGTCTTCCGGATCTTTTGGAATCAATAAAATCTTTATTTCCTCCTCGATAGCTGGACGTTTTTGTTCCAGCTCGTCTATTTCCATCTTGGCCATTTCACGCATTTCTGGATCTACTTCTATTTCCAATAAAGCACGTGCACTTTTCAAGTTGTCTAAAATATTTTTATACGTTTTATAAGCCGTATCAACTTCTTCTAAATCGCGGTATTCTTTGTTCAATTTCACATACCTATCCATGTCAGATATAATCTCAGGATCGGTAATCATTTTGCCCACTTCGACAAAGCGAAAGTGAATGGCCTCTAATTTATTTAGTAAATCTTGCATGAAAATGATTAGTAAATAAATGTTCCTGCTTCGGATGCAATTGTTACTTGTTTTCCATCATGCGCTTCAACACGACCAATGATTTGCGCTTCAATACCAAATGATTTACTGATATCGATTATCGCTTGAGCATTTTCAGGAGCTAGGTAAATTTCCATTCGGTGTCCCATATTAAAGACTTTGTACATTTCTTTCCAATCGGTTCCTGATTCTTCTTGAATCATGTTGAAAAGCGGTGGAATTGGAAATAAATTATCTTTTATTATATGCACATTTTCTACGAAATGCAACACTTTTGTTTGCGCACCGCCAGAGCAATGTACCATTCCATGTACCTCAGAACGGTGTTTATCTAAGATAGCCTTGATAACAGGTGCATATGTTCTTGTTGGCGATAAAACTAACTGCCCAGCGTTCAAAGGAACACCTACAACTTCATCTGTTAAACGTTTGCTTCCAGAATAAACCAATTCAGATGGAACGGCCGCATCAAAACTTTCAGGATATTTCTCAGCTAATACTTTAGAAAACACATCATGACGAGCTGAAGTTAATCCATTCGAACCCATTCCGCCATTGTAAGCATCTTCGTAAGTTGCTTGTCCAAAAGAAGCTAAACCGACAACTACATCTCCAGCTTGAATGGTATGATTTGAAATGACATCGGAACGTTTCATGCGACAAACAACAGTTGAATCAACAATTATCGTACGAACAAGATCGCCAACATCTGCTGTTTCTCCACCTGTTGAATGTATACCGATTCCCTGCTCTCTCAAGGTAGCAAGTAATTCTTCTGTGCCATTAATAATCGCAGCAATTACCTCACCAGTGATTAAATTTTTATTGCGTCCAATTGTCGATGAGAGTAAGATGTTTTCTGTTGCTCCAACGCACAATAAATCGTCGATATTCATGATCAAAGCATCTTGCGCAATTCCTTTCCAAACACTCACATCACCTGTTTCTTTCCAATACATGTACGCCAAAGAGGACTTTGTTCCAGCACCATCTGCGTGCATAACAACACAATAATCAGGATCGCCGGTTAAGAAATCTGGAACGATTTTACAAAATGCTTGCGGGAATAATCCTTTATCAACATTTTTAATAGCGTTATGGACTTCCTCTTTTCCTGCGGAAACTCCTCTTAAATTATAGCGAATATCAGACATAATGTAAATGAAAGGGCAAAAGTAACAATTTCAAGCGACCAAAAAAAATGGAATAAAAAAAGCCCATCAGTTGATGGGCTTTCTTTTAGAATATACTATTAATTAGTTGGTACTGCTTTGAACTTCAAATATTCTGGATTTGAAGCTGGAGCCGTTGTTGGGTCAAATTCTAACGATAGAATTTTTGCTTCCGTACGGCGATTCAATTGTAGTAACATGTTGTATTTTGCTGCATCAGCTTTAAAAGTATTGATGTATGCTTCTGTTAATACTACTTCCGTTGCACCTTCCGTTGCTTTTTCGAAGTATTTACCATCTTTCAAATACATTTTACGAGGCTCTTTTTCACCTTTACCAACTGGTACAATTCTTCTTGGATCAACACCTTTCTCTTCTACCAAGTATTTGTAACAAGCTTTCGCACGATTTTCTGAAAGCACTTGATTAGAAACATCTGGCCCTCTTGAATCGGTATGTGAACTTAATTCAATAACTAAGCCAGGATTTTGCTCAAACATTGAATAAACAACAGCTAATGAATCCAAAGAGTTGATAGTTGAATCGACTACAAACGACCATTGAGCAGTTGGGTAACGTACTTCCGGTAATTTGATTGGACGATCAGGGTAAAGCCCCATATCAATGATAAAGTTTTGATTGTACGTTACACCTTCTGTTGTTAACTCCGCACCTTTTTTATCTTCAAGGTATTTCGGTTTAGAAATCATGATTTTGTACGAAGAGTTTTCATTGATATAACGATCTCCATTTGGTTTTTTATCCCATGAAACAGAACCATTTTTAGCTGTGATTCCCTCCCATTTCTCACCTTTTTTAGATGTAACAACAACTTTAACTCCCTCAATTTTAGTTCTTCGTTTATTATCTGAATTATCATAAACATTAACAGTTAACGAGAAAATGTTTGGAGGCAATTCATACATATATAAGTCTGGCTTCACATTGTTTCCTGTTCCACCTGTTCTTTCAGAAGTAAAATAACCTTTACGGTCAGTTTGCTCAATCAATGCATAGTCATGACTCTCTGAATTTAACGGAGAACCCATGTTTGTTGGATTTTCCCATCTGTTGTCTGCTCCAACTTTCGCTGCTCTAAACAAATCCAAACCTCCTAATCCAGCAAAACCATTTGAAGAATAAATTAAATCACCATTCATTGCAAATGTTGGAAACAATTCATCTCCAGGCGTATTGATTTCTGGACCCAAGTTTTGTGGTTTTGTCCAAGCGTCTTTTTTTCTATCATAAGTTGTGTACCACAAATCGCGGCCTCCAACTCCACCTGGCATGTCTGATGCGAAAATTAAAAATTTACCATCATCTGAAATACATGGGTGACCGACAGAAACAGTGTCATTATCTTTCAATTCTAATTTCTTAGGAGCTTCCCAACCTTTAGAACCAGCTTCAGACATCCAAATATCACATCCTAAGTTTTGTTTTTTGACATGCGGACAACGCGTGAAAAACATTGTTTTAGCACGTCCGTCTATACAAACTGTACCTTCGTTATTTTCTGTATTAATTCCTTCGCCTTCGATTGGTTTCACTTGCGTGAAATTTCCTTTTTTGTCAATCTCAGAAACAAAAATATCCATGTACAAATCACCAGTTCTTTGGTCTTTATCTTTTCCAACAACACCCTCGCGAGATGATGAAAAAGCAATGACTGATCCTTTTTTGTCTACAAAAGTTGGAGACATATCGTAACCATCTTTGTTCAATTGAGTCAAATTAGTAACCGTATGGGGTGTTCTATTGTCCACAAAATCTTCACGTATTTCACATGACTTGATACCCATGTCCGCACGTGTGTCAGTAGGAACTAACTCTTTGTATTCTTTGTAGTATTCAGCAGCTTTTTTCAAATCACCCATGATCAACAACATATCAGCGTTGTATAATAAAACCAATGGTTCTTTGTTTTGATATTTCAACAAAATAGCACGTTGGTACCATTCATTCGCTTGTTTAAAATCTTCTAAAAAGCGAAAAGACTCAGCTGTTTTAAAAGCCATGTCACCTTTTGCATCGATAGCAGCGCCTCCATTTCTGCGAATTTTGGAATATGCCAATGCGCATTTTTCTGCAGCTTTGAAATAATTTTCGCTTCTGAATTCAGAATTAGCGTCTTTGATGTACTTCGATTGAGCTGAAACAATTCCAGAAATACTCAATGAAATTAATAAAATAAGAGTTTTAACGTTCATAGCAATGTGCAATCTTTTGTTAAATTACTTCAAATAAACACAAAAAAAACGATACTACAATGAATTTTGTAGCAAATTATTTGTGCAAGATGAAAGCCGAAATTAAATTAAATAAATGAAAAATGATAGTTTTCACTTGAAAAAATACAAATATTCACAAATGTGTTATTTTTTAATCAGCAGTATACCTGTCCCATTTTGTTAAGACTTGTTGGAAACCACTTGGTAAATCTGAATCAAATTGCATCCACTCGTTTTTTGTAGGGTGTTGAAAGCCAAGTGATTTTGCGTGCAGTGCTTGTCCAGGTAACAAATCAAAACAGTTTGAAATAAATTGCTTGTACGGAGCACTTGTCGTTCCTTTTACAATTGTATCGCCTCCATATTCCAAATCATGAAATAACGGATGACCAATCCATTTCAAATGTGTGCGGATTTGGTGCGTTCTTCCAGTTTCTAATTTACACTCAATCAAGGTAACTAGTCCATATCGTTTGATAACTTTAACATGCGTCACAGCATGCTTACCATGTTCGCCATCGGGAAAAACTGTCATCACTTTTCGGTTACTGAGTGATCTACCTAAATTACCTTCAATGCGAACGTCTTCCTCCAAATCGCCCCAAACTAACGCATGATAACGTCTTTCTGTCGTTCGGTCATAAAATTGCTTAGCTAACTTCGTAAGTGTGTTTTCCGTTTTGGCAACTACCATAATTCCTGTTGTGTGCTTGTCCAAGCGGTGCACCAAACCAGGTCGTCCAAAATAATCGTGAATGCGTTGTGGTAAATTGTCAAAATGAAAAACCAAGGCATTTACTAGCGTTCCCTTGTAATTACCATAACCTGGATGAACCACCATGTTTGCTGGTTTGTTTACAACTACCAATTCTTCGTCTTCGTAAACAATATCGATTGGAATATCTTGAGGAATCAATTCAATTTCTCGAACAGGATATGGCAATACAATCGCTACCTCATCTAGCGGTTTTACTTTGTAATTAGGTTTAACAGCAATACCGTTTACCTGAATATTCCCATTTTTTGCCGCAACTTGAATTTTGTTTCGGGAAGTATTGGGCATTCTATCCAACAAATACTTATCAATTCGAAGCGACTCTTGGCCGGGATCTGCTTTGAAACGGTAATGTTCAAATAATTCTTCTTCTTGATCAACTTCTTGAATTTCTTCGCTCATTTATAGTTTGGTGATTTTTTTAATTGATGGATATCCGCTTGCTAATTTGACAAAATAACATCCTGCTGGAAAATCAGTTAAATCGAAAGATGTTTCATTTTCTTCGAGCACTTTTAATACGCGACCATTCATGTCTTGCAATTGCCCTCCGGGAAAAGGAGTTGATTGATTCCAACCAATTGTAATGTTTCCAGAAGTGGGATTCGGGTAAACGGTCCAATTCAATTCGCTCACTTCGATTAATCCTAAATCTGCATTGCCAGCAGTTGAAAAAATTGGACGCATCATCATGCTACCTTGTATCGTTGATGTCAACCATGAAACACCTCCGTTTAAGGAATAAAAGGTATTGCTTGAATTATCTGTATTTCTATCAAAACCAACGTTCAATCTATCTGCATCAATTTGTCGAAAACCTACATAAAATGGTGCTTGCATTAATGAAAGAACCGTGTCGTTTAAATAGTAAGGTGTGAAAATCCCGCGATCGTCTTCGTAGTTTGGTGTACGTGGAAAAAAGAATTCATCTTGGTATAATACATTTCCAGGTTGCCCGTTATTATCCGACCAAACAGTCAACAAAAACAATTTGTTTGATACGTCATTCACTGATGGTACAAAATGAATATTTACACCCACTAGGGTATCTGCTTCATAGGGAATGAATTTATAAGCTAAACGTGCCTGACTTCCAGTAATACCGTAAGCTGCTTCTGCCGATCCATCATCGTAAGCATATTCGTTTCCAAAATATTGTGAAGAAAAAGTAGAATCGTTTTTAGCAAAATTGGGGAATTGTGAACTCGCTGAACCGATGATTTCGAATGTTTTTTCTTCTAATCCTGGTGTAACAGAATAGGCATAGCCAGATTTAAAGTCGTGAAACGAAGTATAAACAGTACGCGGCGCATAGTTTGCTTGACCGCCGGATAACGTTTGTCCGATTAAATTAAATGACCCTTCGACAGTACCCGCATGTTTGATTGCAACAGATCCATTCAAATTATTTTCAGCGATATTGGAACCATTTCTAACGGTTATCATAGCTGAGTCAGTCATGTGAGTTGGACTATTCACCCAATGATCCCATGGGACTTGCGTGTAATCTTTTAATAGCGTATTTATCGGATAAACAAAAGCGAAATCCTTGAACAACGTGTCTTGGTAACCGCTTCCAGATCTTAAATGGACATAATCCAAATGAAATTCATCCAACATGCCTGATAATCCGCCAATGTTTCGGAAACGGAATTTAAATCCAGAAGTCAAATAATCTGATTGAGTGATTTTAACATGACCGACTTTAAAATCAGAAAGTGGTCCACCTTTCATCCGCCAAATTAATTCCCACGAATCTAGCGCTGCATCATAAAACTCAAGCACAATTGAATCGGTAACTTCTGGTTCATCTCCGAATCCTTTCGGTTGAACAAGGAAACTCAAATAAATAGAATCGTTTGGAAGATATCCAGATAAATCAATAGCTTTTGACGTCAATACATCTGCTGATCCGGAAGTTGTCGATCCAAAATTATATGGAAAACCATGTTCGTCTAAGCCATCAAATGTTACTACACCAAGCGACCAAGGATTGACTGCGTGTGTATAATTGTGATAAGCAAAATCGTCCACCCAAATTGCTTGCGGATTGCCTACTTGTGCAAAAAACACGCGTGCAGTCGCCTGTGTGTATTCAGGTGAATTTATATAAACGGTATCCGGTTCATTTACAAAATCTAACGTGTCAAAAATGTAGTACGGAGGATATGCATTTACAGTTGTGTATTGTACTGGGAAGGAACTGAAATCTGCTACTTTAATTGGAATAGCAGGCAATGTAGTTTCGACAGTAGCTCCGTTTTGTGTTGTTTTTATTTTTGTCGCTGCTGATGTATATACAACATTTGTTGCCAATGGCACATTTGCTAAGTCCGTCAACCGAAAAAATACTTGTTCCGTAACATTTGGATCACCTGGTTGTGCGTTTTTCAATTGAAATTTAGCCGATGAAAAGTCGTCAAAGATTGGCAATGACAAGGTGTCAAACGAATAAATAAAGGAACTATCGATTGTAGTAGTCGACTTTACAACTTGCTTGTACGGTTTTCTATGTGTTGAACGTATTGGTTCAATTGACTCTTGCGCCAAGCTCAAAAATGAACAACAAAAAAAGAATAAGGAAACTACAAATTTCATACTAAAATTATTCCTTTGTCGCGTTAATCATGATCGTTGTTCCAGCTGGTAATTCAACTCCTTCTATGAATTCAGGACTTTGCGAATAGATTTTTGCAGCGGTAGAATCCTCTCCTGTAACACAGCCCTCACACGATGCGATTTGTAGCAACAATGATGTGCTTCCTAAACGACCTTTCGCTTCTGATATTGTGATGCCCACTAAATTAGGAATCAATGCAGGCATACCTGTATCGTTTTGTCCAACAACAATTGTCACTACAGCACCAACTGGAATACGAACACCTTCTTTGATTTCTCTTCCTTTGTATAATTGTTTCAATACAGCACCGTTAGCTTCAGATGTAGGCACATATTGAATGCGGTATTTTAACCCACGATTGGTCAAAACACTTTCCGCAAAACGTTGAGATTTATCTATCAAGCTTGGCATCTGAACCAATTGTGAACGTTTGGAAACAGAAACACGAATAATACGACCCGATTTTACAAAAACAAGTGATTTGTTTGTTGGTAAAGGATCTTGCGATAAAATTGTTCCCGTTGGTAAATCTGGACGGTAAATCGAATCTAATAATTCCATTTTCAAATCCAATTCTTCTAAAATTGTTCCAGCTTTCGAAACATGCATCCCCAATAAACGAGGTACTTTTATTTTTTCACCGTGATTGGTGTAAGCGTCCAAATAAAGGATAATTCCCCCAATGATAATGATATACGTCAACAAAATATACCCCGTTTGTTTCACGAAGTGTTTTGTTGTGATAAAGCCTTTTAATTTTTGCAAAAATTCTTTCATATCCTACAATTGAAAACAAATATAGAAAGAAAGTTCGTGCTTCTTTCAATCATCGCAACAAGCTTTCAACAATTGATTATGAAAACTTTTGTAGTAGCTGCTGAGAAAGTGACAAAGATTGCCCGTAAATTTGACAAAAAAGAAAATTAATGAAGGTTGTCGGACTTTTTTGCGGCGGATTTTCATCGGAATTTGAAATTTCAATGAAAAGTGCCCAAACTATACAGGATCATTTTCCTGCTGGGTATCAATGTGTCAAAATCGTTGTCAAAAAAGACGGATGGTTAGCATATGAAAACGAGGAAAGTTTTCCGTTTTCCATCGAAAACATGTCGTACACAAACAAGCAAACAACTTGTAAGATAGATGCTGGACTAATTTACATTCACGGGAATCCTGGTGAAAATGGAAAAATTCAAGCCTTGTTAGACATGCAACAGGTTCCTTATGTCAATGCTTCTGCCCTAGCTTCTGAATTGTCTTTTGACAAATGGTATTGCAATCAGTTTTTAAATAATTTTAAAATTCCTGTCGCAAAATCGTTGTTTTTAGCACGCAAAGATCAATTTGAACATGCATACATCCTACAACACTTAGGTTTGCCTTGTTTTGTAAAACCATCTGATTCCGGATCGAGTTATGGTATTTCCAAAGTAAACAAAACAGATGAACTGGAACAAGCATTAACAGCAGCGTTCGATGAAGGAAAAACGGTTGTTATTGAATCTTTTTTAAAAGGAACAGAAGTAACGTGTGGTGTTTACCGAACAAAAAAAGGACTTGTAACTCTTCCTCTTACAGAAATTGCCACTGAAAACGAGTTTTTCGATTACGAGGCAAAGTATTTAGGGAAATCGCAAGAAATAACACCTGCACGCATTGATGATGCAACGCGTGATATCGTTTGGAAACGCGCTAAGGAATGTTACGAATTATTGCAACTGAAATCAATAGCACGCATCGATTTTATGATAGTTGATGGCGAACCACATGTGATTGAGGTGAACACTACACCTGGGTTTTCTCAAGCGAGTATCGTTCCGCAAATGCTTGCAACAGCAGGTATCTCCATCAAAGATTTTTGGACGGAAATTTTTTCTGTAGAATTAGCGTAAGTAAAACCAATTAATCGGCACAGTGACAAGGTGGATCGAACTGCCAAGTAACGTTTGGCATCGATTTCAACCATTGGTCTTGGAATTTTGGCGTTAAGAGAATTCCTCTCATGTCAACATATTTGAGTGCTTTCAGTTGCAAGATGCTTTCGGGTAAGGACCCAATAGCATTATCCCAAATATCGAGTACTTTTAACTCATGCAAGTAACCAAAACAATCTGGTATTGCTGATAAATCATTTTCGCCCAAGTAAATTTTTTGTAACTGTGTCAATTGACACAGTACAATTGGTGCGCCTGTAAGTTTATTTTTCTCGGCTTTGAAAACAGTTAATTGTTTAAGCTGACCCAATTCAAGAGGCAGAATTTTTAATCGATTTTTACTAAGATCCAAATAAGTCAGGTGAACAAATTGATACAGTTGCGTTGGAATTGTATCCCATTTTAAGTGAGACGCATCAATTGCAACAACAGAATCGACGGGCATCGTAAGCGCTGTTTCCCAGCGAACTGGAACAACTTGTTGTGCTTGCAGGCTAGCGTTAAGACAGAGCAGCCAAATAAGTACGCGCCAATGTTTCATCTTTCGCTAATTGTTGTTTGAGTAAATCGACCGATTCGAAACGTTGCTCGCCTCTCAAATGATGATAAACGGAAACCGAAATGACTTGATCGTAAATATCTGCTGAAAAATCAAATATGAAAACTTCCACAGAAATTGCATCCGTCTGCATGACAGTCGGTTTTTTGCCAACATTCATAACTCCCGAATAAACAAAGTCATTGATTTTCACTTTTACTGCATAAACTCCAATTTCAGGTAAAATCTTAGTGGCTTGTTCGATGGCTAAATTTGCAGTTGGAAAACCAATTGTTCTGCCTAGTTTATTTCCATGAATAACTTTTCCAGTCAATACAAATGGTGTGCCTAAAAACAAGGCAGCCATTTCTGTATCACCTGCAGCCAAAGCTTTTCTGATTTTGGTAGAGCTTATTGCGGTGCCATTGAGTTCAAAAGCGGGTGTTTCAACTACTTCAAAATGATATTTTTCACCAAATGCAACTAATTGTGGAAAAGAACCTTCTCGGTTTTTACCAAAATGATGGTCGTAACCTATATGAATTGCTGAAATTCCAATGGCATCAACCAAAATTTGTCGCACAAATTCTTCAGCTGATAAGCGCGAAAAATCTAAAGTAAATGGAAAAAGTATGACCGTGTCTAATCCAAGCGCTGCTAGTTTGTCTAGTTTTTCATCGATGGTGTCAATTAATTTAACAGCATGATTATCAGGCTGTAAAACCATTCTTGGATGGGGGTGAAAAGTAAATAAAACCGATTCTTTATTCGATAAACGCGCCTGTTTTACTAAGTTTTCAATGATTGCTTGATGTCCCAAGTGAACGCCATCATAAGTTCCCAATGTAAGAATGGGTTGATTAAATGAAACCGCCGATAAGTCTTGTATGACACGCATGGCACAAAATTAAACAATCACACCAATAAACAAAGCAATCAGCACATATTAAGTCGTGGGAATCGAACTTTAACAAAAGTTAATTGTTGTGAAAAACGGAAATTAAATACTTGCTAATTATTTGCATCAATACCATAAAAGTGGTATTTTTGTCACCGAAATACACCTTTATTTAAAATTAATCTAAATAAAGAAAATAATACGAGTTATGATTACAGTAACAGAACAAGCAAAAAAACAATCGATCCGTCTGATGGAAGACGAAGGAAAAGTCGGTTACTTTATTCGTGTAGGCGTTGAAGGTGGGGGTTGTTCCGGATTAATGTATCAACTGACATTTGATAACGAAGAACGACCTGACGATAAAGTTTTTGAAAACAACGGCGTAAAAGTTGTTGTCGACAAAAAGAGTTTTCTTTATCTAGTAGGTACTACCTTAGATTTTTCAGGTGGTTTGAATGGAAAAGGATTTGTTTTCTCGAATCCAAATGCCGGAAGAACTTGTGGTTGTGGCGAATCATTTTCATTATAAATAAGCACAAAACAAGATGGGTTACACAGAAGATGATTTAGCGAAGGACCTCGAAAACTCCGAATATAAATTTGGATTTACGACAGATATTGAATCGGACAAAGCGCCTTTGGGCTTGAACGAATCGATTATTCGCTTTATTTCAGCTAAAAAAGAAGAACCAGAATGGTTGTTGGAATACCGCTTAAATTGTTTCAAAATATGGTCAGAAATGACCGAACCAAATTGGGCACATGTACATTACGAAAAGCCTGATTTTCAAGCAATATCTTATTACTCAGCTCCGAAACAATCAAAAAAATACGAAAGTTGGGACGATGTCGATCCAGAAATGAAAGCGACAATGGCTAAGTTGGGTATTTCGATGGAAGAACAACAACGCTTAACAGGTGTTGCAGTTGACTTCGTAATGGATTCGGTATCAGTTGCTACAAGTTTCAAATCGAAATTAAAAGAATTAGGGATCATTTTCTGTTCGTTTTCGGAAGCAGTTCAAGAACATCCAGAATTGGTGCGCAAATACATGGGAAGTGTCGTTCCTGCAACAGATAATTTCTACGCAGCATTGAATAGCGCCGTTTTTACAGACGGTTCGTTCTGTTACATTCCAAAAGGCGTTCGTTGCCCCATGGAATTATCGACTTATTTCCGTATCAACGAAGCAAACACAGGTCAATTTGAACGCACGTTAGTGGTTGCAGACGAAGGTGCTTATGTTTCTTATCTGGAAGGTTGTACAGCGCCACAACGCGATGAAAATCAATTACATGCAGCTGTTGTGGAATTGATTGCGTTGGACAATGCGGAAATCAAATATTCAACTGTACAAAACTGGTATCCTGGTGACAAGGATGGTGTTGGTGGAATTTACAACTTCGTTACGAAACGTGGTATCTGTGAAACCAATGCGAAAATTTCTTGGACTCAGGTCGAAACTGGATCTGCTGTTACGTGGAAATACCCATCATGCATTTTAAAAGGAGATCATTCAATTGGTGAGTTTTACTCGGTTGCAGTGACGAACAATTTCCAACAAGCTGATACAGGTACCAAAATGATTCACCTGGGAAAAAATACCAAAAGCACGATTATTTCGAAAGGAATTTCTGCGGGTAAATCACAAAATTCCTACCGAGGATTGGTTCAAATTCACAAAAACGCTGCAAATGCGCGTAACTTCTCGCAATGTGATTCCTTGTTGATGACTGATGAATGTGGTGCACATACGTTTCCGTACATCGAATGTAAAAATCCAAGTGCGAAAATAGAACACGAAGCAACCACTTCAAAAATTGGTGAAGACCAGATATTCTATTGTTTGCAACGCGGTATTTCAGAAGAAAAAGCAATCAGCTTGATTGTGAACGGATACTGCAAAGAAGTCTTGAACCAATTACCAATGGAGTTTGCGGTTGAAGCACAAAAGTTATTATCTATCAGTCTTGAAGGATCTGTAGGTTAATTTATAAATACGAAAGAAAATTAAGTGATGATATCAATAAAAAACTTACACGCATCGATTGATGGAAAAGAAATTCTGAAAGGATTAAACTTAGAAGTGAAAGCTGGTGAAGTTCATGCAATCATGGGGCCAAATGGTGCTGGAAAAAGTACCCTAGCAAGTGTCCTTGCAGGAAGAGAAGAATACGAAATCACTGCTGGAGAAGTCATTTTTGATGGTGTTGATTTATTAGAAATGTCAACGGAAGACAGAGCGCGTGAAGGTTTGTTTTTGGCGTTTCAATACCCCATTGAAATTCCAGGTGTGTCTAACATCAACTTTTTGCGTACTGCGATGAATGAAATTCGTGCGTACAAAAAAGAAGACCCGATTTCAGCAAAAGAATTCATGGCTTTGGTCAAAGAAAAATCAGCATTGGTTGAATTAGATGCGAAATTAGCTTCTCGTTCGGTGAATGAAGGTTTTTCTGGAGGTGAGAAAAAACGAAATGAAATCTTCCAAATGGCCATGTTGGAACCGAAATTAGCGATTCTGGATGAAACGGATTCTGGTTTGGACATCGATGCATTACGCATTGTTGCTAATGGCGTCAACAAATTAAAAACACCTAACAACGCAAGTATCGTCATCACACACTACCAACGTTTATTGGATTATATCGTTCCTGATTTTGTTCATGTATTGTACAACGGTCGCATCGTTAAATCTGGTCCAAAAGAATTGGCATTGGAATTAGAAGAAAAAGGATACGACTGGATCAAAGCAGAATTCGCAGAATAATGAAAGAGCAAGCTGTAATCGAACAAAGTTTCGCTCATTCAATTGACTGGAAACTTGACGGAGATTTTGTGTTGAACGAAGCACTTCGTGCGAATGCTTTGACGTATTTGTCGGAAAATGCTTTTCCTACTACGCGTACCGAAGCTTGGAAGTATACGCGTGTAACAAAAATCAAAAACAATTCACTTCACATTGCAAGTGCTGCACCTATTGCTGAATTAGCACCAATTGACGCAGCAGCTATCTCGCTTGTTTTTGTAAACGGACATTTTGACGCTACTCGTTCAGCAAGTGATTTTCCTGCTGGAATGAAAGTGATTCCTTTGTCCCAAATGGATGAAGCGGAACGTAATGTTTTGGGTGAAATTGACGCACAAAAAACAGATTTATTTAGTGCAATCAATACGGCATACGCTACAGATGGTGTATACATCCATGTAAGTGCTCGTGTTCAAATTGCACCAACAATAGCCATTACACACATCACAACAGGTGACCATGTATTGGTAAATTTACGTCACATCATTCACTTGGAAAAGTTTGCTGAATTGAACATGATTCAACACAACACAACAGATAGTGGAGAGAATGCTTTTTCAAATATCATTAACCAAGTTTATGTAGGTGAAAATGCGCGTTTGACAATTGATAAATTGCAAAACGAAAGCGAACTTGCTTTTCATCACGCAACGGAATTTATCAACCAACAGAAAGATTCGGTTTTTACGATCAACACCATTACATTAAACGGTGGTTGGGTGCGTAATAATTTGAATTGCTTTGTGAATGGCGTGAATTGTGAAACCAACTTGAATGGTGCTTATGTTTTAACTGGCAACCAACACGTTGATAATCATACCGTAGTTGACCACATGGTAGCACATTGCAATTCCAACGAGTTGTACAAAGGTGTTATTGATGGAAAAGCAACAGCAGTTTTTAACGGAAAAGTATTTGTGCGCAAAGACGCTCAAAAAATAAACGCTTTTCAATCGAACGGAAATGTCTTGATGAGTTTGGATGCTAGTGTAAACAGCAAACCTGAATTAGAAATCTATGCTGATGATGTGAAATGTTCGCATGGATCAACTACCGGACAATTGGACGAAGAAGCAGTGTTTTACTTACGTGCCCGCGGATTGAGTGAAGCAAGTGCGCGTCAGTTAATGGTTGGCGCATTCATCAATGATGTGTTTGAGAAAATTGAAAACGAACATGTTGTCGCTTGGATTCATGATGAAATCAGCAAGCGTTTTAACTGGTCATTCGAATAAATAAAACTACTAAAAGCAAAGAGTTGCTTTATTTCAATTGCAACTCTTTGTATAATTTTAGAATTTCTGTTTTGTCAATAGTTACTATCTAAGCTCTTCCTTCGTTGATTTGCAAAGATTAAAATATTTCTTCAAGCAACATTTAAACTACAATTCGTCAGTTAGATTGATTAATTTCGTGTCATGGAAGAACGTTTGGATAAAATATTGGTAGAAAGAGGATTGGTCAGTTCACGAACTCGCGGAGAAGAGTTAATAAAAAATGGCGATATCTTGGTAAATGGTGTGAGTATTGAAAAGCCTGGCAAAAAAATTCCACTTGATGCAACAATAGTTTTATTGAACGAAGAATTGACATGGGTTTCAAGAGGAGCGCTAAAACTTTTAAAAGCAATAGAGCACTTTGAAATCTCGGTTGAGGGCAAAACGTTTATCGATCTGGGCGCTTCAACAGGCGGATTCACAGAAGTTTTATTAAAACATAACGCATCACAAGTGTTTTGTGTTGATGTAGGTCACGGTCAATTACACGATCGTATAGCAGCAGACGAACGTGTTGTAAACATTGAAAAAACGCACATTCGTGAATTAACAACAACGCACATTCCTAACAAAGTAGACGGTATTGTCATTGATGTTTCGTTCATTTCATTGGAAAAAGTATTGCCATTCACAACACCTTTCATTCAACAAGATGGTATTTTGGTAGCGTTAATAAAACCGCAATTTGAATTAGAAAAGAAGTTACTCAACAAACAAGGCATTGTAAAATCGGCGAGTAATTATCCAAGTGTGATTGAACGCATAAAAAACGCAGCAATCGCTTCTAATTTCGAAGTTGTAGCAGTCATTGATTCACCGATAGTAGGTGGAGACGGAAACAAGGAGTTTTTATTAGTTGCACGAAAAAAAGCTATTTAGAAAAAATATAAATAAGCATTTTTCGTATCTTTGTGCCATGGGCAATTTGGAAAAAAGAAAATTCAGTGTGCGTGAAATCCGTCAAGATTTTCCAGCTTTACGGCAACAAGTTTACGGCAAGAACCTGATTTATTTTGATAATGGTGCAACGTCACAAAAACCTCAGTTTGTTCTTGATGCTATCAATCAATATTATAGTAAAGACAATGCAAACATTCACAGAGGTGTTCACCATTTAAGTCAAAAAGCTACTACTGAATTTGAAGCAGCCCGCACAACTATTCAACATTATTTGAATGCTGCAAAAAAAGAAGAAATTATTTTCACAAAAGGAACAACCGATGGCATCAATTTGGTAGCATCATCGTTTGGTGAATTATTAAGTGCTGGCGATGAAATTATCATTTCAGCAATGGAACACCATTCCAACATTGTTCCTTGGCAACTACTCTGCGAACGCAAAAAAACACTGCTAAAAGTTATTCCAATCAACCAAAAAGGGGAATTAGATATGCTTGCATACGAAGCACTTTTATCACCTAAAACTAAATTGGTTGCGGTTACACATATTTCAAATACACTTGGCACAATCAATCCGATTGATGAAATCATTCAAAAAGCGCATCATTTTGGTGCGAAAGTTTTGATTGATGGTGCGCAAAGTATTCAGCACACCCGCATCGATGTTCAGGAATTAAATTGCGATTTCTTTGTTTTTTCAGGTCACAAAGTATTTGGTCCAACTGGAATTGGCGTTTTGTACGGAAAAGAAGCATTGTTAAATGAAATGCCTCCTTATCAAGGTGGTGGTGATATGATTGCAAAAGTGACTTTTGAGAAAACAACTTATAACGAATTACCTTTCAAATTTGAAGCAGGAACACCTCATATTGCTGGTGGCATTTGTTTGGGAAAAGCACTCGCGTATTTTCATCAATTTGATTTAAAAGAAATTGAAAAATACGAACGTGATTTGGCGGAATACGCTCAAGATTTGTTATCCACTTTTGAAGAAGTTACCATCATCGGAACTGCAAAAGAAAAAACAAGTGTTGTTTCCTTTCATGTGAATGGAATTCATCCGTTTGATATTGGAACATTACTTGATAAACAAGGAATTGCTGTTCGAACTGGACACCATTGCACGCAACCATTAATGGATTTTTACAAAATTCCTGGAACAATTCGTGCGTCGTTTGCGTTTTACAATACGAAAGAAGAAATTGACACGTTTATCGCAGCAGTGGATAAAAGTATAATGATGTTAAAATGATGACAATTCAAGAAAAACAAGCTGAAATCGTTGCCGACTTTGCCATTTATGACGATTGGATGGAAAAGTACGAATACATCATTGAATTGGGTAAAGACCTCCCACTCATTGATCCAGCGAAAAAAACTTCCGATCGATTGATTGAAGGTTGCCAAAGTCAAGTTTGGTTAGACGCTGCAATTGTAGGTGATAAAATCAGATTTACTGCCGATTCGGATGCAATCATTACAAAAGGAATAATTGGCTTATTGATTCGCGTATTTGATAACGAAACACCTGAAAACATCGCCAAAAGTGATGTTCATTTTATACAAGAAATAGGATTACAGGAACACCTCTCCCCAACCCGATCAAATGGTTTGGCAAGTATGGTTAAAAAAATTAAATTATTGGCATTGTCCGCACTCTCATAAATTATGGAACACTTAGAAGATAAAATTGTAGCAATGCTAAAAACAATTTACGATCCAGAAATTCCTGTGGATATTTTTGAATTGGGTTTGATCTATGAAGTAAAAGTTAGTGACGCTGGACACGTTGATATTGACATGACATTGACTTCTCCAAACTGTCCTGTAGCTGAATCCATGCCCAATGACGTGAAAGAAAAAGTTTGTAGCATTGAAGGTGTAAATTCAGCAGAAGTTCACATTGTTTTTGACCCACCTTGGGACAAAGATATGATGAGTGAAGAAGCGAAATTAGAACTTGGATTTTTGTAACAAGCTTCTCCTCAATAAAATCATATTAAGGAATTGTTAAAACTTTGCTTAATTATTCATAAATTGTGCTAAAATTAGCTCACTACTATGAATAAAATTTACCTTGTATTATTTGCAAGCACCTTGTTTTTCAATAGTTTCTCGCAATATTGTACAACCGTAGGACCTACAAGTAATGCTGATTCGAATGTTGAATCCGTGTTTTTAGTTGGCGCGTCGGGTGCTATAAATTTCACAGGATGTCCTGGTGTAATTGGTTTACAAAACTTAAGCACTACACAAGTTGTTACCCTTTCAGCTGGCGGCACATATACTATCACAGTTGACTTTGGCACTTGTGGCGGGAATTTTACTGGAGTCGGTCAAGTTTGGGTCGATTTTAATAGTGATGGTGTTTTCGCTTCTAATGAAAGTATTGGAACATGGCAAGGAATTCCACCTGCAGCTCCTGTACCTTTTAATTTTACTGTGCCAATTAATGCCTTAACTGGTGCGACAAGAATTCGTGTTATTCAACGGGAGGCTGGTACTTTACCTATTAATCCATGTGAAAGTTTTACGTGGGGATCGGCGATGGATTTTGGTGCAATTATTACAGGAGGAGTGAATTGTGCGGGATATACTGGCGATACAAAACAAGACGCCATTCCAATCACTACATTACCATATACAACTTCAGGTAATACAGCTTATTGTTATTTCAATCAAAATTTGGTGTATAATTCTCCAGACATGTATTACCGATTGATACCAACTACTCAACAAAAACAAGCAACTGTTTCTTTGTGTGGTTCAAGTTTCGACACTTTTTTAAGTGTCATTGATCCACAAGGGAATGTGATTGCATACAATGATGATGGTACTTGTGGAACTTCTTCACAAGTAACTTTTTCTACTCAAGGAATCGACACTGCTTTTATAATTGTTGAAGGTTGGGGAAATGCGATGGGAACATTTCAAATGACAATAGACGGCGAATATTTAGCAGTCGATGAGATGCAATTTGGACAATTTTCTGTTTTTCCAAATCCAGCTAAAGATGCAGTAACTTTTAAAGGTTTAATTGATGCAACTATTCAACTTACAGATATCAAAGGAAATTTGATTATGACATTGGAACATTACAAAGAATCTGCTTTAGACGTAAGCGCATTTAAAAACGGTATTTATTTTGTGCAGGCAACACAGAATGATCAGACCTTAAGTGCTAAATTCATTGTAAACAAATGAGAATAGTTATACTTTCTTTAATGCTTGCTTGCACAACTTTGGGACTTGGACAGAGCTGGCTACAACGAGCCGATTTGGGTAATACAGGTCGTCACCGTGCAACAGGTTTTGCCATAGGAAACAAAGGATACGCTGGACTTGGTCACGTAAATGGAACAGGACAAAATATTGTTTACAAAGACTGGTGGCAATACGATCCTGCATCAAATTCATGGACACAAAAAGCCGATTATGTTGCTCCTTCATATGCAACTATTGCTTTTGGCACATCCACCAAAGGTTATGTCGGAGGAGGTACAGCTTATAACAATGAATTCTTTGAATACAATCCTACTACAAATAGTTGGCAAACCATTACAAATTGTCCCATTTTAAATGCAACCGATCAAACGGCTTTTGCTGTAAATGATAAAGGATATGTTGTTTACAACAATCAATGCGCTGAATTTGATCCAATTACTAATAGTTGGACAATGAAAGCAAATTTACCAAGCAACTTGAATATTTGGGGAACTTCTTTTGTAATTGGTTCAAGTGCTTTTGTGAAAAATGGAACAGCATTGTACGAATTCAAACCTTCACAAAACCAATGGCTGATCCGATCATCATTTCCAGGAGTTGCCACAGCAGGAAGTTCTTGTTTTGAAGTTGACGGAAAGGGATACGTTGTTAGCGGTTATTCTGGAGGTCTTGCAAACGTTACCAAAGAAGTTTGGCAATACAATCCTGCAACCGATCAATGGAAAAAAATGGAAGACTTTCCAGGAGCAGCAAGACGTTTCTCAATTGGATTCACAATTAATAATCGCGGGTATTTTGGATTGGGTACAAATGGAATCAATTTCAATGATTTCTGGGCTTATGACAACTTTTTAGAACAAGAGGAAATCGAAAAAAATGTTACGTGTTCCGTTTACCCTAATCCATTCGTTGATAAAATTCATGTTTCTATTGATAATGAGTTAAATCAACAAGTAAAAACATTAACCGTTTACACTACAAGTGGGGATTTAATAAGCTCAATAAGTTTCAGTGAAAATGAATGGATTCTACCATTGCAGGAATTACCAAAAGGAACTTATTTCTTGACGATTTCAGTCGCAGATAAAATTATACATGTCTCATCCATTATGAAGTAATTATGAAATACGCATTTATTTTGTTGTTGCTAGTTGTTGGTGCTGCATTGCATGGTCAAACAGCTAATTCATGGGTAAAAAAAAATGATTTTGCTGGATTTAAGCGTGAACAAGCCGTGAGTTTTGTTATCAATGCCAAAGGATATGTTGCAACCGGAGTTGACACAAGCGAAACGGTTTTAAAAGATTTGTGGGAATACAATCCGACAGCTGATAGTTGGACACAACTTGCAGATTTACCTGGATCAGCAAGAAGAAATGCAGTTGGATTTGCAATAAATGGTAAAGGCTATGTCGGTACAGGAATTGATAATAACGAAGCTACGATAGGCACTAAATTATTTGATTTTTGGGAATATGATCCCGTATCAAATACTTGGTTACAAAAAGCAAATTTTCCTGGTGACGGTGGTCTTGGGATATACTATGCTACAGGTTTTTCGGTTGGTGGAAAAGGATATGTTTGTGGTGGAAAAACAGGAGCAAGTAATTATTCTGATGAATTTTGGGAATACAAACCCGTCACAAATCAATGGACACAACGACAAAATTTTCCTGGTGGTATTCGGTACAACATGAGTAGTTTAACAATAGGTAATATTGCTTATGTTGGTCTTGGTACCGATCAAAATGTTTACCGCTACGACTGGTGGGAATACAATCCAGGAAATAACCTTTGGACACAAAAAAATCATTTTATTGGCGGACAACGTGCTGGAGCATCTACCTTCGAATTATTCGGGAATGGTTATGTTTGCTTGGGTACAAATGGTGGATTAAAAGATGACTTATATATGTATGTCCCAGCTATTGACGCTTGGTATCCGCGGGCAAATTTTGGTGGGAATGAACGGAAACAAGCAATTTCTTTTGCGATAAACAATGTAGGCTATGTCGGTACAGGTGCTGGAGTAAATGGCAAAAAAGGGTCCATGTATGCATACTATCCTATGGAATCATTAGCGCTAGAAGAAAATGCGTTGCAACTGACGACTTTTCCTAATCCTTCGGTGAATAGCATTCAGATTTCAAGTAAAAATTATATTATTAATCGCGTTGTCTTATTCAACCAAGTTGGTCAACAAGTTTATGAAGCTAATACAGAATCACTAGTAGCTATTATCGATCGCAATCAACTTCCAGCAGGAACATATACTGTATTAGTTGCACTTAACAACGGCGCACAAATATCAAAATCAACTATTCAATTCATCGATTAATGAGAAAGCTGTTACTTTCAATGTTGTTTATGCTTGGTAGTATTCTATCATTTACTCAAACCAATTATTGGTATCCCGTTGACTCGTTGAACGGACAACCAAAATCTGTATCAACTAGTTTTGTTCTTGTCAATGAAGGATATGTAGTTGGCGGTTTGACTGATTCTGAGTTTACGCGTAAAATGCATTCCTACAATCCCACGCAAAATGATTGGGACACAGAAGCTTCAATTGGAGGTGAAACCGGATCAGGACAAAGTAGGGGTTCTGCAGTGAGCTTCACTATAAATAACAAAGCATACATCGGTTTAGGACAAGGGAATACTGCCCTTTATTACAAAGATTTCTGGGAATATGATCCTGCCACTGCTGTATGGACTCAAGTAGCCGATTTTGCCGGAAGTGCACGTCATGGAGCAATTGCATTTGGAAACAACATGTACGGATATGTTGGAACTGGACAAGCGGAAACAGGTTTAACAAAAGATTTTTACCGCTACAGCCCTGTATCAAATACATGGACACAGATGAATGATTTTCCTGGTTCAGCTCGAAAATACGCAGTTGGTTTTATGATGGGGAATCAGGGCTATCTCGCTACGGGTGACGATGGCGTATTGAAAAATGACTTGTGGCAATACCATCCAGATTTTGATTTATGGGTTCAAAAAGCGAGTATGCCCATTATCGGTCGAGCGGGAGCTGTAGGTTGGGGAACGTTTCCAACATTATACATAGCAACAGGTGAAGACGCAACGGGAACAATCAAAAATGACCTTTGGGAATACAATTATTATGGAAATGCTTGGTTTCAACGAGCTGATGTGCCTGGAAGTCCACGGAAACATGCAACAGCTTTTGTAATCAATGACGTTGCTTATGTTGGTACTGGATACAATAACGGCATTTTTTATGATGATTTTTACGCCTACGTTCGGCAATTAGGAATGAATGACGATCAAAATGCATCAATAACGATTCACCCCAATCCCTGCGTTGATCAACTAACCGTTTCAACTTCCGATCCACTTGAACGAATTCGTATTCTTGATAGTCAAGGGAAAGTAGTCTACGAACAAAAAGGCACAGGAAACAGCATTCAAACAAGTGATTTACCTACAGGACTCTATACCGTTGAAATGGAATTATCCAATCAACAAGTTATTCGAGAAACAATCGTGAAACAATAATGAAAGCACTTATTTTCATCGTTTTAGTTGTGTTGTTTGGTTGTGAAATGAACACAAAAAAACCAATTAATCTGCGTCAAAAAGAAAAAAACGAACTGAAAACGGCACCGCAACAATCCACTGCACCTTCTGCTGTTTCGCTAAATAACGAAAAACCAGCTAGTAACTATCGATTTGTCACCCTTTTTGATGCGCAAATTGGCTGGGGATATGACATTTATTTAAACGATGTGTTGAAAATACATCAGCCTCATATACCCGTTGTTCAGGGAATACAAGGATTTAAAAGTGCCTTTGATGCGGAACTTGTTGCAAAAAAAGTGATCGAAAAACTAGATGCTGGAATCATGCCTCCTACCCTTTCTGAGCAGGAAATCAGAGAATTAGATGTGATCAATTAAATTTATCCCAATTTACGTGTTGGTAAATAGTAAGTTTGATTTATTCAGTATATAGCCAAACACTTATTTTTACAAAAAATTCAACACATGATTAAAAGAGTTGTCGTTACTGGTCTTGGTGCACTTTCACCTATTGGAAATAATGTAGCGAGTTTTTGGGATAGCATTGTTCAAGGAAAAAGTGGTGCTGCACCCATTACTAAATTTGATACAGATAAATTCAAAACCACTTTTGCATGTGAATTGAAAGACTTTGATCCGAAAGAACATTTCGATGTCAAGGAAATTCGAAAATACGACCCTTTCACCCAATATGCACTAGTTGCAGTTCGAGAAGCTGTTGCTGACGCTGGTATTGATTTTTCCGAACTAAATCGTGATCGCATTGGTGTCATCTGGGGTTCTGGAAACGGAGGAATTCAAACATTTCAAGATCAAATGATGGAATTTTGTTCCGGTGATGGAACACCCCGCTTTACTCCCTACTTCATTCCACGAATACTTGTCGACATAGCTTCAGGTGTCATTTCCATGCAATATGGTTTAAGAGGTGTGAATTATTGTCCTGTTTCTGCTTGTGCAACGTCAAACACTGCATTGATAGATGCGTTCAACTACATTCGATGGGGAAAAGCAAACATGATTATTTCGGGTGGTTCAGAAGCAGCGATAAACCAAGCGGCGATTGGTGGGTTTTCATCTGCTCAAGCGTTGTCAAAAAGAAATGATGCAATAGAAACTGCATCTCGTCCTTTTGATGTGACCCGCGATGGATTTGTCATGGGCGAAGGAGCTGGAGCGCTTATTTTAGAAGAATACGAACATGCTGTTGCACGTGGTGCAAAAATATACGCTGAAGTCGTCGGTGGAGGAATGGCAGCAGATGCCTATCACTTAACAGGCACACATCCCGAAGGCGATGGAGCAGTTCTTGGCATGGAAGAAGCTTTGCGTGAAGCTGAAATTTCTGCCAATGAAATTGATTATATCAACATGCATGCAACGTCTACACCTCAAGGAGATGTCAGTGAATTAATTGCTGCAAAACGCGTTTTTGGTGAGCGCAAATCATTAAGTATTTCAGGTACCAAATCAATGACGGGGCATTTGCTTGGCGCAGCTGGTGCAATTGAAGCGATTGCTTGTATCAAAGCACTTGAAAATGATATTGTTCCGCCAACAATTAATACGACTGAAATTGAACCTGACTTTGCGCATTTATTTGATTTTCCGTTAACCAAAGGAAAACCAAAAAAATTGAATTATGTGATGAGCAATACCTTTGGGTTTGGCGGACACATTGCAAGTGTAATTTTCAAGAAATTCGTTTAAAACAACCCAACGTATGCAACCCCATTGCGCCAATAAAGTGCAGGTAATGGGATTTTAATGAAGGTAAATAATCGGATAAATTGTTGCAAACGAAGATTTTTAATGGGTAACTTTTTCCAGTCAATATCAACTGAAAACGCGTATTCTGGATGAGAATAATACGTTGAATTCTGAATAGAATAACTTGATGCGTCCCCTTTCAAACGGCCATCTATACTATATCCGAAACCAAGTTGTAACCAAGATGGAAAGTTCACATGTCTAAAACTTCCTGGTGAAAAACACAACCAATAACTTTGTGCATTGTAATCCTTTAACAATCTCTCTGGGAAATTTGCTCCCAATACAGTAGGACGCAAAGCTGCGTATTTGGATGAACGATAACCGTACTTCAATTGAAAACGTTGTTCGTGCAATGAATTTTGTTGGACCAAAAATAACGCTGCTCCAAAGGTATTTGCGGAAATATCAGCGAATGAAAATCCCCATTCCGAACTAAATCCATCCAAGCATTCTATCGCTAGTTGATACGTCCATGCGCTTCCTGTTGACAAATATGCCGCTCGTTTTTGAGAGACCCCAGCCCATTTCCACGACTGAAACGAAAGTGACGACAAGGAATAAGCGGTGAACGCATGCCCAACTTTATCCATGTAAAGCCAATTATTTGCATCATTAAATGTGTGAAATTTGCTTTTTGGAAAGTCAGCATACCAGACGGTATTCAGCGAAAAAACACTTCCCACTCCTAAAACTACATGTGATCCAGCAACGAGTTGTTTCCTATAAATCGGAACGGTATCCAAAGGGAAAGCGGTTGCACGAATGCACAGCACTAAAAGTATCGGTATGAGTATTTTCACAGTGGAAAATTACTCAATTTACTCTTTTTCTACCGCGATTTCGAAAGATACTTTTACAATATCTCCAATTTTTGCATCAGACCGCATACCGTGAGCGGATCTGTCAACAGTTGATTCACCGATGAAAACAAGGTAATCTTTTCCAGTTTCTTTTCCAGCTGCTAGAAATTTAATATTTAATGGAACAGATTCACTGACACCCATAAATGTCAGGGTACCATCAACCAAAAAGTGATCGCCTTCGGCTTTTATTCCTGTTGATTGATAAGTCGCCGTTTTATTTTTCGCGACATTGACATAATCAGATCCATGCACAGATTCGTCTCTTAAATCATTGAATGTTGTCAACGATGCTAACTGGAGTTTAACTGAAATAGAAGTAGGATTACCTTTTTCATCAACAACTAATGTGACATCATAATCTGTAAAAGCGCCTTCAGTTTTGTTTCCATCTGGTCCCAATTCAAAAGTGAGTTTCGAATTAGCTAATTTACTTTTCCACTTACCTGCTTGCGCATCCGACAACGGAATGGCTTTTGCTGTTGAAAAAAACGACTCTTTTGGAACAGTTGTTTCAGCAATATCAACAGACAACATAGATTTTGACTCTAATTTTTCAGGGGTCAATAAATGTTCAAAAGGATGAGAGAGTCCTATAAGAACGAACGGCAAACCAACAAAGGAAAACACACTTGAATTCGTTACCAATAAAGCGATCGAGCTCCCAATTAATGCCCCAACGATTACAGGAATTCCTCCAAAATTTTGATTCAATATCCCCAAACTTATTAACCCTACAAGAACTAGTATGGGTAATAAAATACCTAACAAAGTACGGGTGGTTTTGGAAGTGTACGAATACATCCATGGAATAATACTTGCACCAGCGAACATTCCTAAAAATAAATTACTACGTAACAAGGCATCTGGAGCTAATTCGGTTGATTTCACCAAATAAAAGACCCAAGCAAGTGAAAGGAATACAAGCCCCCCATTCATTTCTCGGTTATCTTTTAAAACAAGTCCACTAGCTAACCATCCGAGACCAACTAAAAAAACACCAAAATATCCAGCACTAAATGTTGCTGCAAATACCATCAAACCAGTATAAAGTAATTGAACAGCTATTTCAAATTGTGCTCCATTTCCTGCAAACCATTTTTCGGCATAATGTGCTTTTAATTTTGATAAAAAAGGAATCAATGCTCCTAAAAAAGGTAACAAGGCAATATTAATTGTCCAAGAAATTTCAAAATCAAAATAGTTCACACGTGCACCAATTGGAAGAAGCGCAACTAATGCTGCAACCATACCTGTGTATTTGAACCATTTTGAATGAAAAAAACTAAACAAGAATGCACTCAAAACAAGTGCTATCAAACTCAAATGAATCAATGGTGCCGAAGCATCCGTTCCAAAACCTCTAAGTAAAAAACAAGACACACCAATTGCGCCAAGCGATATACTGATTCGCTGAACGAGTTGATTGTTTTGTAAAAGTAAGGCTACAAGTCCAATTGCAAGTAAAAAAATACTGTAAGTGATTTCCATTGTTTTTATTTTTTACAAATGTACATTATTTTATTTACCATGGTAAATAAAAAAGATTATTTATAACAGTTTGCGATTAATCGATTGATAATCAAAACATTTAGAAATATATTTAGTGTTTTTTGAATCCATTAAATTTTCTAAATGATTAATTTTGTGACAATCAGTTCCAAATAAATCGATGTAGTTATTGGTTAAGAGCACCGCTGCTTGACGTTGAATTGATTTGCCATAATATCCAGTAAACGACAACAAATTTACTTGTATAAGACAGCCCATTGATTTCAATTCTTGAGCAATTTCAATCCGATTATGGAAATAAATGTAGCGTTCAAAGTGAGCTATCACTGGCTGATAACCTGCTGCTTTTAATTGAAAAACAAGGTCAAATAAACTCAATGGTTCGTTCCTAAATGAACATTCAAATAGAATATGGTTTCCTGCAAAAGGAAGTAAATCGTTGTTCTTTATGCGTTCAAAAAGCGTTTCATCCAAATAATATTCCGCAGAAATTTCCAACGTTATTGGAAGTTGCTGTTTCATCACTTCTATTTGTAACGTTTGAAACACCTGTTGAATATGCAGTGACGAATTGGGATACATATGTGCCATAACATGTGGCGTAATGATTAATTTTTGATACCCCATATCAATCATCATGCGAATCATCGCAAGGCTTTCGTCCATAGATTTTGCACCATCATCAATACCTGGAAGCAAGTGACTATGAACGTCTACTAATAAATTAGCAAAAGATTTTTTGGGCTTTTTTTCACGAAAGATGTTACTAAAAAATCCCATGGCAACTTATTTATTTCCGTACATCGCTGAATAATACTCCTTATAATCGCCAGATATTACTTCATTCACCCAGTCTTGATGATTCAAATACCATTGAACTGTTTGTCGCAAACCTTCTTCAAAAGTAATTGATGGTTTCCAGCCTAATTCGTTGTCCAATTTTGTTGCATCAATTGCATAGCGCATGTCATGACCTGCACGATCTGTTACATATGTAATCAATGCAGCACTTTCACCTGCTGTGCGATTAAGTGCTTCGTCCATAATAGAACACAATTCGTGAATCAAATCAATGTTTTTCCATTCGTTCCAACCGCCAATATTGTAATTGCAACCAATTGCTCCCTTGTGAAAAATAACATCAATAGCACGAGCATGATCCTCAACCCACAACCAATCACGCACATTTGTTCCGTTTCCATAAACTGGAAGTGGTTTTTTATTCAAAATATTGGTAATCATTAATGGAATCAACTTTTCTGGGTGATGGTGACTTCCGTAATTATTGGAACAATTCGAGCGTTTTACTGGAAACCCGTAGGTATGAAAATAAGCAGAGACAAAATGATCTGATGCTGCTTTTGATGCAGAATAAGGACTACGCGGGTCGTACGAAGTCGTTTCTGTAAAAAATCCTTCAACCCCCAATGATCCAAAAACCTCATCTGTTGAAACATGGTAAAAAACATGACCTTCGTTTGAACCCCAAAAAGCACGTGCTTGGTTCATCAAATTAACTGTTCCAACAACATTTGTATGCACAAATTCCATTGGCCCTTCTATCGATCGGTCGACATGTGATTCTGCCGCTAAATGAATGATATCAGTAATTTGGTGTGATTTTAAAGCGTCCATCACATCACTTTCGGAAGTAATATCACCTTTTACAAAGGCATGATTAGTTGCGTTAGCTACTTCTTTTAAATTAGCTAAATTCCCTGCATACGTTAAGGCATCAAACGAGACGATGTTGTAGTTCGGGTATTTTTTAACCAATAATCGAACAAGGTGTGAGCCAATAAAACCAGCTGCTCCAGTGATTAAGATATTCATTTTTTTTACTATTTTTTATAAACTCCAGTATTCCAGATCTTGGATTTTACCTTTGTACATTCCTTTTATATCGACAAATACGCCTTTGCCATCTTTCAATAACGATTTGAAATAATCCTCGTTTAATCCTTTGTATTCTTTGTGATTGACCGCCAAAATGATAGCGTCGTAGTCTTTTCCGATTGGGACTAAACCAACACCATATTCGTGCTGCATTTCGTCAGATGAAGCATGTGGATCAACCAAATCAACATTAACTTGAAATGATTTCAATTCGGTAACCACATCGATTACTTTGGAATTGCGGATATCAGAAACATCTTCTTTGAAAGTCGCTCCCATAACCAAAACGCGTGCATCTTGAATGCTTTTTCCTTGGATAATGATTTTTTTAACGGTTTGTTTTCCAATGTAAAATCCCATGGAATCATTAACATATCTTCCACTATTGATTATTTTAGCATGATAACCAGCTTGTTGCGCTTTGTGCGTCAAATAATAGGGGTCAACACCAATACAATGTCCACCTACTAATCCTGGAGAAAAACGCAAGAAATTCCATTTTGTTCCAGCAGCTTCCAACACATCATATGTATTGATTCCCAACTTATTAAAGATGATTGACAATTCGTTAATGAGTGCAATATTGACATCACGTTGTGTGTTTTCAATGATTTTAGCGGCTTCTGCCACTTTAATTGATGCTGCGCGATGAACACCAGCTGTTACTACCAATTCGTACGTTTTCGCGATTTCTTCTAACGATTCAGTACAACATCCTGAAACAACTTTCACCACTGACTTCAAGGTGTGTTCTTTATCTCCTGGATTAATGCGTTCTGGAGAATACCCTACTTTAAAATCAGTTTGAAACGTTAAACCCGATTCCTTTTCCAATACTGGAATACAATCTTCCTCGGTACATCCTGGATAAACAGTCGATTCAAACACAACATAATCTCCTTTTTTCAATACTTTTCCAACTGATGTACTTGCCCCCAATAACGGTTTTAAGTCGGGTAAATTTGCATCATCAATAGGAGTTGGAACGGCAACAATATAGAAAGTAACGTCTTTTAAATCTTCGATGTCTGCTGTAAAATGAATGTCGCAACCATCAAAATCAGACGCTGACAATTCATTACTTGGATCGATGTTGTTGCGCATTAAGTCCACACGCGCTTGATTGATATCAAATCCAACAACCTTTATAGTGCGCGCAAATTCTAATGCAATGGGCAAACCTACATAGCCAAGCCCAATTACAGCTAGTTTTGTTTCTTTATGAATGAGTTGCTTGTAAATTGAATTGCTCATTTCTAACTTTATAAATTCGTTCAATAATATCGACTACTTTCAATCCTTCTAAAGCATTTGTTGTTGCAGAAGTTCTACCTTTTAAGGTGTCGATTACATTTGCAATCACATAATGATGATTGGCTGCTGAACCTTTGTAAGCACCATAATCGTTTCCAGGATTAGTTGGAGCTAATACTGGCATTTCGTATCCTTGAATGTTGCACACCTCTACTTCATTCATGTATTGCCCGCCTATTTTTATGCTTCCATTTTTCCCAATAATGGTCATGGAACTTTCTAAATTTTGATCGGCAACAGCTGTAGAGTAATTGATACAACCCATTCCACCATTGACAAAATCAAAACTCACAAACCCTGAATCTTCAAAATCCGTAGTGTCTTTGTGTGTAAAGTCAGCAAATTTTCCTTGTATACGATCTATATCACCAAAAAGCCAATACATGATATCGATGAAATGTGAAAATTGCGTAAACAATGTTCCACCATCTAAATCTTGTTTGCCTTTCCAACCATCTGCTTTGTAATAACGGTCATCACGGTTCCAATAACAATTCAACTGTACCATGAATATTTCGCCCAACACATTGCGTTCAACCACATCTTTTATCCATTCGCTTGGAGGAGAATATCGGTTTTGCATTACACAGAACACGTTTTTTGATTGTTGCAAGGATTTGAAAATCACTTTCTCACATTGATCCGTTGTCAATCCCATTGGTTTTTCAACGACAACATGTTTTTTCGCTTCCAACGCTTTGATAGCTTGTTCAGCATGCAGCCCGTTAGGAGTACAAATGTTTACCACATCAAAAACCAATTCACTTGCGAGTAGAGCTTCCATGGAATTAAAAAATGGCACATTAAATTGTTCTGCACCACAGGCATCTGCAGCTTGAACATCAACCATAGCAATTAATTCAGCTTCTGGATTACGACGAACCATTTCAGCATGACGTTTACCGATATGACCCGACCCTACAATTACGAATTTTATTAGTTGATTTTCTGGAATCATTATGAGTTTATTGAGGTGTAATAAAAAAACAAAAATATATAATTCAGGTGAAAGGACACTAAAGCGAAGTGAGTAGCTTCACTTGCCCTTCGATTAATGTATAATTTTCGCCGGATTCGGGACAAACTGCTTTTCCATGCTGATCAAAAGAAAGTCGGTGACCAAAAGCACTCATCCAACCAATTTGGCGTGCAGGATTACCAACTACTAATGCATAAGCAGGAACTTCTTTCGTTACAACGGAACCAGCACCAATAAAAGCATATTGACCGATATCATTCCCACAAACAATCGTAGCATTTGCACCAATTGATGCTCCTTTACGAACGATTGTTTTTGCATATTGGTCGCGGCGATTAACTGCAGATCGCGGATTCATGACGTTTGTAAAAACCATACTTGGTCCCAAAAAAACATCGTCCTCACAGATTACTCCAGTGTACAACGAAACATTGTTTTGAATTTTGACATTGTTTCCTAATATCACTTCGGGCGAAACGACAACATTTTGTCCAATATTGCAATTGTTTCCAATAGTACAATTGGGCATAACGTGCGAAAAATGCCAAATTTTGGTTCCTTCTCCAATTGTGCAACCAGCATCAATGACTGCTGTTTCATGTGCAAAATATGTTGTCATAGTATCCATTTAACGTTGAATATATTTTTCAAAATCGATGTGATCGGATTGATACAATTCCTCCTGCGTTAATTGCTTAAAGTAATCATATGTCAATTTCAAGCCTTCACTTCGGTCTACTTTTGGCGACCAATCCAAAACTTTTTTTGCAACAGTAATATCCGGCTGACGTTGTTTTGGGTCATCTACAGGTAAATCTTTGTAGATCACTTTTTGCGAAGTCCCTGTTAATTGAATGATTTCTTCTGCAAACTGTGCAATGGTTATTTCGTCTGGATTTCCAATGTTAACGGGTTGCGAATAATCGGAATGTAGCAAACGAACAATTCCTTCTACCAAATCATCCACATAGCAAAACGAGCGTGTTTGTGAACCATCTCCAAAAACGGTTAAATCTTCACCACGCAAAGCTTGTCCAATAAACGCTGGCAAAACACGTCCATCATTCAAACGCATTTTTGGTC
>CALJKJ010000060.1 GCA_937973685.1 uncultured Flavobacteriales bacterium | reverse complement strand
CGGATACATTTCTTCGTTAGCTCCTATTGATTGTAATGACGCAAATGCCACCATTGGTTCGGCAATTACGTACTACCAAGATGCTGATTTGGATGGTTATGGAAATGCTTTAATCACTCAAACAGCTTGTACTGCGCCTGTTGGTTATGTTACAAACAACACCGATTGTAATGATGCAAATGCTTTAGTTGGCGGTGCAAATACTGTTTTCTATGCGGATGCCGATAACGACACGTATGGTGATGCAACATTTACAATTATTGCTTGTACAGCTCCAGTTGGATATGTTTCAAATAACACGGATTGCGACGACACAAATCCTGCAACTCATCCAAATGCAGTTGAAGTTTGTGATGGTTTTGATAACAACTGTAATGGAAGTAATGACGAAGGTCTTGCAACATTTACTTGGTTCATTGATGCTGATAATGACGGTTTAGGCAACCCTGCTGTAACTGTACAAAACTGTTTACAACCTACAGGATATGTTGGAAACGATAACGATTGTGATGATTCGGATGCTGCTCCAAATGCAGGTGAAACGTTGTATTATGCCGATGTAGATAATGACACATTCGGTGATCCGTTTGATGCCATTTCAACATGTACTCCTCCAAGTGGATATGTTGCTAACAACGAAGATTGTGACGATACAAATCCTGCTATCAATCCAAATGCTACAGATAATACTGGAAACGGAATCGATGAAAACTGCGATGGTGTTGATGGTAACTTAGGAATTGATGATGCAATTTTTGCACATGTTACCCTTTTCCCGAACCCAGGAAAAGATCAAGTTGCCTTATCATTTAACGGAGATTTAACTGGATTAGCGTGCACGTTTATTGGAATAGATGGAAAAGAAATTCCAACTACAATAACGGAAAAAACAGCAACTTCATTGACGTTCAATACTGCTTCTTTTGCAACTGGAACATATTTGATTCAATTGTCAAATGGTTCGGTAGTTAAAACAATCCGTTGGATTAAGAACTAAACAAAAAATACATTTCATATAAAGGAGGCTGTCTGAAAAGATGGCCTCTTTTTTTTAACTCCGCTTCTCCTACTCGTTGACCACCAAAATAACGTATCTTTGACAACAGATAATAACAATTATGCAAGTAATATACAACGTAACCGTTAGCATCGACCCAGCAATAGAAAACGAATGGGTAGCTTGGATGCGCGCAATTCATGTTCCGCAAGTAATTGCAACAGGGTGTTTTTTAGAAGGCCGCATGTCGAAAATTGATAACGAGGAACCAGGCGCTTGTACGTATGCAATGACTTATGTTGCCTACAGTCAAGAACACCTTGCTGATTACCAAGAAAAACACGCTCCTGAATTGCAAAAAGATCACAACGCTAAATTCAACGGTAAATTTGCTGCATTTAGAAGTACATTATCTGTAATCGAACATTTCCCACATGAAGGTTAAAGCAAAAAAACACCTCGGACAACATTTCTTGAAAGACAAAGCGATTTGTAAAAAAATTGCCGACCAATACAAAAGTCACAATGACTGCGAAGTCGCTATTGAAATTGGTCCTGGAATGGGTGCTTTGACCGAATTTTTAATGGAAAAAGAAAACACGGAATGGTGGGCCTTGGATGTAGATGATGAATCAATTGACTATTTAAAAGAACATTATTCGCAACTTGGAGATCGTATTGTGCATGGTGACTTTTTGAAAATTGATCCATTAGCGTTGGTTGGCAATCGCCCATTTGCTGTTGTTGGTAATTTCCCCTACAACATTTCTTCGCAAATATTATTTCGTTGCATTGAATACAAAGACCACATTCCCGAAATCATGGGCATGTTTCAACGCGAAGTAGCACAGCGTGTTGCTGAAAAACCAGGCACGAAAACCTATGGTATTTTAAGCGTTTTATTGCAAGCTTATTACGATATTGAATACTGTTTCACTGTTGATGAACACGTGTTTGATCCGCCTCCAAAAGTAAAATCAGGGGTGATTCGTTGTACGCGAAACACGCGTGAAAAATTACCTTGTGATGAAAAGTTGTTCAAGCAAATCGTTAAAATGAGTTTTAACCAACGAAGAAAAACTATAAGAAACTCAATAAAAGCCTTGTTGCCAG
The DNA here is from genome assembly GCA_937973685.1 of uncultured Flavobacteriales bacterium. Taxonomy (GTDB): domain Bacteria; phylum Bacteroidota; class Bacteroidia; order Flavobacteriales_D; family Crocinitomicaceae; genus Fluviicola. Next base: position 9,487 of record CALJKJ010000060.1, on the reverse strand, counting down.
CTAATTACCCTGAAAATGAAATGCTGCAATTACGCCCAGAACGCTTAGGTGTTGAGGAGTTTATAGCATTGACGCAATGGATTGAAACCGTTAACCCAAACAGATCTTAAAACGCTTTTCCACAATAAATGGAAGGCTGTGAATAAGTATTTGTTAGCAAATTGTAAATGTGGTACTGTCGTATGAATTTTCGATTATTTTTGTGAAGAACCAAATTAGTTAATATGGCGCAAGATAAAACAAGATACTCAGACGCAGAATTAGAAGAATTCAGAGTATTGATCAACAATAAATTGAAAGAAGCTTACGAAGATTACGACATGCTAAAAGCATCGCTCTCAAATGATAATCATGGTACTGACGATACTGGTCGTACATTTAATATGATGGAAGACGGATCGGAAACATTATCGCGTGAAGAAGTAGCACAATTAGCTGCTCGTCAAGAATCTTTTATAGAAAATTTGAAAAATGCACTGAAACGCATTGAAAATAAAACGTATGGCGTTTGCCGCGTTACAGGAAAATTAATTCAAAAAGAACGTTTGAAATTAGTTCCTCACGCAACATTAAGCATTGAAGCGAAAAACCTTCAAAAATAATAGCATTTGAAAAAACAACTACTCCTAGTAAGTATACTTGTAGCCTGCGTTTTATTGCTCGACCAAGGAATGAAGATTTGGATCAAAACGTCATTCATGCCCGACGAAAGCAAAGCAGTTTTCGGCGATTGGTTTCGTCTGTACTATATCGAAAACCAAGGAATGGCGTTTGGAACAACTTTTGGAGCCAGTATGTGGTCAAAATTAGGACTGAGCGTTTTTCGAGTTGTAGCAATTGCAGGTATCGGAATTTATTTCTTCCGCTTGTTGAAAAAAGGAGTTCGTACGGAATTACTAATCGCTATCGGTTTAATCTTTGCAGGTGCAACTGGCAATCTAATCGATTCAATGTTTTACGATTTTGTTTTTCCTTATGATCCTTGTAATGCGTTTAACCACTTGCCTGGTTCAGGAAAATTTGCCGACTGCGAGTTATTTGGTATCAAAACACAAATTGAAACGCGTCATACCGGCTTTTTATTTGGGAATGTAGTGGACATGTTTCAATTCACTACTGAATGGCCAAGTTGGGTTCCTTGGTACAATAAAAACCCCATGCACCCAAGCGATAATCAAATTTTCCCTGCAATATGGAATATCGCCGATGCTGCAATAAGTTGTGGAGTGATTTTAATAATTCTACGCCAACGAGCTTACTTTCCAAAAGTGAAACCTACTGACAATAGTTCAAAAGAAACTACTGCAGCTCAAGAAGAAAATTAATCCGCTAATTGTTTTAAAACAGTTGCAACATCATCTGGAGTATCGATGTTTGGCGTTTCAATTGTTGTTTCTATAACTTTAATTGAATAACCATTGTACAACCAACGTAATTGCTCCAACGATTCTGTCTTTTCCAAAGCAGTTGGTGCTAATTGACTTATTTCCCGCAAAACTTCCGAACGATAAGCATACAAGCCAATGTGTCTTAAGAATGGGTAACTCGCTTGTGGATCGCCTTTCGCATTCGCAAAATTGGGCAATGGACTTCTTGAAAAATACAACGCATTATTGTCCTTATCAACGACCACTTTTATTCGGTTCGTATTCAATATCTCGTCCATCGTTATTGCACGTGATGCGAGTGTAGCAATTTGAACATTCGGATCTGCAAATGCTGCTAATAATTGATCCAACTGTCGTGCATCTACCAACGGTTCATCTCCTTGAATATTAATGATGACTTCAAATTTATCGGTTTGATTTGAAACAACTTCTGCACAGCGATCAGTTCCAGTTTCATGTGTTTCGGCTGTCATCATCACCCGCGCTCCAAGCGAAGAAACGTGATCATAAATACGCGCATCATCCGTAGCAACAACAAAATCAGTCAATAAACTGGATTGAGCAACACCTTCAACCACACGTTGAATCATCGTTTTGCCTTTCAAATCAATCAAAGGTTTTCCCGGAAAACGAGAAGAACCAAAACGAGCAGGAATGACACCAAGTATGCGCATATTCTTTTTAAGCAAAGATAAGTCGAAATTTGCTTGCTGCGAAAGGAATTGATTTTTTACCCCGAACAAGCAGTACATTTTTGCGATTGGATTATCTTTGTTTCATGAAATACTTGTTTGTAGGATTAGGGAACCCCGGTTCAAAATACGAAGAAACCCGTCACAACATCGGATTCAAAGTAGTTGAAGCATTAGCAAAAGAGCTCGGAGGAACTTTTGTTTCACAGAAAGTTGCAGATGTTGCGGAAGTAAAATTCAAAGGAAGAACGCTCATTTTGGTGAAACCAACAACATACATGAATCTTTCTGGAAAAGCAGTTAACTATTACTTGCAACAACAAAAAATCTTAAAAGAAAACATGGTCGTTGTAACCGATGACTTGGCATTACCTTTTGGCAAATTACGCATGAAAGGAAAAGGATCTGATGGCGGACATAATGGTTTGAAAGACATCCAAGCAACCATCAATTCAACGGAATACTGTCGTTTGCGCTTTGGCGTGGGGAGTGATTTTCACAAAGGACAGCAAGTAGATTATGTGCTAGGTGAATGGGCCGCAGCAGAACGTGAAACCTTGAACGAACGGATTACAATTGCTACAGAATTTTTAAAGAGTTTTGCAACTATTGGCTTGCAATTAACAATGACAAACTGGAATGGTAAATAATGTAAACAGTTGATTGTTAACTATTACATTAATTTATACCAAAGATTTCGCAACTATTAAGGAATCTTTTATAAACTATTAAGTATCTTTACCAACGAGCAATTCATAAACTAATTGTTCAAATGACAATATGCAATACATTCGATTAACACGCAGTGATGAATTCACTAAAAAACTTACCCTACGAGTAGAAGAATATTTCAAACAAAATAAAATGCGGAAATCAGGTAACTGGCGTATCTTATTGAAAGTGCCTGTTATGTTTTCTATCTTTTTCATCCCTTACTTTTTAATGGTTCTTGGAGTTGTTGATTCCAACCTCATGATGTTATTAATGACTATATTCATGGGAGTTGGAATGGCTGGAATTGGATTGTCAATTATGCACGATGCGAATCATGGCGCTTTTTCAAAATACAATTGGCTGAATCAAATCATGAGCTTCTCATTAGAAGTATTGGGCGGTTGTAATACAAACTGGCGCATTCAACACAATATTTTACACCACTCGTTTACTAATGTTCACGATATGGATGAGGATATTGATCCAATTGGTGTTTTGCGTTTTACTCCTGATGCACCTCGCAAAAAAATTCATCGTTTTCAGATGTTTTATGCATGGTTTTTCTATGGATTAATGACCTTTTCATGGATGACGAATAAAGATTTTAATCAATTACGTCGTTTTAGTAAAAATGGTTTGTTAAAGTCGCAAAACACAACATTAACACGTGAAATAGTCAAGCTTATTTTGACAAAAGTAATTTACTATGTCTACATCGGCGTGATTCCAATGTTGGTAATGGATATTTCAATTTGGCAATGGATGCTAGGTTTCTTTATAATGCATTTTGTAAGCGGAACTATATTAGCATTTGTATTTCAATCAGCGCATGTAATGCCTGAAACGGAATTTATGACGAAAAATAATTACCAAACGAAAAATGAAGAAGAAAGTTGGGCAAGACATCAAATGATGACAACAGCAAACTTCTCAAATTGGAATCCTTTGTTTACTTGGTTTGTTGGTGGTTTGAATCACCAAATAGAACACCATTTATTCCCAGATATTTCACACATTCATTATCCCAAAATTGCTAAAATAATCAAGGAAACAGCGAAAGAATACGGGGTAAATTACAATTATCACCGAACATTTGGTGGAGCAATTTTCAATCACTTACGCATGCTTAATAAATTAGGAAAAGCTTAATTTTTCAATTAATAATACTTTAGCTCGAATGATTCATTCGGGCTTTTTTTTTCGTATTATGAACCTAACAAGTTTGCAGCTATGACCAAATCAATGGGTTGTGTGATTTTAATGTTATCAACTGAACCAGCAACTAAATGAATGGATTGACCTGACAGTTCAACCAAAGATGCATCGTCTGTGAAGGAACTATTGTAAGGAGTTTCATAAGCCATCTTTAAAAGATCTGCTTCAAACACTTGTGGTGTTTGCACTACTCGGTATGCAGCGCGTTCAACTGCTGCATTGGTTCCATTTTCAGCAACCTGTCGCAGTGATTCGTTAACTGCTATCACTGGAATTACTGCTTTATGAGCTGAAACTGCTTGAAACAACCGCTCTAATAACTCGTTAGAAACAAACGGACGTACGCCATCATGAACGGCAACATACGTTCCTGTGCATTTTACCAAGGCATTTTTTATTGAATGAAACCGTTCTACTCCTCCTGCTACAAGTGTGTGTTTTATGGAAAACGAATGAAGTTCACAAAGTTGTTGCCATTCGGAAAAATAAGTTACCGGTAACGTTACAAGTAATTGCGCAGTTGGATCATAAGCATGCAATCGTGCAATTGTGTGCATTAAAATCGGTTGATTACCAATAATTAGAAATTGTTTCGGCTGCTCACTCCCCATTCGCTTGCCAATTCCTCCCGCTGTTATGATAAATGAAATACCCATGTTCGAATATAAAAAAAGGCCTTCAATATGAAGACCTTTTGAACAAAATAGTTTGTTGGATTATTTAATTTGATTTGGATCTTGCGCTGCACGATCATTGAATTTCTTTTGCCAACGCATCCAATATCCGAAACCGAAAAATCCCAATGCAATGAAACTCCAGTTTAATATGTCTCCTACGTTATCGTAAAATTGGAATGTCCATTGTAAAAAGTCTGCAATCGATTGAAATACTGTTATTGAACCCATGATCTTTTAATTTTTGGTATAAAAATAAGTATTTTATTTATTGAAGACTTTCAAAACAAGAAAAAATATCAGAAATAGCATTGATTTGCTCTTTTATCAATCGTTTTACTTAATTTTCAACTGCAAAACAAATCATGAAGCAAGAAAAACTTCCGCAAACACATTTGATTGAAATGGTTCAAACAGCGCTGCAAAATGGGCAAGAAATTACTATTGCAGCAAATGGGTGGAGCATGTTTCCGTGTTTACGTCCAAGTGATGTTGTGAAAATACATCCTACTCCTTTTTCGGAGTTGAAATTCGGGGATATCATAGCTTTCCAACGCAAACATCAACTCATTGTTCATCGGTATGTTGCACACAACACAACACAAGGTGATTCCTGTTTGCGAGCTGATGAGCCTATCACAGAAAAAAATTATATCGGAAAAATTAGCGCGTTTCAACGTGACAAATTACCGATGAAAACCATTGATCGACTTGATTATTGGAAAAAAATCATCTATTACTTTGGAAAAATGGCACGCTTTACAAATTGGATGCTGCTACGAATCCGACTTAAGTTGCGATAAAACCCAAAAAAGTACGCACATGAAGTTAGGAAAAACAATGCTTTTTCTTCTTTCTTCATTACCTTTGCAACATGAAGCATATTCGTAATTTTTGTATTATCGCGCACATCGACCATGGAAAAAGCACATTGGCAGATCGATTGTTGCAAACTACCGGAACTATTTCAGATCGTGAAATGCAGGCTCAAGCCTTGGATGATATGGATTTGGAACGTGAACGCGGTATTACAATAAAATCGCACGCCATTCAAATGAATTATAAATTTGAAGGGCAAGAATATGTGTTGAATTTGATTGATACCCCTGGACACGTTGATTTTTCTTACGAAGTTTCTCGTTCGATTGCCGCTTGTGAGGGTGCTTTATTAATCGTTGATGCCTCTCAAGGTATTGAAGCGCAAACAATTTCAAATTTATATCTTGCATTGGAACACGATTTAGAAATCATTCCAATTTTGAATAAAATGGACTTGCCGGGCGCGATGCCTGAAGAAGTTACCGATCAAATCGTTGAATTAATTGGTTGTGACCCAAGCGATGTGATTCCTGCTTCTGGAAAAACAGGTTTGGGAGTAGATGCTATTTTATCTGCAATTATCAATCGTATTCCAGCTCCAAAAGGTGATGAAAGTGCTCCTTTAGAAGCAATGATTTTTGATTCTGTTTTCAACCCATTCCGTGGAATTATAGCATATTATCGTGTTCGTAATGGTGTCCTCAAAAAAGGAGACCGTGTTCGTTTCTTTAACACAGGACGCGATTACAATGCAGATGAAGTAGGGATTCTTAAAATGGATTTAAGTCCGAAAAAAGAAGTACGTGCCGGTGATGTTGGATATATCATTTCAGGTATCAAACAAGCAAACGAAGTTAAAGTTGGTGATACCATTACGTTAACAAGTAATCCGTGTGACGAGCCAATCAAAGGATTTGAAGATGTAAAACCGATGGTGTTTGCTGGAATTTATCCAGTAGAAACAGACGAATACGAAGAATTGCGTTATTCGATGGAAAAACTGCAATTGAACGATTCATCGTTGGTATTTGAACCAGAATCGTCTGCTGCATTAGGCTTTGGTTTCCGTTGTGGTTTCTTGGGAATGTTACACATGGAAATCATTCAGGAGCGATTAGAGCGTGAATTTAACATGACTGTGATTACAACAGTTCCCAACGTTTCGTATTTCTGTCATACGACAAAAGATCCGTCAAAATCAATGATTGTAAACAATCCTTCTGAATTACCAGATCCATCTACAATCGATCACATTGAAGAACCATATATCAAAGCTCAAGTCATCACAAAATCGGAATACATTGGTCAAATCATGACCTTATGTATCGAGAAACGGGGTGAATTGCACAACCAAGTGTATTTGACACAAGATCGTGTTGAGTTAACTTTTGAAATGCCGCTTGCTGAGATTGTTTTTGATTTTTACGATCGTTTAAAATCTGTTTCAAGAGGTTATGCTTCGTTTGATTATCATCCAATTGGCTACAAAACCTCCGATTTGATTCGCATGGACATGTTGTTGAATGGCGAACAATTAGATGCGTTGTCAGCGCTTGTACACAGAAGTAATGCTTATGATTTAGGAAAAAAAATCTGTGTGAAATTAAAAGAATTAATTCCACGTCAACAATTCGAAATTCCAATTCAAGCTGCTATTGGTGCAAAAGTAATTGCGCGTGAAACAATCAAGGCATTGCGTAAAGATGTAACTGCAAAATGTTATGGTGGAGATATTTCTCGTAAACGAAAATTGTTAGAAAAACAAAAAGAAGGAAAGAAACGCATGCGCCAAGTTGGTCGCGTAGAAATACCTCAAGAGGCATTCATGGCGGTATTAAAGCTGAACGATTAATCACAAACTTATTTATATTAAAAAGACTGTTCCAAAACGAGCAGTCTTTTTTTTGTTTTAACGTGAGCCTAGATCAAAAACTTAGCATTAGGCTTTCAATTCTGTATTGATCAATTTAAACGTTGTTAAATCGTAAAATAATACAGAAAAAGTAAACAGATTATTTACCCGTGTTTTTAGTGATAAAAATATAGCTTGACCACAGATAGAATATTTGTACTTGATACAGTTGAAAAATAATTACACTGGTAAATTGTGGTAAAGCTGCCGATTGGCCACAATAATTTTATTCAATCTACTAACAAAATAGCGCAAAAAAAAGCGGCTATCTAAAAAGATAGCCGCTTTAATTTTCAAATTATTAATTTATTGAACAACTACTCGATAAACTTTATCAGAAGTTGTGTTTGATAATCGGATGAAGTAAACACCTGTTTCAACTTTTGACAAGTCAATAGACGTTGTAGCAGCACCATTGATCGCGTTAACTGCAGTTGCAATTACACGACCATTTGCGTCAGTTACTTCGTAATTGAATGTACCTGCGTTGTTAGTAGCACTTACATAAACCATACCATTTGTAGGGTTAGGATAAACCTCAATGCCAGCAAACGTAGATTCATCAATTCCGTTGAAATCACAATTACTCAATACAATTACAACAACATTTGCAGTGTCATCTGGACAAACACCATTTCCTGCAATGTAATCGTAGTTAAAGTTTCCAGGGAAACCACCAGTTGTTACCTGTGAATTATTAATTGCAACATTTGATGGATCGTACCAAGTACCATTTAAATCTACATTACCAGTTAAACCAGCTAATAAATCAATTGGCTCGTGTTTACATGCTGTAATTGTTCCGTCGATTCCTGCACTTGATGGAGGGAAAATTCTCACTTTAGATACAACAGTATCAGAAGCACAACCATCAACTACTTTGTATTGGAAGTTAAACGTTTGGAATGCAATACCAGCAGATTGGAATGTTGATCCAAAAATACTTGCATTAACTGCATTAATTGTTGAACTCCATACACCACCTAAATCGTTTCCTGTAATAGTACCATCTAAATTCAATGTGTCACCTGAACAAACATTTGTTGTTGGAACAGCTGCACCCGCATTTAATACGATTTCAGTAATATTAATTCCAAACACTCCTGCAGTACCTGTGAAACCATCATGCATGATGTAATAAGCATGGCCAGGAGTTAATCCACAAACTGTAAAGTTTGGTGCTAAACTTGTTCCACCGATAGCATTATCATTCGCTGCTAAGAAATCAAAGTTGTTATTGAAATCCGAACATGAAGCTGCATCATATACCGCTGCTTGACCGTTGTAGTTTGTAGAAGTACAGTTAATACGAACACTTCCACTGTTTGGCGCGATAAACTTGAACCAAGTTGTACCATTCAAAGTAGAATTGATCCAACCTGTTGTTGTTTGAGCACCTGTAGCAGCTGGAGCAACATTGATTTCATCTAAAGAAACCGTTGCACCTGTATTGTTAAATGTATACGTTGTATTCAAAGCTAATGTGTCAGCACCACAAACTAAGTCATTTGTTAAAGGCATAACAACATTTACTGGACCAACATATGATGATGTATCACCATTCGCACAAACAGCTTGAACATATACTTGGTAAACACCACCACCTAATAACGTTTGGTCGTAAATAGTGTCAGAAGTATTTGTACTTCCAGTTGCAACTTCAGTTCCTGTATAAACATTATTACCAGTCATAACATAAGCAACATTGAAATCAGAAATTTGAGTTCCAACTGAAGATTGAGTCCAGTTCCATGTTACTTCTAATGAATCAACATCTGTTGTTGCAACTATGTTTGAAGGATAAGAACAGTTTGGTAATGTTGTGAAGCTGTATAAGAAACCACCTGAAACCAAGTTGTCTTGCGTACATTCAGAATAGATGTAAACATCATATGCAGTTAATTGTGTTAAACTGTTTCCGAAACTTGCATCAGAAGTGATTAAGTTTTGAGTTCCTAAAGCTTGACTTGGCGTTGCAGCAGGATCAAATCCAGCTGGACCATAAATCAACGTCCATGAAGTCTCACCATATAAACCTGGATTCCAGTCTAATTGTGCATCATCAGTTGATAC
>CALJKJ010000059.1 GCA_937973685.1 uncultured Flavobacteriales bacterium | reverse complement strand
AGTCCGGTCATCGCGCCTGGTTTGGGACCAGGAGGTCGCAGGTTCGAATCCTGCCGCCCCGACATGAAGGGGATGAGCAATCATCCCCTTTTTTGTTTTAAAAAATAATGGCTCCGTAGCTCTCCCGAATCGTCGGGAAGAAAGCGCAACGAGTCCGATTGAAATAAAATATTATGGCTCCGTAGCTCAGCTGGATAGAGCAACGCCCTTCTAAGGCGAAGGTCAAAGGTTCGAATCCTTTCGGGGTCACAAAAGAAATCTCGACATGTAATGTCGGGATTTTTTTGTTTGACAACGTCAAAAGTTTTCTTTTGTAAGTTGGCGATACAAAAAAATTCAGTGATGCGAAGCAGCACGAGATTTCATGCTTGGAATGAACTTTTGCGGTAGGATCTTTACTCTGAAAAATCGTCAAAAATCCATTATCGAATAATAAAATAACGTTGAAAAGAGTTATCTTTTCTGTAAGATTCTTAATAAATCATTATTCACATAGAATACCTCTTTTCCTTCTTTTTTCTCTGAAAGAACGCCAATTTGAACTAATTGATGCATGTATTTCGTTAGAGTTGTTCGGCTTTTTGCTCCAGTAATTTCTCCAATAAATCGTTGTTTAATATATGGCTGAAAAAACAAAGCTTGATTAACTTCTAATGAATACCACTTGAGCTTTGATTTTGCATAATTGTAAGTTTCAACTAACTGTATCATAATTTCATCAATCAATTGATTCGTGTGGTTCGCCGTTTTTTCTACTGCAGTCAGCATAAAAATAACCCAGGATTTCCAGTCGCTTTTCTGAGTAACCCCTGATAAATAATAATAGTAATCATCTTTGTTTTGAATGATATAATTACTCAAATATAAAACTGGATGTGAAAGCAACTTTTGATCGATTAAATAAAGTAGGTTTAATATTCTACCAGTCCGACCATTCCCATCTGTAAAAGGGTGAATTGCTTCAAATTGATAATGAGCTATAGCCATTTTAATTAATGGGTCAATCTCATCTTCTTGCTTCATAAAGAGCAATAAATTATCAATTTTAGCCGCGATTATTCCTTCACCCCTTGGTGGTGTGTAAATTATTTCTCCTGGACGCAATTCACTTTGTCCCCTCTTAATTACTATTTGTGATTGTGGCGATCTAAACTCTTGCGTTGTATCTTTTATTTTCTGAAAAACATTAACAATCGTTTTTTTATCAATTTCATTTTTTTTCTTGACCAAATAAAATCCTTCCCAAAGCGCTTCTCTGTATTTTAAAACTTCTTTCGTTGAAGAATTTGCATATTCTTCCTTAACTGTTTCTGATATTGCTTTATAAAGTTCATCTTCTGTTGTGAAGATATTTTCAATTTCGGTAGAACTTTTAGCTTCTTGTAATGAAATTGTATTTACAAGCATTGTTGGATTAGGAATGCGTAATATATTTCTATTTAACTCTGCTAAAGACCTTGACGCTAATCCCCACTTCATCAACACGTCTTTATCAATAAAATCAGTAAGCATTGGCAAATCAGGTAAGTCATTATAAGGAACTGTTCTGTCAAATTCTACCTTTTTCATCATGTCCATTTTTTTAAATTATTTGTACATATAACAAATATATGTCCATTTTTAATACAAAACAACTGTCATGTTCAATATTTTAAAAAATATGAACATATCACTAAAATATGTTCAATTAAATAAATAAGATTAATAGAAAGGATTGAAGTCGCAAATTGCTACCCTAAGAAAAAAATACTGCAATAAAATTTTAAATAACATACTTAAAACTTTATTTTTTCATACAAACAACTCATTTTCTATTCATTAATTTAGGTGAAAATAGGTGAAAACCTAACTTTCACTTTTTCTTTCCTGTAATATTTCACGCTTAGTATATCTTTGAAAAAAAACTAATGACACGATTAACGCTTTTCCTACTCTTACTTTCCCCTATTTTTATTCACGCGCAAAAAAGACTTAATCTAAATCACATTAACGCGTTTGCTTTTTATGATTACAATGAAAAGGCTTTTTGTGTGTTGGATGATTCTACCTTTTTGTGGAAATACAACCATAAAGCAGTTAAATGGGAAAAGACGCCCATACATTTAACAATAGAAATGCCCTTTGAACAGTTTCTAGCAGATTTTATCCCAATGTCTGAAAAAGGAACGCCCGTTTATTTTGTTTATACCGGATGTGGTGTTGTATATTCATTAAAAAATAATACTATTAAAAGACACGACCATTCGTTTTACCACATGAATCAATTTGAAGGTGCATTTTTCATGGACGAAGGTGAACCCAGAATCTATGGTGGTTATGGATTATTTACTAGTAAGAATATCATTACCCGATACGACACCATCGAAAGAGAGTGGTTTGTGTTGAATGCCATTAATAATCCGCCCCCATCCGGAGTTAGAAGTTTTGTGCAACAAAATAAAAACTATTATTATGTATTTGATGGTTTTAGTTTAAAACATAATAAATATAATCAACTTAGGAAGCTTTATCAATTTGATAAATCATCAAAAAAATGGACTGCACTAGGCTCAATTGATCCAGAAATTATTGGTCGGAAAATTGAAGACCCTTACGAACATCATCAAAATTACAAAAGCTTTTATTCTTGTTATCCTAACATGATTGTAAGCTACGATTTTGAAAAAATGCGTTATAAAAAATATAAACTAAACTCTTCAAGAATATTCAGAAATATCATTTCTGTTGATTCACTTTTTTTACTTTTTAAAATCACTTCTAAACCATCTTTATATGTTGAGATTTCTAATGATTCATTTTTAAAGCAATTGGATTTAGTAGAAGGCGATATTTTACTAAAAGATCCATCTCTATTCGATCAATTCAGATGGCAAATCGGATTTTTTCTTCTCCTTTTAGGAATACTTATTGTTACACTAGTGACAAAGTATAGCAAACGAAAGAAACTACTCGATTCCAATATCGAGCAAGCTAGTGATGCATTGTTTGATGAATTTAATAGCACTGAAATAGAATTGATTCAATTACTGATTCAATTCCATGAAACCGGTTTAGAAATTTCACATATTAACGATTTGGTCAATCATGATCAACCGTCAATTGACACTTTGAAAAAGCGACGAGAAACCTTGTTGAAAGAACTGCGCTATAAATTAGCTGCTAAATTCAATATTCCACAAGAAGAAATATTTGTTGAGGAACGGATGAAAGCCGACAAACGGATGAAGTTGTTGTTTTTGAATAAAACTGTTTTAGCGGAATTTTCAACTTCAAAATAACCCTGTTATTGGTGATAATACATGTTCTCCAAAATTTTTATAGTGCGTTAGTTTCATTACTTAATTTTAATCAAAAAATAAGTATGAAAAAACTAACATTACTGATTGCAATATTACTTGCAACAACAACATTTGCTCAAGTTCCTTCTTATGTTCCAACAAATGGTTTGGTTGCATTTTATCCCTTTAATAATAATGGAAATGACATAAGTGGATATAATAACAATTTAATTCAAAATGGTAATATACTTTTCACACAAAATAACCATAATATAAATTTCTCTGCAGCTTATTTCGCTAATGGGAATGATTATTTTACAACACCCACAAGCTCATGGTCATTAATTAATAATTTTAGTTCCGGAAGTGTTAGTTTTTATGTGAAGATAGATTCTCAATATGTCTCAAACCATTATTTTGGAATTGGAAATTCATTTATTGTGAAACAAAAACATGGAGTTGGAGAAGATCTGTTTTTTGGTATGCAAGATGGAACAACTAATATTAGAATGCAAATAACAGGAAGTTTCCCTTCACCCAGTGGAGCAGATTTAATTAGTAATACATCACTTACTGTAGATACTTGGCATCATGTAGTTGGAACTTGGGATGGAGTATATCATAAATTATTTATTGATGGCGTTTTAGACAATCAAATTTCAAATTCTAATGGCATTTCAAATAGACCAACTCCCGATTACTTTTCAATTGGAAGTATTTTATATGGTGGAAATGGAAGCCTAAATTACCCTAGTGGGGCATATGGAGCACTCGACGATATTGGTATCTGGAATCGTGCCTTAACAGATTTAGAAATTGTAACTTTATTTGAAGGTTGTAATTTAAGCATTACTTCTCAACCTCAAGATCAAAATGTACCAACTTCAATTGGAACAGCTAATTTTTCAGTTTCATCTTCAAATTCTAATACTACTTACCAATGGCAAACTAATCTAGGCTTAGGATTTCAAAATTTAAGTAATGCTGGTCAGTATAGTGGCGTTACAAGTTCTACTTTGAGTGTTTCAAACTTGAGCATGACCAATAATAATCAAGTTTTCAGATGTCTCATTAATGACGGAGGATGTACTGACACGTCAACTATTGCAACTCTTACAATCATCGATGATGCAAGTATTTCAGAAACAGGTTTTCCATTATTATCTATCTCCCCTAACCCAACAACTGGTGCGTTTATTATTGCAGGTTTGGAATTGTATAACACCATCAGCACAATGCGTGTTTCGGATGTGAATGGTAAATTGGTGAAAGAACTTGACCCATCAGCTAGCAAATTCAATTTGGAAACAGTTAAATCGGGTGTTTACTTCTTAACGATAACCGCTGGTGATAAGCAGGAAGTGATAAAGATTATTAAAGAATAATAGTTGAGTCCAGAAACAACTTTAAAAACGGGGCGTAGCTGAAAAGCTTTATGAGTAAACATAACTAAAAAAATAAACTATGAAAATCAGAAAAATTGCAGCTACAATTGCTGTTTTACATTACTTACTTAATTTAATACGTGCAATATCATTACTACCATATGAAATAAAGTCATTTGGGAAATCTAAAGTTGAACGTTATGAAATTATAGAATCTAGATTAGAAAACCACTTCATAGAATTATTAACAGAATTAAGTAATTTTTTATCGCCATTAGGTTTTCTTGCTGTAATCATCTTTTTAGGTACGTTCATTTTTGAAAAAAGTAATCGTCAAAATTCAATTAGCAAAGACATGCAAATAATTCAAGAGCCAAGCACTACAAATCCTAATGATCAACCATCAGCAGGCATAAATGTAATTTCATTTCTTATACCTCTAGTTGGACTTATTATTTACTTAACGGAACGAGATAGATTTCCAAGAAAAGCAATTTCAGCCGGGAAAGCTGCAATTTGGGGTGTAAGTACTGTAATTTTATTAAGTATAATTTCATTGGTAATCACCTTTGTTTTTATAAATAGTATTGGTTATTAAAAACTTAAATAATAAAACGGTCACATTCTAATAATTTAAATCACTAAACCAATGGAAAATTTACTAGACCTAATAGTAGAGAATTTGAAGGAAAACGAAAAGATACCATTGAAAAATGGCAATTTTTATACTTTTTTGAGAAAAACTGGAACAAAAATTAACAAAAAGAATTTTCAAAATGCTTTTGAATATCAAATCAGCTCTAAAAATAAAAAAAAGTTACGTTAGAATTTATTGCCTTTATGAAAGAATATCACGATAAATATAAACAATTTCCAGATAAATCTTTAATGCTTGAGAACTTTTCACACGAAACATGTAATAGACCGTGTAATATCACTGTTGCAAAATATATCATTTTAAAAACAAAAAAAATCATATGAAAAAACTAACATTTTTGTCTGCTATTTTTATAGCAGCATCAATTTACGCACAAGTACCTTCTTATGTTCCAACTAATGGACTAGTTGGCTGGTGGCCATTCAATGGCAACGCTAACGATGAAAGTGGCAATGGGAATAATGGAACGATTTATGGGGCGACGTTAATTTCAGATAGAAATGGAAGTATTAATTCGGCATATGATTTTAATGCAAATGCTCAAATAGTATGTCCCCAAAATAATATACCTAATCAAATATTTTCTCTTTCAGTTTGGATAAATCCTGACAATTATTTTGCAAATATGGAATATGTATGTCTTGGAAGTTCAGCTAGTACAACTTGGGGAGCAGTTGCTTCAAATAATAATTTGTGCATTTCTTATGGTGCTGGGTGTTCAGGTACAGCAGGAGGCATATTAAACAATACCTCAATAAACACAGGTAATTGGACTCATTTGGTATATGTAAGTTCTGGTATTGGGGGTAATACTCAGATTTATAAAAATGGTGTATTGATAGGTCAAGTTCAAAACTCAACATCTATTGGTGGTTGTTCATCTCAAAATCTATACTTTGGAGTTGACATTTTTTCAATTTCTGAATTTATTGATGGCAAACTCGACGACATCGGTATTTGGAATCGTGCCTTAACAGATTTAGAAATTGCAACTTTATTTGAAGGTTGTAATTTAAGCATTACTTCTCAACCTCAAGATCAAAATGTACCAACTTCAATTGGAACAGCTAATTTTTCAGTTTCATCTTCAAATTCTAATACTACTTACCAATGGCAAACTAATCTAGGCTTAGGATTTCAAAATTTAAGTAATGCTGGTCAGTATAGTGGCGTTACAAGTTCTACTTTGAGTGTTTCAAACTTGAGCATGACCAATAATAATCAAGTTTTCAGATGTCTCATTAATGACGGAGGATGTACTGACACGTCAACTATTGCAACTCTTACAATCATCGATGATGCAAGTATTTCAGAAACAGGTTTTCCATTATTATCTATCTCCCCTAACCCAACAACTGGTGCGTTTATTATTGCAGGTTTGGAATTGTATAACACCATCAGCACAATGCGTGTTTCGGATGTGAATGGTAAATTGGTGAAAGAACTTGACCCATCAGCTAGCAAATTCAATTTGGAAACAGTTAAATCGGGTGTTTACTTCTTAACGATAACCGCTGGTGATAAGCAGGAAGTGATAAAGATTATTAAAGAATAATAGTTGAGTCCAGAAACAACTTTAAAAACGGGGCGTAGCTGAAAAGCTTTATGAGTAAACATAACTAAAAAAATAAACTATGAAAATCAGAAAAATTGCAGCTACAATTGCTGTTTTACATTACTTACTTAATTTAATACGTGCAATATCATTACTACCATATGAAATAAAGTCATTTGGGAAATCTAAAGTTGAACGTTATGAAATTATAGAATCTAGATTAGAAAACCACTTCATAGAATTATTAACAGAATTAAGTAATTTTTTATCGCCATTAGGTTTTCTTGCTGTAATCATCTTTTTAGGTACGTTCATTTTTGAAAAAAGTAATCGTCAAAATTCAATTAGCAAAGACATGCAAATAATTCAAGAGCCAAGCACTACAAATCCTAATGATCAACCATCAGCAGGCATAAATGTAATTTCATTTCTTATACCTCTAGTTGGACTTATTATTTACTTAACGGAACGAGATAGATTTCCAAGAAAAGCAATTTCAGCCGGGAAAGCTGCAATTTGGGGTGTAAGTACTGTAATTTTATTAAGTATAATTTCATTGGTAATCACCTTTGTTTTTATAAATAGTATTGGTTATTAAAAACTTAAATAATAAAACGGTCACATTCTAATAATTTAAATCACTAAACCAATGGAAAATTTACTAGACCTAATAGTAGAGAATTTGAAGGAAAACGAAAAGATACCATTGAAAAATGGCAATTTTTATACTTTTTTGAGAAAAACTGGAACAAAAATTAACAAAAAGAATTTTCAAAATGCTTTTGAATATCAAATCAGCTCTAAAAATAAAAAAAAAGTTACGTTAGAATTTATTGCTTTTATGAAAGAATATCACGATAAATATAACCAATTTCCAGATAAATCTTTAATGCTTGAGAACTTTTCACACGAAACATGTTATAGACCGTGTAACATCACTGTTGCAAAATATATCATTTTAAAAATAAAAAAAATCATATGAAAAAACTAACTCTACTAATAGCTGTTTTACTTGCAATAAACACTTTTGCACAAGTACCTTCATATGTTCCTACTAATGGCTTGATTGGCTGGTTGCCACTCAATGGTAATTCTAATGATGAAAGCGGCAATGGAAATAATGGAGCAGTACATGGTGCAACATTAACAAGTGACCGTTTTGGAATTGTAAATAAAGCATATAGTTTTGATGGATTAAATGATTGGATTGAAATTAGTAATCATTTTTTAAATACTAATAGTTCACATACAATTTCTATCTGGTGGAAAACAAATGATTCTACTAAAACAAATCAAACAATTTTTAACACTAATCCTCATCCATTAGAAAACCTTGCATTTCATTATTCAAGTAGTTCGCCTAATCCACCTAATGGGATTTCGGTTGGAATTGGAAATGGTCAAAGTTGGTCTATTATTTGGCCTGATACTTGTCAAATAACAAATTCAAATTTCAATCAAAATTGGCACAATATTGTATGGGTTAAAAGTGGTTTGCAAAATTGGAAAGTTTATTATGACTTAAATCTAGTTTTTAATTTCAATTCTTCACAAAATTCAGTTGGTCAAATAGCAAATTTAAGATTTGGAGCTGAAAATAATGGTGTTCCAAATGGAGGAGCAAATTTTATTGGCAAACTAGACGATATCGGTATTTGGAATCGCGCTCTAACCGATTGTGAAATCAAAGATTTATACAATTCTCAACTAGGAAGTAATAACACAACTTCCTCACAAACCCAAACTGCTCTTGACACTTACACATGGCCTATCAACAACCAAACGTATACGCAAAGTGGAATATACTCAGATACCTTGGTAAACGCTGCAGGTTGTGATAGTATTGTTACTTTGAACTTAACGTTGAACTACACAGGTATCAATGAAAATAACAGTTCATCGCTTGTTATCTCCCCTAACCCAACAACTGGATCTTTTTCAATGCATGGATTGGAGCAACTTGGAACTATTACTTCTCTACGAATCATTGATAATAATGGAAAAGTAGTTCAAGTACTCGATCCAAAAGCTACGCAATTCGCTTGTTCAACTTTGAAAACAGGTGTGTACTTTTTGGAGGTAACAGGTGTCAAGACAAATGACATAGTGAAATTAGTTATTCAATAACTTCAATAACCTATCTCTATCAAAAAGCATCCTTCGGGGTGCTTTTTTTGATGACGAATATCAGTTTTTTACCTGCCTTATCTTCTGTTTTTTGAGTTAGTTATCGTGCACCTTTGTTTTGAAAGATAAAACACAAAAACAACGAGTATGAAAAACACAACAGCTCCCATTTACCAACAACACGAAGAAAATAAATCGTGGATCAATAGCTTACAATTTTACAAAGAAGATATTGTCATTTTTGAAAAACGTCTGGAAGAAATTGCCGGTAAAAATTCGAATAAAGACATGTTAGCAGAAGTGGAACATTTCCAAAATCAGTTTATTATTCAACGCAATAACATTGATGAAATCATGCATGCTGTAAAGGTAAATGAACAACAATTAATCAATGAAATAAACTCAAATCCTATTGCCGTTGACCACCGTAAAACAGCGGATCATTTAGTTGAAAAAGATTTAGTGACTTCATTTGAGAAAAACTTCAACGACCTACGCAGTGAATACAATCGTTTTTCTGCAAAATGGATGTAAGTTTTAAAAATTATACAAGTAAAAGCTGTTGCATGTTGCGGCAGCTTTTTTTTATGCTTCCCTTTTTAAAATTTGTTTCGAACACATGTTGTAAATTTGCAAAATACCAAAAAGGTAATATTACCCCACGACTTAAACAATCACCTCAAAACAACCGCTGCTGCGCTGCTAAATTCGTTGCAATTAATCGCTGTTCAATGTTTGGCGCATGCGTTCCTAATAACCACTCCTCCTCTGCTGTTGGTGTAATGATGATGGGCATCCGCTTGGCGGAATTATGTACTGCTGCCATTAATTCATTTGCCGCTGTTGTAAGAATTGCAAACGATTGTTGTGTCATTCCTGTATTGGGATCAATCCACGTGCTCCACAGTCCCGCAAACGAAAAAATCTCACTCGCTTCGCAGGTAATCAAGTACTTTTCTTTGTGTTTCCCCTTGCTATCCAACCAATGCCACTCGTAAAATCCCGTTACAGGAACGAGGCAACGTTGGTTAACCACTGCTTGAAACGATGGTTTCTCATGGAGCGTTTCAATTTTGGCATTCAACGTACTGTTTTGAATGGTTGTGTCTTTTGCCCATGCGGGAATCAAGCCCCAGGAAGCGAGTTGGATTGTTGTCGGATCGGTATTTGTAATGATGGGACAATGCGGATGTGTAAAGCCATTCACCTCATCACTTGGTTGAAAAGCCAATTCTTGTGGGAAACTTGCTTTGTAACGCTTTTTCAGTCGTTGTGCGTCAGCCGATTGCTTGGAGTGGAAACACATACTCGTTTGTTTTTGTCAATATTAATGAGAATTTCAATGAGAAACAAAACGTGTTTCTTGTTCGTTGTTCATAGAGTGGACAAGGACTTATTTTGGAAATTTCAAAAATTGGAAAATTGGAAAAACGTACTATTACTTTTTTACTAAGACAAGATGCTTTTGATTCAATTTTGCAATTTTGCAAAATACCAAAGAGGTAATATTACCCTTTTACCCTCTTTTTTCTATTTCCTCTTTCATTTAAGCATTTACCGTAATAATATCATTCAAATTGGTTGTGTACCGCGGCGACAGACGTTCTTGTTTCATTTTCCAGACGCGTTTTCTATCTTGGATAGCCAAGCGTATTTTTTGCTGACCAAAGCGTTGATTCAACAAATCGACGGTGCGCATCAAGGAAGCGTGGCGGGGATTGCTGTTATCAAACAAAGAAATCTGAACGGTATCCTGTGGCACAATCTCCAATAAGATAACGCCCGCCTTTTTGTAGTGGAACCCTTTTTGATAAATGTGTTCCAAGGCTTTGTTTGCAAAATGCGCCAATTCCAAACTTGAATTCGTAGCAAACGGCAATTTCAAAACAATATTCTTTGCGTATTGCGGTTGATCTTGTCGAAATCCGTTGGTATGAATGAAAACCGAGAGCGCTTTGCAACAACTTTTTTGTTTGCGCAATTTTTCGGCACACGAGACGGCAAAGGTCGCAACGCGCTCCTGCAAACCAGCCAAATCAGCGATGCTTTTTTCAAACGAACGCGTTGTCGCAATGTTCTTTTTGTCTTTTATTTCTTCCAAATCCAAGGTCGGTAAGCCTTCCAGATCGCGTTTCAAGCGCAGACCAACGATACTCATTTCTTTTTGCACCCACGCATTCGACAATTGGGTGAAATCAAATGCTGTTTTGACTCCTTGATTCCGCAAGCGTTGTGCGTGCTTCCGTCCTATTCCCCAAACATCTTCAATGGGCAACCATTTCAAGGCTTTGATGCGTTTTTCTTCCGTATCGATGAGGTAGGTTCCCTTGGTTTTTTGGGGATATTTCTTCGCGATTTTATTGGCAACTTTCGCCAGTGACTTGGTTGGAGCGATTCCCACACTGATGGGTATTCCTGTTCCTTTTGTCACGCGTTGGAGCATTTTATGGCCGTACTGTTGCAAATCGAAATACTCGAAACCGGTTAATTTCAAAAATGCTTCGTCGATGCTGTACACTTCGATTTCGGGAGAAAATTCACCGAGCAGTGTCATCACACGGTTACTCAAATCGCCATACAATGCAAAATTAGCGGAGAACACGTGGATTTGGTGTTGTTTGAATAGTTTTTCGTACTCAAAAGCAGGCGCGCCCATTGGAATGCCCAAGGCTTTTGCTTCGTTGCTTCGCGCAATGACACAACCATCGTTATTCGACAGTACCGCAATCGGTTTTCCAACAAGATCGGGGCGAAAAACCCGTTCACAGGAAGCGTAAAAATTATTGCAATCAACTAAAGCAAACATCTGGTTGTTTTTACAAAAATAGCTTGGGAAGTCCGTAAGGTATTTATGGTTTACAGCGCTTTGATGACGTGTGTCACCATTCCCCAAATAATAAAGTCATTGTCTGCCGTCACCTTGATGGGTTGGTACGCTTCGTTTTCTGGAATCAACCAGACGCAATCCTTTTGAATTTGAATGCGTTTGATGGTAAATTCCCCATCGATGTAACACACGGCGATTTTGTTGTCAGTGGGCTGAAGGCTTTTATCAATGACCAACAAATCGCCATCAAAAATTCCTGCATCTTTCATCGACTGTCCTTTGACGCGTCCATAAAATGTTGTCGCAGGGTGTTTGACCAAATGCTTGTTCATGTCGATTGTTAAGTCGATAAAATCGAGCGCAGGCGAAGGAAAACCAGCACTAATCCCCTCCGAAATAACGGGCAATTCCAGAACCGATTCTGTCGCTGCAGAAAAGATTTCCAAGGTATTCGAACTGTGTAATTTTAACGCTGACATGAGAGCAATTGATTTGCTTCAAAAGTAAAAAAAGCGTTGGTAAAAAATGGAAGAAATCGGATAAAAAGTTATGAACGAAAGTAATGAGTTGCTGCTTTATTTTGGTTGTTTCTTTCCGTTAATCCAGAGAGGAAATAGTAAACGGTTTTGCTAAAATTTATAAAAAATGAAAACACAATGATCATTCAATAAAAAACATGCTCACCATCTTTTAAATAAACACGTTGTTCGGCGCCTTCACTAACATATTGAGAAAAATCAAAGGTATCAATCCAGAGATTTTTTTATGAAACAAATTCTTCTAAACTCTTTGTTTCTTGTTTTTTGAAATGCTTTTTGTCTTCAATACTAACGCTTGTTCCTTCGCCATCTTTAAGGTAACAGGCGATTGTTTGGATAGTTGATCCATTGCTAACTTCGCTCTTTCCTGAAAGGACATTGAATAATTCATTTTTTATATTTTTAGACATAAAAACAAAAGAAGTAATAGTAGCTCCGTCAGCAAATATACAAAATAAAAAGACTAAAAAAAAAGCTCCCAGAAGGAGCTTTTAACATGTATTGAGGTTGCACAAAAATTATGCAGTTCTTAATTCTTTTAAGGTATTGAAGAAAACCAATCCGTAACCAATCGACAACATCAAGTGGAAAGGAACCATTCCTAAATCGCCATAGATAGCACGGTTGATTGCTGTAAATCCGAAAACCAACATCAAAAACCCTTCACCGATTGTGATAATCGAAATGCTTTTCTTGTCGTATTTGTTTCCTTTGAATTCTGTTTTCTTGTTCACGTTGAACTTTGGTGTACGCACAAATGAACTTTTGATACCCAAATAACCTTCTAACACCGCTACTGTGTTACTCAACGACAAGCCTAATGAAACGACTAAGAATTGGAAGAAACGTCCCACAAAACGAACAAACGACTTGAACGTGTTTTCTGTTTTATCGCGGTAAGCCAACCAGTAGTAATACATTAAGAAAACAGTACTTGAAATAAAGACAACCCCGTATCGGATAATGTAATTCAAATCAGAAAAACTGTCTTTGATGTGTAACACACCCAAACTCATGATCGACATGATCAAGATAAATACGAAAACTGTTGAATTGAACAAGTGTGCCATTCCATGAATACGATCGGACAACTTCACGTTTTCGAACGTCAAAATCGTACGCCACATTTTCACGAAACACTCAGCACCACCTTTCATCCAACGGTGTTGTTGCGCTTTCAATGCAGACATGGTAATTGGTAATTCAGCTGGTGCAACAACGTGCTCCAAGTATTTAAATTTCCAACCTCTCAATTGCGCGCGGTAGCTCAAATCCAAATCTTCTGTCAAGGTGTCGTGTTCCCAACCACCCGCACTTTCGATGCATTTTTTACGCCAAATTCCACCTGTACCATTGAAGTTAATGAAATGTCCCGAAGCATTACGTCCCCCCTGCTCTGCAGCAAAGTGACCGTTCAATCCAAATGCTTGTAATTCTGTCAATAAGGAATATGATTTGTTCAAATGTCCCCAACGTGTTTGTACCACGCCAATTTCATCGGAATCAAAATGCGGCATTGTCTTTTGTAAGAAGTCAGGTTCTGGAACAAAATCAGCATCAAAAATCGCAATGAAATCGCCTTTTACTTTGTCCATCGCCGCATCCAAAGCCCCAGCTTTATAACCTGTTCTATCTACACGGTGAATGTGTTCAATCTGAATACCACGTGCAGCTACTTCCGCTACTTTTTTAGCGATTAAGTCTTTGGTTTCGTCGGTAGAATCGTCCAATACTTGAATATCGAATTTATCACGTGGGTAATCAAAATTAGCTATCGCTTCGATGATACGATCCGAAACATACATTTCGTTGAACATCGGTAATTGAATCGTCACTTTTTGAGCAGTTTCAGGATTGAAAACAGGCTGAATTTCAGCTGCTTTCTTCTTTCTGTTACGTGCATAAGCAATCGATAATGACAATTGAATCAACGAGTAAATAAATACCAAGATGATACAAGCAGCGTATATCACCAAAATAATTTTTGCTAAGATGTGTGACCAATAATGCTCTTTCGTTCCCCAATCACCCCAATTAAACAACCACGAAACTTTCAGTTCAATAGTAAAATCTGACATGTTGTAATCACCTGAGTGATCAGCGTCTACGTTTACATCGAATGCTTTTGAATCGTAATCACGATCGGTGATTTTTAAGCGGTATGTTCCTGGAGTAAGTTGTTTGAAAACATAATTCCCTTCGTCATCTGTTTCGGTTTCCATCACTTTCCCCGTTGCTTTATCCGTCAAGGTTAAGTCAACTTTTTCTGCAGGATTTTCGGTGCGTTGGTCAAGGATACGTCCTTTGACATCTCTTTTGATTTGACCAAAAGAAGCAAATCCAACTGAAAGGCCGATTAAAAGTAAAAGGGTTTTCAACATAACTGTTTAATTTTCAAAAATATTAGTAGCGCTCAAAAGTAGCGCCCAAAGGTAACAAAGATAATCGTATTTTACTTATTGAATCACGTTCAATGCTTTCCCAACTTTAATAAACGCTGCGATCGCTTTGTCTAAGTCAGCAATGGAATGCGCTGCGGAAATTTGTGTACGAATGCGCGCTTGACCTTTTGCAACAACTGGATAAAAGAATCCGATGGCATATACGCCTTCTTCCAACAACATATCTGCAAATTGTTGGGACAATGCTGCATCGTACAACATGATTGGTACAATTGGAGAATCACCTGGTTTGATGTCAAATCCTGCAGCTATAATGCGCTCTTTGAAGTATGCTGTATTTGCAGCTAATTTATCGCGTAATTCGGTTGATGCACTCAATAAATCAAACACTTTGATCGATGCACCAACAATTGCTGGCGCTAATGAATTGGAAAACAAATAAGGTCGTGAACGTTGGCGCAACATTTCAATGATTTCTTTTTTTCCTGTTGTGTAACCACCCATTGCGCCACCTAACGCTTTTCCTAAAGTTCCAGTGACGATATCAACGCGGTCCATCACGTTGTGGTATTCCGGAACACCACGTCCAGTTTTACCTATGAATCCTGCACTGTGGCACTCATCTGTCATGACCAAGGCGTCGTATTTATCTGCTAAATCGCAAATCTCGTTCATTTTTGCAATGTCACCATCCATGGAGAAAACGCCATCTGTTACAATAATTTTGAAACGTTGTGCAGTAGCAGCTTTCAACTGTTCTTCAAGGTCAGCCATGTCGCTGTGCTTGTAGCGGTAACGTTGTGCTTTGCACAAACGAACGCCGTCAATGATAGAAGCATGATTTAATTCATCGGAAATAATGGCATCTTCTTCTGTGAACAATGGTTCAAAAACCCCACCGTTTGCATCAAAAGCTGCAGCATATAAAATCGTGTCTTCTGTTCCGTAGAACTGCGCTATTTTTGCTTCTAGCGTTTTGTGAATATCTTGTGTTCCACAAATAAAACGTACTGAAGACATACCAAAACCATGTGTATCCAATGCTGATTTTGCAGCACCAATTACTTCAGGATGTGATGACAATCCCAAATAATTGTTTGCACACATGATTACCACATCATCACCACTTTGAACTGTAACACGTGCTCCTTGTGGAGAAGTGATAATACGTTCACGCTTAAAAATCCCACCTTCTTTGATGGTGTTTAATTCTGTTGTGAGATGTTCTTTGATTTTTCCGTACATGCTATTTACATTTTATCCTGCAAATATAAGCTTTCTTAAAAATCAATCTTGAATACCTTGAAAATTAAATTGACAGTTTGGTCTTAAAAAACTTTCGCCTTCAACCCCAATTGAAATGCACGTGGCATACCTGGACGAACACCTGCAGGACGAGCAGCTACGATGTATATTTTATCCGTGATGTTGGTCATACTTCCAAACAATTGCACATTTTTAGCTACTTGGTAAATTATACTCGCATCGAAAATAGTTGCTTGAGGAATCAAATCAATGCCACTTGCCTTACCTGTTCCTGCTACAGCACGCATGTTACTGGTGAATTTCATTCCAGCGTTCACCATCCACTTGTTGTATTCGTAAGACAACCCAACATTCAATTGATGTTGTGCTAAATATGGTAAAACATCGCCTTTACGGACTGTTCCCCAATCTTCAAACGTACTCACGAAATCACTCAAGAAGCGTGCGTCGGAATAGGTGTAAGAAATCGTAAGCGGTGATGCGAACTTCTTTTTCAATTGTTTTGCGGCATCAAACGACGTGAATAATTCGAGACCTTTTGCCATTGATTTCCCTCCATTAAACAAATCGCCCGTTCCTGCTCCACCACTTGCTGCTAAATCGGAACCCAATAGATTACTATAAGCATTGTAAAATGCTACGAGTTGTATATTGAATGCCGAACGGAAGATTTTAAAACCTCCTTCGTAATTGACGCTTGCTTCTGGTTTAGATGATGCTTTGGCTGATGGTGGCGAAAATCCTTTATGCACCCCTGCAAAAAATGCCCATTTATCGGATAATTTGTAATCAACCGCAATTCCTGGAATCCAAACCGACACATCATTTTTAGCGACTACTAAATCAGTTCCTGTGCGATTTGGGTCGTTTTTACCGTAATCTTTTTCGTGCATTTGGATCATTTCGTTGCGCAAACCAGCAGTCACTAAGAATTTTTTAAACGTTGCTTTGTACTGTACATAAGATGCTAATGCTTGTGCAAATGCCGTGCGATTACTCTCACGACCTAGTTCACCAGCGACAGTTTGCATCATTGTTCCGTTCACCATTTGGTATTTGTCTTCGTTTTGAAAACGGTCCAACCCATCTTGGTGAAAACGAAAACCAAAGTCGATATCGTGTTGCACAACTCCTGAATTCAAATCCAAACCAATAACTGTTTGAACGCCTTGTCCAAAATACGAACGGTTGTTCCCTTTCACAAAAAGCGCATCCAAATTTGAACTTGTTTCTCCTTGCAAGATGGCCATGTGTGAAGCATACAAAGTAGGGTTTTTCAGCACATCAGCAATACCTTTTTTGACACCAGCACTATCATTCACCGCATCTAACTTGTACCAATTTCGACTGAAGTCATTTCGGTAAACAATTGATGTCACGGTTAGTTTCTTGTTCACTTGAATGACATGGGTTGCTGTCAGTTGCGTTTGTTTGGTTGTCATGACATCTTTTTGAGAAGCTGCATACCTGTGAAAAGGATTTGCCGAAAAATCAGACAAGGTCAAGCCTAAATACGTCTCATTCGAAACTTCATGGTTCAATCCCGCTTTCAGCGTTAATGACTGTTGAACTTTTGCTGTTTTCTTACTCGAAAACCGAACTTTTGCCAAGTAATCAGATTTATTGAATCCTGTTGATGCGTTGTTTTCCAAGTGCTTGAAACCATCAGATCCGTAATGAAACGCTTCGACAGAATAGGCGATTTGCCCCTGATTATTCCCTACATAAGCGTGTAAATTCTTTCCGTAAAAACTTCCTCCTAAGGCTGTAACGCGAGCTGTAAATTGCGTTGGCAACTGTGTTGAAATCAGGTTAATCGCTCCACCTGTTGTGTATGGTCCGTATTTGATTTGCGCACTTCCTTTCAATATTTCAACTGCTTGCATTCGTCCAATAGATGGGAAATAATACGCTGCTGACGCTGAATAGGGGGCTGGAGCTGTCAAAACTCCATCTTCCATGATTGTTATTTTAGTAGATCGTTGAACACCAGCTCCCCTCAACCCAATATTTGGGCGCAAACCAAAGCCATCTTCTTCTTGTAAGTTGACACCAGGAATACTTTTCAATACGCGATTGATATCTGTGTAGCTGAATTTTTGCAATTCTTTTGGTGAAATATAGTAGGCAGAACCCGGCAAATCTTTTAATCCTTGTTCACCGCCCGTCAACGAAACATGCGTGATGACTACATCTGGAATATCGAGAACTTTTTCTTGTAAGAAAACTGTAATATTATTTGTATCATTCGCTTTCACTGAAACATGCTGTGTTCGCGTTTCAAAACCAGCGCAAACAAAAAGTAACTTATATTCACCTGCTACAATATCAGAAAATACAAAATGACCAGTTGCATCGGTGATTTGATACAAACCTGTTTTACCAAGTTCAACACGCACGTTAGAAAGACCTGTTAAAGTGGTTTGATTGGAAACAAGTCCATTGATGGTAGCTTTTTGAGCGAAAATTGAACTACTACACAAGCATGCTATGATTACAAGTATTCGAAAATTCATGACGTTTTTTTTTACAAAATTCATCACAAATCAAACATCATACAATACCATAAAAATGGTATTTTAGAATGATTCTAAATAACAATCAGAGCGATTTCAAAAATTTAATCACCGCTTGGCGATCACTTTTAGAAAGTTGTTTGAATTTATTTTTTGACGTTTCTCCTTCTCCACCATGCCAAAGTATCGCTTCCAACAAACTGCGCGCACGACCATCATGTAAAAAATTGGAGTGACCGTTTACAACTTCTGTTAAGCCTATACCCCACAATGGTGGAGTTCGCCATTCCGATCCAGTTGCTAAAAAATCTGGGCGATTATCTGCTAATCCAGCCCCCATATCGTGTAATAACAAATCCGTGTACGGGAAGATTTTTTGATTCGATATTGCCGGAAAAACAACATCAACTTTTGTTTTTTGTTTGGGTGTATGACATTTTGCGCAATCAATTGCATTGAATATCTGCTGACCGCGAATCACTTCTGGATCTTTCACGTTTCTTCGAGCAGGGACAGCTAAAGAACGCATGTAAAAAGCAACAGCATGTAAAATACTATCTGCTAATTCAACGTCATCATTTAACTGATCGTATTGTGTTTGTCCCCATGAAGATTCCGTTGGAAAAAGTGTATTTGTAATTCCCATATCTTGATTAAATGCTGCCGCTATTTGTTGCATCAAATTGGGTGTATTTGCTTTCCAACCAAAGCGTCCCAAAACAGTTTTGTGCAAAAGTACGTCCCAGACATAATTGGCACGACCAGAAATACCGTCGTTATTCGCATCGGTAGGATCAGCCTTTGCTAGGAGCATCCATTCTGGAATAGCTTCGAGCAATCCCAAACCAAATACTGGAGGAGCAATTCGAGGAGACATTAAAAACGGATCGGACGCATTTTGATACAAATTGATCAACGAAATTGTAGGTGTGCGTAATTCAAAGGAATCGCCATCAAAGAATAAACCTGTTTGGTATGCATAAATGATTGAAACATCACCTTCTGGAACATTTCCTGCTACAGCTTTTTGTTGAAATTGACCGCCAAACAGTGGCATTTCCATTGGACCGCCTGTTGCATCTTCACCAGCTTTACTAACACGAATCAATAATGATTGCAATGGTTCACCAGCTTCTGGCGCTTTACCTCTTCCGTCTGAAATGTGGCAAGCAGCACAAGAAACTGCATTAAAAATCGGACCCAAACCACTGTTTTTTGGTGCTGGAGCACTAACAAAAATTGCTTCAAAACCTTTGTCGCCTATTTCGTGTAACCAATTTTGTGCTGGTGTCATGCCTTGAAATGGTTGCCCAAAAGCGCCATTTCCTTGTATAAAGGTCGTTTGACCACCTCCTGCTAACCAATCTTGATCTTCAACGAATGCTTCGTTTTGGTGTTTGCGACACGAACTAATAATCAGCATTACGACAAGGCCAATGAAAACTGAAAATAAAAGGGTACGCTGTTTCATTAATTTGTTATTTTGGTTTGGATTAACGGCAATAATTTTAATTGAAGGATGTCTTCCAAATCTTCAACAGCGGCTACAATTTGTGAAACTTGTTGCGTTTGCGTTGATAATGCTAGTCCAAAAGGTACGGTAATCGCATTCATTCGTGCCAAACACAAAGCAATAGCAGTTTTAATTTCGTTATCCAACGAAAGGTTGTATTGACGAACAAAGTCCTCCAATCCACATCCATTGATTGCATATTTGCCCAAATAAACATTTTGTACACTGATAATATTGTTTTTGAAATCTGTCATTGAATTGGATGAATAGCGCGATTCTTCGAGACTTGGGTCTTGCAAAAGCAATGGCTCACCAATTTTACCTGCAGCTAATTCGTCACAAATTCCAATGAGCGCATTGACCATTTCTTCGTAAACGGAACGGTATGTTGGATAAAACGGATTATTCGTCGTTGGAGAGGTAAAAGAATGAATATACGCAGTATTGTTAGCTGTTTCCCATTGCGTCGCCAATTGACCTGTCAACACTTTTAGGTTTTTTGTCAAAGCCAATAAAAACTCGAATTGTCGAGGTGTGAAATCGGCAACATTGACCGCGCCATTTACTCCCCATAACAAATACTCTATGGGATGAAACCCTTTCAACGCATCATCAAGTGCATCTATGTTGGCATCAACAGTAAAATCTAGATTTCCTGCTAATTCAACATCAATTGCTTGGTAATCAACCGGCCATGAATCAATACGTGGGTCAATATTATCTGTTGCTACAGGTCCGTATAAAAATCCTTCGGATTGTTCCCAAGCAGCGCGTGCTTTTTTCCAATAAAAGCGACATTTTTCAAGTAATTCAACACTCGGATTGGCAACAAACAATTGCACCGTTGCATGCAACGAGTCTGCTTCTACTGCTAAATCAGCATAAATCGCTTGGTTGACATTGGTTGCGATTGCTGCAACGATTGTGCTTGGTTCAACTTTTGTTGCCGTTGAAGTAGTACTTTTCTTGCAAGCAACTAGTGAACTCACCACTAGCAGGGTCAAAACGTATTTATTCATAGTGTAATGTATACGAAATCATCAGTAACACGAACAGGAAATGATTTCAGGGATTTCAACGCTGGACTTTTTTTCACCGAACCGTCTAATGAAAAAGCGCTACCATGTGCGTTGCAATGAAATCCAGATTTTGTTACAATTAGTGGATTTGGTTGGTGCGTACACTGCAATTCAAATGCTTGAAATTGAGAACTTGCTTGTTGCACCAACACCAAATCAAATTCTCTTTTTTTTGATTGAACAATAACCAATTGATTTTCAGACGTAAACAAGTTACGTTGAACTGGAATGACTCCATCTGTTGGTTCAACTGATAAATTAAGAAGCGATGCACACGCACTCACCGCAGGGAGTAATGCACCAATTCCAACAACAGCAGCGCAAAGTGAACAAGCACTTTTGATGAATTCTCTTCTTTCGTTATTCATATTAAAAACTGTAGCCTAAGCCAATATTAATGGCATGTTGTTTTGTAAAATAAGGTAAGCCAACAGGATAAGGATCTACGACCAAATTTGGATTTTGATTTCCTGTTAAGCGGTAAACATAATCGACTTTGACTATGACACCTGCAACTGGTAAAAAGCTAATACCTGTTACCAAATATTGTTGTTTCAAAGTTGGATTGACAACCCCATTTTCAGGTAATTTGGCATTCAAATCCAAGGTTTCATAGCGTGCAAAATAACGCATTTGCGCAGCATCTTTTTTCCAAAATGTATAGGCTACTTCGGCATAAGCACCAAATGATTGCAAAGCGGTATTGTTGGCATAAGCTTGATTAATTTTTGCTGCATCTGGTATGGTCATGAAAGTAGCTAAAACTTTCGCATACCAACGCTTGTGCGTGTATTGTGCATTTATTTCCGTCAGTGCAACAGGCGTACCAAATGCGCCAGCATTCAATTGCAAACTATCTGCTGCTCGTTTGGATAATCCTGCACTCCCTCCTAAATAAGCGGAACATTGCAAACGGAAATTACCTATATATTGCAACAACGCTCCGGTCAATGCAAGCGAAGACGCGTTAGCATTTCTTCCTTCGAAACGACCTTCTCTTATCCCTGAACCATTAGTAAAAGCGGCTGCATTCAAGCCATTTACCAACGCGAAAGAGTAATTCAACCCTGGAACTTTGTTGCTGTAACCGTATATACCTACACCAATTTCACGCCAAGTGGATGGAATTACAAGTGTTTCTACTAGTGGTCGCGTTGCACCATTGTAGGTGTTTGGCAAATGATTCTCATTAATAATTCCAATTCGTGGAATAAAAAGTCCCGCCGTTAAATACGTTGAACGGTTCAAATTAAACTTGATGAATGCTTGTTCCATGGAAAATTCACCACTACCTGCTCCACCTGTTAATTTTGCGTTTTCGAGTTCCATTTCGGAGAAAAACGAAATTTTATTTGAGAATTTATGCCCTAAAAACAAGACAACTCGATCAACATTCGCTTCTGCATTTTCAGTTGTGACATTGTTAGTATATCGAAAACTACCATATCCAGATAAAACTGTTGCGTCAGGACGTGCAATCAAACCTGCGGTGAGTGAATCTTCTTTTGTTAATACTTGTGACCAGCTAGCTGTTGTTACTATGCAAGCGATAATTACTTTTCCAATTAATTTCATGAGTCTCTTTTTCTGGTTACAAAACTACATGACAAGTTTGCTTTGGACAATACCACAAAAAAGGTATAATAGAATGATTCTAAATAAAGGGTTTAGGATTTAAGATTGAAGATTGGAAGATTGAAGATTGGAAGATTGGAAGATTGGAAGATTGGAAGATTGAAGATTGGAAGATTTAAGATTGGAAATGAGTATTCTTTTTTCATTACAAGAACAACAAATCAATTTTTAAAGTCAAAAAAAAGGATAACATTACCTGCTACCCTTTTCAATTTATATCGTTTTGACTATTTCAATGAAGCTATCACAAACTTACGCAACAAGATAAATCCTTCATCTGTGATGTTGGCATTTTTGTACTTATTTGCTTTTTCGACCATTTCTGGTAAAATGTGATCCCATTTTTGCATGCTGTAATGAGCTGGTTCTTCAAAACCATGACAAGTTATACATTGCGTATTGTACAAACTTTTTCCCGCATCCAACTCTGCTTGTGTTGTTGAAGGATACACCAATCGAACTTTTTCTAAGGGTGTTATTACTTTCGCCGGTGCGACTTCTTTTGTGCTTTGACACGCAGCCAACACAAGTAAACTTGCAAAAATTATTGTTTTCATATTGTCCAAAATTGAATGGTAAAAATAAGGAATTTATAGCTTAGAACTAATAAAACCAACTATATTGATTATTATTGACATCAAAAATATAACGATTGCTTTACCATGCAAAAACTAATTTTACTTTTCATCTCAATCATTTACAGCTTCATTTCAATTGGCCAGAATAAAAAACAACAACTGGAAACACTCACTGCGCGCTACGATAGCCTCACTACTGTTTTGGCAACAGAGCGTACTACTTCCGCTCGTTCCATCAACGAATTAACCGCATCGGTTGAACAGCTGACCAAACAACTGGAAAGTTTAACGGCAGATATTGCGCGTTTGAATGCGGATAAACGGGCCAATCAACTCAAGTTAAACAATGCGACCGAACAACTGGCATTGCTCACTGCTCAATTGATGCTGAAAAACGACACCATCAGCCAATTAAAAGCACCGCCGAGTTTGAAACGAAAAACCCTCACCAATTTGATTGGCGCACATCCATTAACAGCAATATCCGCTGCTTCGGGCGCCAACACCCTACTCGATTTTTACCAAAAAAACGGGAAATGGGTCGCAGATGGTTCGTCGATTCACCAAGCGCAACGCGAGGGATTTGACATTGAATTGATCCAAGATGATTACGACAAATTATCGTCGTACAAACTCATTGTACAGGAGGATTTAACCCTTGTTTTGATGTGCAAGCAACAAACGTACGTTACCATCCCTTACAACGACAAAGGAATGCTTTACGACCTCCAACAAGTCAGTGAAAACGCTTTACTACCGCCAAATCTAAGCGCAAACACTGTGTTTGATGGCCAGTACCTGTACCTGTTTGCCACCGATCAACTATCCGAAAAAACCGCGAGCGAATTGACGGTCAATGAAATGTTTATAGGCAATGCTGTCTACCTGCGCTACGACACCAAAGAAAAGACCTTTGAGCTCTTCTTTTTCAATGGCGACCCAACGAGTTTTGTGTTTAAGTGATAGTTGAAAAATGAGTTTTGGAGGAGGTTACATGCGCTAATTGACAGTAATAAGTAGAATTTAAAAGGCAGTGAAGTAGTTGACAAGTAATTTCAAAAGCATCAATACTATTAAAGTATTATAAAAATATTTAAGTCTTTTAGTATTAAAAATTAATCTAGCACTTTAATAAAAATCCCAATAACTCTTAATCTATTTGTTTCTTCATCACGAAGAATTATAGATTCATATGGTAAAGTTGATTTTGGTAACAAAGAGATCTCAGTATGTTGCCAATTATCATCTGAAATAGTTTTTTTGCTACTGTATTCTTTTATTGTATAACTAGATCCAAAATCAACATCTGAAAAATCTGTCATTTCGACTAAAGTTATTAATCCATTTCGTGACCCCTGAGTGTATTTCTCAAATAAACAAATTGAACCGTTTGGGATAATTTTATTCATCGATTCCCCAATAATTTTACAAGCAAAATAATGTTCTTGATTTGGAATGATGCTCTCTAATTCTATGTATTTTACAACTTCAACTGACTGTAAATCAGAAAAACTACCGGCTGCAATATTCAAATCATAATATGGAATTGTTTTTGGATTAGACTCGTTAAGAATATTAATTTTTGACATTTTTTCTTTATTACGTTTAATTTCAATAAACTGACTAATATATCTTCTCAAATTTTCATTACAAGCATAAATAAAAGTACCTTTTACTCCACGCAATAAAATAGTTTTATAAATATTAATAATATATTCTTTTAGTATTGACTCGTCCTTTATTGTGTTTTTACCAGCTTTATCTTTGTATTTACTTTTATCAATTATAAATTGATTTAATTTGAAATCATAATCTATCTCAGGACCAATAATTACACCAGTATAATTTAAATCATATCCTTGAGTTGTATGAATGCAACCTACTTCATCAATTGAATTTGGAGAATTTACCCAATCAATTGCTACACTGTTCCACCTTAATTTTGTTTGATCAATTACAATATCAAATGCGTTTTTATCTTTATTTGTCACCCACTCCCAAGCATACCCAGCAACCATTCTTGAAAGACCATCAAGCGTATCATATTTTTTGATTTCATCTACCATTAATTGGATATCATCAAACAAGTAACATTCGTATTCTAAAGAATGAAATTTTGAAGACACAACTTTTGTGTTGTCAAAAAGATCATGAATTAATCTAACATATTCGTTACCTCCTTTACACCTAAATTGGGTTTTTAATGTCTCAATTCTTGTAGTAGGCTCATTTTCAAGTAAAATATATCTTTCTCTTAATACATCCGACGGTTTAATTGATTGATGTCTGTCATAAAATATGAGCGATTTTTTTGATTGTCTTAAAAGCCAATCTAATTCTGATGATTTGAATTCATCTAAACCTAGCGCTTTACATGTGTCATCAAAAGGCTTAAAGTAAGGCCCTAGATTTACTCGTCTCCTTAAACGATGTCCTTCATCTACAATAACTAGGTCGTATTTGTTTTTGGCCAAATCGGATGGCCCAACAACCATTTTTGGAGAAAGACCTTGTATATTTTTAAAAACTTTTGAAATAGTTTTTCTAAATGATGCCATTGGGATTACCAAAGCCATTTCAAGATCGCCAAATTTTTCACGTACTGTTTTTAATAGTTCAAATAATTCTAAATCTTCTTCATCAAAATCTGAAAAATTAAAATCATCTAAGTTTGTTTTAAGTAATTTAAAAAGGAAAATTGCTAAAATTGATTTTCCAGTTCCCGCACCTCCTTGAATAAGACTTACATTAGTTTTTTCATCAATCAAACACTCTAAAATTAATTTCAAACTAGACACTTGTTCTGTTGAAAGTGATTTATAAGGTGAATATTTAAACAAGTCTGAATTATCAATATGTTCTAACGAATGTCTTACAATTCCAATCGCTCTAAGTTCATCCCATATATTTGTAAATAAATCCCAATAAACTTCTTTTTGTTGATAGAATCTATGGTTAGCAATACCAAGATTTGCGTTTTTCAAATTATATTGTCCATCTGCATTAATGTATCTAATTAGATTTGCCTCAACATCAA
Source organism: uncultured Flavobacteriales bacterium (assembly GCA_937973685.1). Taxonomy (GTDB): domain Bacteria; phylum Bacteroidota; class Bacteroidia; order Flavobacteriales_D; family Crocinitomicaceae; genus Fluviicola. The sequence continues at coordinate 1,186 of CALJKJ010000059.1, read as the reverse complement.
GAGTTGCTGATTTATTAAATAATTCACTAACGATTAAATTTACAGACGTTAAATCTTTTTTATTATCAGTTTTTGAATGTGACTTCATTCGCTTAATTACATCTGTAGTTTCTCCTACATACGCTTGTCTCGAATTTTGATCATTTAGAAAATAAACTAAAGGCCATGACAAATATTCCCGGTGGTTTTCAAGAATTTCTTTTTCTAAATTATTATCAAATTGATACTGGGATATTTTAAAATTTTCTTTCATCTAAAGCTGATCATATTTATCTGATTTGCCTTTTGCTTTTTCGATAGGATATTTTTCAGAATTCTTTTTAATTTTTTGTGTCACTATTTCAAATGGATTTATTCCAAGTTTTTCAGCTAACAAAAATGAAAATGATAATACATCTGCTAATTCTTCTTTTACTCGATCCAAATCTACTTTTTCAGATTGTTCAACTGTTTTCCATAAAAAAAGTTCATTCAACTCAGCTGCTTCAATAGAAATCGCAATTGCAAGATTTTTCGAATCATGAAATTGTTTCCAATCCCTTTCATCTCGAAAAGCAATTAATTCTTCTAAAACATCATTGTAGTTTTTCATATTTAAACTTTTAAACTAAGAAAGTTATTCTATAGATAGCCAAATATATACACAATTTTCATGAAAAACATTAGGATTTATGCTAAATCTCCCCCACTCCCTTTAAAAATCGCTCCACTGGTGCTAGGTCGTTAACGGTTATTTTCAACTCGTAGTTATCGGCTTTCGCATTGTGTTTGATGAACGGAATGGTCAAGGGATATTCGTTTTTGAGCAATAAATAGGCTTTGAGTGAAAGTGTAACCGCAACGGGGAAAGTCTTTCCATCGGCACGCGCACTAAACCCAAAGGCATCGAGCACTTGTTGTTCGTGGAGGTGTTCAAACGCATTGGGAGTATCGCAGAAAACAATTTCAGCTATTCGCTCAATGTGAAAAGTTTTGTTTTTTAAGGTTTCCACTTCAAACGCCATTACCGTGTGGTAATTATCGGTAAAACCAAAAGGCTCAACGAGACGGTCGGTAATCGTTTCCGAGTGAATCGACTGGTATTTTTTAAGGATCACTTGTTCCTTGTTGGCAATTGCTTGCGCCAAACGTTCCACTACCAAGCCGTTTTTGGCATTCACCAGGTGTCCCGCCACAATTGCTAATT
>CALJKJ010000058.1 GCA_937973685.1 uncultured Flavobacteriales bacterium | reverse complement strand
ACAGCTTTCTTCGCCTTTTTATCAGAAAAACTAAAACTCTTTTTGAGCATGATTGGTGTTGAAAGGGTCGTAACAATTCCCATAATGACAAGAATGGAGAAAACCTCCAAATTAATTAAGCCGTTTTTATAGGCAATATTAGCAATCACCAACTCCATTATGCCACGGGCATTTAAACCAATCCCCAATGTCAAGGCAACGCTGTTGTTCAGTCCAGCAAAGCGCCCACCTAAGTAACCACCAGCAATTTTGGAGAAATAAGACACGAATAAAACTGCGAACAACAAACCAAAGTTATGGATCGATGAGAAGTTAAATTCCAGGCCAATTCCCGCAAAGAAAATTGGCGCTAAGAAGCCCATTGCCAAGCCATTTGTTGTTTTATGAAAAGTATTCAAATGTGTTTTACCCACCAAATTTTCGCTGATTAACATGGCTGCAAAAAAGGAGCCGATGATGAAGTGAAAGCCCAAGGATTCGGTAATCGTTGCGAATATCAATACAAATACAAAGAACAAAGCATACAAGGATTCTTTACCTCGTAAGATTAATAAGAGTTGATTCAATTTTGATTCCAAGTAGTTTTCTCTGTTGGATACTTTTTTGATAGCGCGGTATGCGATGATTAATAGAATAATGAAAATTGCCAGTTTTAAGACGGAAAAAGCAGCCACACGCATGATGGTGCCAATTTCCATATCGGTGTCCTTACTGTTCAACACCACTCCCAAAATGGTTAATGCCAAGACATCATCAAAAATGGCAACGGAGATGATTTTTTGTCCAATTTCAGAATTGATTTTACCTAAATCCATCAAAATACGAATGGAAACAGGCAAAGCAGTTATTGCAACACACAATCCAATAAACACGGTTGTCATTACTTCTGTCCCATAGAGATAACCAACGTAAAAACCGCTTAACAAAGGCAAAAAGAAGCCCATGATTGAGATGATAATGTTTCTTCCTTTCAAAGACTTCAGTATATCATCAAAATTAATTTCCAAACCAGCGATGATGACCAATAAGAACACGCCTAATTCAGAAATTGTTTTTATTTCATCCGTTCGGTGAATTAAATTCAACAAGGTGGGTCCCAAAATTACCCCTGCTAAGATTTCACCAATCATTGCTGGCTGTTTGAATCGTTCAAACACTTCTCCTAAAATACGTGCGAAAACGAGTAAAATAAGAAGGTTAGTAAAGAATGGTAATTCAAAATGTGGGACAGGCAATTCCATTAAAAAAGACGTGTTACATTAAAAAAGTTTTCAAAAATAAGAAAAGAATGAATCGAAAATTTATTCGTTATAAAATTGATAATTTGGTAACAACTCAATCGCCTTTATTTCAACAGCGTAACATGTCCCATTTTGATTATTTGATCATCATTTTGCAAAGGTGAAAATTCGATTTTCCAAGCATAAGTGTCTTGTTTTACGATTTTTCCATTGTAGGAACCATCCCAACCAATTTTCGCATCAAACGATTCAAAAAGTACCTCTCCCCAACGATTGAAAATAGTTAAGTGATAACTACTAGGGTCAAAACCTGCAGTAAAAACTGGCAAAAAGACGTTATTGAATTCATTCGCATCAGGAGTGAAAGCATTGGGAACATACGCCAATAATTCCTCCCAAACCATAATCGTTAACTGAGCGGTATCCATGCAGTTCCCCTCATTGTATACATACAGAACAACAGGATAATTTCCTGCAGTTGCAGGGAACAAGTGTGTTGGGTTTGTTGCTAAGCTTGTTAGACCATCTCCAAATGACCAATTAAAATACGTTGCTCCAATGGATTGATTTACAAAGTCAACTTCTGTATCAGTTGTCAAAACAGTGTCTTGTGAAGCACTGAAATTAGCTATTGGGTAATCATACACACATACCATGTTTTGTTGTTGTGCAGTTACAACGCAACCAGCAGAATTGGAAACTGTCATCGTTACATCATAACACCCCGCATTCAAATATTGATGATCGATTGTTCCATTGACAAAAGCACTTTGTCCGTCTCCAAAGTCAATAAATGTTGTTGTACCATTTGCATTCATATTATCTGTGAATGTTGTGTTCATGACAACACATCCAATTGAATCGGATACTGAAAAATCAACAATTGGAGATGCTTGCAATTGAACAATTTGCGCGAACTCATTTTGACAACCCGTAAATTGATCGATCCCTGTTAATGTGATTGTTTGTGTTCCAAAAGTTGAATATGTTATTGTTGGTGAAGTATTGGTTGAATTATTCCCATTGCCAAAATCCCAAATGAAATCTAAATTCGGAGCGGATAGGTTGGTAAACTGTATTGGTAAATCATTACACAAGACCGGTGTCGCTAATTGGAATTGTACAACTGGCAAAGGATTTACTGTGACCGTTATCGGTACAGTTGGTCCTTGACAACCCGTAGCTATAGCTGTTGGTGTAATTAAATAATTAACTGGCTGAGATGTTGTTGAGTTATTTGTTAAAACATCCGTAATTTGATTACTTGTTTGCAAACTTAATGATTCACCCATTACTGGACTCGAAGGACTTGCTACCCAAGAAAAAGAGGAAGTTAACGAAGCATTTAAAGGAAGATTAACTGGTTCGCCACTACAAATAATTGTTCCAGAAGTTGTAACTACAGGTAATGGTTCAACAAAAACTGAAATCGGCACTAATGGACTTGAACAACCATTTGTTGTTGTTGTACCAATCGCATGATAAATAACTTCTTGGGTTGCATTTGTAGTATTAATCAATACATCTTGTATAGTTGATGAAACAGTTAAATTTGTCGTTTCATTCAACACATTTAGTTGTTGATCTGCATACCAATTAAAAGTCACAGCTGTATTAGCAACCAAAGGTAAATTAACCGCAGTGCCACTACAAATGAAAACCGTATCTGGATTGATTAATTGAATTGGTGGCTTTACAAGTACAGCCAAAGTTTGAGCCGACCCTAAACATGCTCCTTGACTGGAAACAGGAAAAACACTGTATACAACAAGTTGATTTAC
>CALJKJ010000057.1 GCA_937973685.1 uncultured Flavobacteriales bacterium | reverse complement strand
AACTCCAACACAGAAATAAACAATGCCATTGGCACTGACAATCCTCCCCATGCTACATTTTGATTGATAAAAATAATTGAAATCAACGCTAACACAATGATGTGACCCGCTGTCATGTTCGCAAACAAACGAACCATCAATGCAAATGGTTTTGTGAAAATTCCAACCAATTCAATTGGAATTAAAATAATCAACACTGGCCATGGAACTCCTGGCGTTGCGAAAATGTGTGACCAATAATTTTTATTTGCAGATGCTAGTGTTACTACCAATGTTGCAACTGCTAAAAACAAAGTAACTGAAATATTTCCAGTTAAGTTTGCTCCACCTGGTAAGAAAGGCACTAAGCCCAATAAGTTATTAATGAAAATGAAGAAAAATATCGTTAATAAGTAGGGAACATATTTTTTGTATTTGTGCTCACCAATGTTTGATTTTGCAACGTCGTCGCGCACCATAACAATTAATACTTCCAAGTACTTTGCTAGACCTCTTGGAGCAACTGGGCCGTTTTTCTTATAGAAACGAGCAACGCTTCCCATGATTACTAATATCAATATTGCTCCCATGAAAAGTGACAATACATTTTTGGTAATTGAGAAATCAAGTGGCGATTGCGCACCGTGAACATGCCCATCTTCAAACGATAATTCGCCGTTGTTCAATTTGTAAATTTCTTCGTGATACATCGCATAACCTGCAGCTGGACCTTTTCCAACAACATAGTCGATTGCTTCGTGTGTTTTGTGATCTTCGGTTGACTTTACTTCGCCGTGATAAAAATGTGCTGAAGAAAACGTTTTAATACCTCCGTCAATAATGATAATTGGTAAATAAACAGATTGAGAACCTTCGCCATGAGCTGGACCCCACAAATGCCATTCGTGCGCATCTTTGATGTGATGCATAATCATTTCACCTACGTTAAATTCTTCTTTTTCACTTTTTGCATGACCTGCAGCAAATGATGTTGTCAAAAGAAGTACTCCTACTAGAAGAGAGAAAAAACGTTTCGCACTGTAAATTAGAGACATTGCTTATTGTACTTTAAATTCTTACCGAAAATTTGGCGCAAAGGTAGTGAATCTTTCATAAACACAAAGAAAAAATTCAATGAATTTTGAATTATTTGATTGATCGTCAATCGCATTCGTTTTTATCAATCGTTTTTAAGTTTCCCTTTTGCTTGTAAAACAAGAAAAACAGCTTGAACAGCTAATAACACTCCAAATACAACCATAAAATGGATAGCAACTTGCCGGAAACTTAAGGGAGAAATGTAGTTTGCTAATAAAATGGTAAAAAGAGCAATCAATAATTGCAAAGTTGTGCCAATCATGAAACGTTGAACCCGCGCTTCTGAACTTACGTTTTTACCAATCGACATTAACAACGAAGATAGTAAAAACACAAGCCCAATTATGCCAACAGCAATTTGAACTTGATGTTGAAATGTAGCTGGTACAAACGAAAAAATGATGAATTGATATGCTACTACAACAGCAATAATGCTTAATAATTGGATAGTCCAGGCTTTCATTGTGAATTTTTTATTACTTCTTTGATGATTAAATACAACCCAGCAGCAACGCCAAGTAAAGAGAAAACGACTGTGAATGCAGCTCCAGCAGGATTAAAACGACTGTCAAGCCAAACACCCAACCAAGTCATTAAACCAATAATTGCTCCCATTTGGAAAGCTACTGCACTAAAGCGCAAATAACTATTGACTTGTTTTTTTGGAATTTCCATTAATAAAATTCGTCAAAAAACAGTTCGTATTCCGCTAGTTTTTGTGTTTCAAAAAGCAGTTTCATGTTTTCTTGTGAAATGTAAACAATCTTGAATTTCTGCATATCCATCAAGTGTTTTTTGGTTTTTTTGTACATGCGTAAATATTCAGCAGCCTCGGTTTCATCATCAAATTCTTTGATAAGTATGACACTTTTTTCGCCAAATAGTTTCGAGCTGGTATTCAATTTGCCCCTACTGAAAAATTCTTTATTGAAATCAATCACACGATTTTTTGCTACTGCACCGTTCACTTTTTCATCCAAGAAGATGAGGACAGACATCGGTTCGTTTTCTTTGTAGGTATACAACCCTTTCTTTGTAAAATCTACTGGTGTATTTGTTGAATATCCTTTTTCAATGATGTCCTTCATTTTTTGTGCACTCTTTGCTTCGTCTGTTCCAGGATAAGCAACAAGCAAGTCATTAAGCGTCGGCAACACCATTTTTTTGTCCTCGTATATTTTCGCTTGTGACTTCGCTTTCAATAAATAATATTTTGGTCGAAACGGATTGTCTTTGTCGTTATTAATGATTGAATTAGCTTTGGAAATTACAATCGAGTACAGACCTCTTTCGTATCGATCCAAATCTTTTAAATAATCGTTTTCAGTTTCTTTTTGGCGTTCTTTCTTTTGAATAAAATAATCAGGATCTCTCAAATAACCCGCATAATCAGATGTTGGATAGTACAACAAAATATAATCACGTTGCGTAATAGCTTTTGCATCAGTAGGATCATATAATTTATACAATTGAAATGCAGCTAATAATTTGTGTTTGTTTTCAAATGTTTGTTCTACGATTTTCATGTATTGCTTTTCAGCCAATTCTTTTTCGTTTAATTGTTCCTGATAAATCTGTCCAGCATTAAAATAAGCTTCCATCATCCGTTCGCGAGACAATTGCAATGCAGAATCGGAGCTTGGTAATTTTGCTAATAAACTTTCAGCAGTCAACGAATCAACAGGCGCTTCTTTTTGTTCTTTTTCTGGTGCCAACGAATCTTTCTCTGGTTCGTTGAACGTTGCAAAAACGATTTTATCCGATCGCCTCCAATCATCTTCGTTTAGACGTTGCCCCCACTGACGTTTAAATTCTTCAAATCCTTCTGTCTTCGCTTTTTCATTGTTCCAATAGAACTTTGAACCATTACCTGTTGCAGGAGCATTCGACCGTTCGGCTTGCAAAAGCGCTAATTTTTCGGCTTCCTGTTTTTTTCTGCGCGCTTCGTCTGATTTTATTTTCTTAACAAGGTCTTTCGCAAAGGCTAATTGATCTTCGGGAGAAAGCGCAGCAATACGTTGCACACTATCTTCATAGGTTGCAGTTTCAATTGCTTTGACCAAAGCTTGTAATTTTTCTGCTTTGTTTTTAACGCCTGTAAAATTTGGATAGTTTTCAGGGATTACTTTTGCGCAGCTATCGTAATATTTTTGAGCTGAAACATACAACTTTCTACCAAAAAAGATATCGCCTAATTTTTCATAGGAGAGCCCTTTTTGGAACTTGTTGGTATTCGAATAAAAAGCAGAACTTGTGTAATGTTCTATTGCTTTTTCTACGTCTCCATCATTGAACGATATTTGTGCTAAAGTGTAATATATTTGATCTTTGAATTCAGCGTTTTTAGTATCTCGCAATAATTTATTTAAATCTTTTACAACTTTGTCTCCACCTGCATTCAATGCTTTTTTCAAACGCGCATTAAAATTCATTTCAAAAGAGGCATTGTATTTTAAGACTTTTGCATAATTCAAAGCTGCAGCTTGTCTATCCCCTTTTTGTTCTTGTAATTGAGCCAAAACAAAATACAAACGGGCTTTATCAGTTGACTTTTTTGCATATTTCACTGTTTCTGACAAAGCCTTTATCATGCCCTCTTGATCATTCTTTTTTTCGGCCAACATTGCTTTTGTTAAGGCCAAGTCGAATAATAAGGTTTTTGGGAAAGGAGCTATTGTTTTTTCGTCTTTTGTTGGCTTTTTTCCTTTTTTAACAAGCGGTTTCTTTTTAATTGATTTTGCGGATTTTTGAGTTTCTTCGGCTTGTTTGAGCGCTTCTGCAGATAGGTCCAAACTATTCAAACAAAGAATAGCCTCAGTGTAACGACCTTCCTGAATGTGTACACGTGCAATCCACATTTCGGCTATATAAGCTGTTTTATCTGTTGCGAAAAACTTTTTTACATAGTCCAAATTCTTTAGTGCGCCATCGTAATTTCTTCGGTAATAGTTCGCAATTCCAATGGTTAACCAATTTTCATCTATCCAGGTATTGTGTTCATCTTTTTTCAACGAAGGCTTATCCATTGATGGCATCGCATGACGTTGAATGACTTTCGTGCATTTTGAAATTGCTGTATCAATTGGTGTATAAAGCGCTTTTACCTCTTCTTCATTTGGCAATGGTCGAATAGGTAAAATAGTGTAATAATTCTCTTTCAGTCCATTCTGATATTGCGTTAACGAAGAACGTAACAAATCATTGGCATTAAAATAACCGTTGTAATGAGCCGTTGTACTGTGGTAAGTACGACTCAATAAGGTATTGCGTTCCGTTGAACAACTTGTAAAAACAAGTGAAACAATTGAAATCGCTAAAAGTAAAAACCAGTTTTTCATGCAATTAAGAACGTATTCTTGTAAGGTTAAAATAACTCTTATTCCGCAAATATATTGTTTGTTAACGAGATTTTTCATGTTCTTTGAGAAAGAATCTTACAGAAGATCTTACAATGAAACCAATAGTTGACTATAATGAACCTTTGTTCTTTAAAAAAGAATAACTGTCAAAATTACACTTACCTATGATTGTATTTTGTAAATTCGTACAATAACTAATACTCTATGCGCGGAATTATTCTTCCTTTTTTACTAATGTTAGCAAGCTTTTCGATTTTTGAAGACGCTTATTCTCAATTAGTTCACCCACAAAATAACCAAGCTTTTCTTCAAAATGAAGTAGCAACCGTTCGGGTAACGTTACCTTCAGATAGTCTTGCACAATTATTAAATCCAGCAAATAGTAGTTCCGATTATGAATACACTGCTCGTTTTATCTATGAATCATCCAACGGAATCGACACCGTAGAGAATGTCGGGTTTCGTATTCGTGGAAACACTTCGCGGAATGCAGCAAAAAAATCATTCAAAGTATCTTTTAACACCTATTCACCTGGTAGAAAATGGAAAAATTTAGATAAACTGAATTTGAACGGCGAACACAATGATGTTTCGATTTTGCGCACCCAACTTTCTAATATGGTTTTACGAAATGCTGGGGTGCCAAGTTCGCGCACGAGTTATGTAAAATTATACATCAATAACGAATACAAAGGACTTTATATAAATGTTGAACATATCGACGAAGAATTTTTACAACGACGTTTTATCAATGATGATAGTGGAAATCTTTACAAGTGTTTTTATGGTTCAAATTTGACTTATTTGGGAACGAATAAAAACAACTACAAAAACACGTATGAATTACAAACTAATAAAGCAGTTGACGATTATACTGGTTTGATCCATTTTGTTGACGTCTTAAACAACACTTCATCTGCCAATTTTGCTTGTGCAATTAACGAGGTTTTTGATGTAGACATGTATTTAAAAACCTTGGCATGTGAAGTGTTAATGGGGCATTGGGATGGGTATAGTTACAATCAAAATAATTTCTATTTATACCAACGTCCATCTGATGGAAAATTTGTTTTTATCGAATACGATATGGACAACACTTTTGGAGTCGATTGGTTTTCGATTAATTGGGCAAACAGAAATATTTACACTTGGTCAACTGGAAATCGCCCGCTGTATACAAAAATTATGGCTGTTCCATATTACAAAGAACGATTCACTTTTTACGTTGATTCTTTTGTTAACAGTTTTTATAATTATAACACATTAATTCCGCAAATTGAACAAATACAAACCTTAATTACACCTGCTGCTTTGGCTGACAATTACAAAGGGTTGGATTATGGTTTTAGCAATAATGACTTTCAAGATGCTATTTACCAAGCATATGGTAGTCACATTAGTTCTTCAATTGCTGATTTTGTTGACAACCGTTCCATCAGTGCAGGAAATCAAACTACGTATACAAATCCGATTATACCTTGTTCTTTGGGCATCGAAGAAAACAAACTATTTGGCACACCTACGAAAGCTTATAATCTTTTAGGGCAACCCATCTCTGTCACTACAAAAGGACAATTGATTATTCTTGAAGATCAATTTGGTCATCGTAAAAAAACAATACAATTAGATTAAATAAATAAACCATGAAACAATTAGTTACTTTTTTTCTTTTAATTTCTGCGCTTCGTGTAACTGCACAAGTTACTATTGACCATGTTGAACCTCCACATTGGTGGATTGGAATGGAACATGCAAATGTTGAAATTTTATTGCACGGAAAAGGAATTGCAAACTATGAGATTAGTTCCGCTCAACTCAAAATTATTGGCGTAACCAAAACAGAAAATCCAAACTACTTATTTGTTACAATTGAAACGAGTAATCAAAAAGCTGGCATGTTCACCTTTGAACTAAAAGCTGGAAAGAAAGTAGTGAAATCAATCAACTACGAGTTGAAAAACCGAAATGTCGGTTCAAAAAACAGAGAAAGTTTTGGTCCTCAAGATGTCGTTTATTTATTAATGCCCGATCGTTTTGCTAATGGTGACCCTGCAAATGATTCACACCCAAGTGTTTTTGAAAAAGGAAATCGTTCAAAACCTGGCGGACGTCATGGCGGTGATATTCAAGGAATGATCAATCACCTTGATTATATAAAAAGTATTGGAGCAACTACCATTTGGCCAACTCCAATGTTGGAAGACAACGATTCAACCTATTCGTATCATACATATGGTCAAAGTGATTTGTACAAAGTAGATCCGCGCTATGGAACAAATGAATTATATAAAAAACTTGTTGCTGAAGCCCATGCAAAAGACTTGAAAATCATTCAAGATATGGTTCCGAACCACATCGGTTACATGCATTGGATGATGAAGGATTTACCCACATACAATTGGATTCACCAATTTCCAGGCTATGCCCAGTCTAATTACAGAATGAGCACACAAATGGATCAAAACCATTCTACAAGAGATTTAACTTATTGTGCTGATGGTTGGTTTGTTCCATCAATGCCCGATTTGAATCAAAGCAATCCGCTTTTGTTAAATTATTTGATTCAAAATGCCCTTTGGTGGATTGAAGAAGCCAATTTAGATGGTTTTCGAATCGATACCTATAGTTATAACGACAAAGAAGGTATCGCAAAATGGACAAAAGCAATTACGGATGAATACCCGAAATTTAATATGGTAGGAGAAGTTTGGTTACAAAGTCAAGCACAAATTTCCTATTGGCAAAAAAACAGTCCAATCAGTGCGATTCAATCGTACAACACCTATTTACCTGGTGTGATGGACTTTACACTGCACGATGCATTCCAATCTGTTTTTAACGACACAAAACCTTCATGGGATCAAGGAATGATTAAGGTATACAACAATTTTGTCAACGATTTCTTGTATGCAGATGCATCAAACATGTTGGTTTTTATGGAAAATCACGACACCAGACGTTTCAATCAAATCTATCCTTCCATCAACGATTACCGTTTGGGTCTTACGCTTATAGCAACAGTTAGAGGAATTCCTCAGATCTATTATGGTAGCGAAGTTGGTATGAAAGGTGAAAAAGACAAAGGCGATGCAGATATCCGTAAAGATTTCCCTGGTGGATGGGAAGGTGATACAAAAAATGTATTTACCGGTCAAGGAATCAACAACGAGGAAAAATATTACTTAGATTTTACAAAAAAATTATTCAATTGGCGGAAAAATGCCATAGCTGTTCACCAAGGAAAAACAATTCAATTTGTTCCTGAAAACAATGTTTATGTTTATTTCAGGGTTCACGAACAACAAACGGTTATGGTTGTCATGAACAATTCATTGCAGGAGCAAACACTTGATTTGAATCGTTTCAATGAAGTATTGACGAATTATAAATCGGGTATTGAAATATTCACCAATGCTGGATTGAATTTCTCAGAAAAAACATTGAAAATAGCGCCCAAAACGGCATTTATTTTTGAATTAAAATAACGAACGAATACATCATGCAAACTTTGAAACTCTCACTTGTTTTCCTTTTCATTGGGTTATATTCATTGGCTCAATCGAGTAAAAACAACGTTATTTCATCTGAAAAAACTGATCGTGCATTTTCAATTAAAACAGATCAAGGTGTGTATCATTTTGCATCGTTGAAAGCCAACATTATAGAAACCGTATTTGTACCAACTGATGAATCCCTTGATAGTTCAAGTCATGCGGTTATTCTTGATCGGAACAATCAGCCGTTTACAGTGCAAGAAAACACAAATTCGCTTCAATTAACGCATCACGACGTAAAAATAATCATTCAGAAATCACCTTTGAAAATCGATTATTATTTTCAAGGTCATTTGATCATCAGCGATGTACAAGCAATCAAGACAGAAACAGCTCGCTCTTTGAACATTACAATTGATAATTCGGAAAAATTATACGGAGGAGGTGCGCGTGCATTAGGAATGAACCGTCGTGGAAACAAACTTGCTTTGTATAACAAAGCTCATTACGGTTACGAGTACCGATCCGAACAAATGAATTTCTGCATGCCACTTGTTATTAGTTCAAAAAAATACTTGCTGCATTTTGACAATTCTTATACAGGTTCACTTGATTTGGCAGCTACAACTAGCAATACGATTTCCTTTGAACCAACTGGAGGACCTCTTCGCTTTCAGCTTGTCATGGGGGAAGATTGGTCACAATTGCTGGCTTCGTACACTGCATTAACAGGATCCCAACCCCTTCCACCGCGATGGGCTTTTGGAAATTTCGCCAGTCGTTTTGGTTACCATTCACAGTCCGAAGTTACAAATGTTGTCAACACCTTTAAAAAAGATAGTATTCCTTTAGACGCAGTCATTCTTGACTTGTATTGGTTTGGAAAAGAAATTCAAGGAACACTCGGAAATTTAGCTTTTTACAGCGATTCGTTTCCTGAACCTGAAAAAATGATGCGTGATTTTTCAAACATGGGTATCAAAACAGTTTTAATCACAGAACCATTTATTTTAACCACTTCCAAACGTTGGAACGAAGCAAAATCTTTGTTAGCAAAAGATGCATTGGGGAATCCGTTTACGTACGATTTTTACTTTGGTAATACAGGCTTGATCGATGTTTATAATCCTGCAAGTCGTGATTGGTTTTGGGGAATTTATAAGGGCTTAAAAAAACAGGGGATGAGTGGAATTTGGGGCGACTTAGGCGAACCGGAAGTTCATCCCGAGAACTTGATACATGCCGTTGGAAAAGCGAACAAAGTCCACAATATTTATGGGCACGATTGGGCACGCATGATTCAAACGGGTTACAGCAACGAATACCCAACAGAACGACCATTTATCCTGATGCGTGCTGGTTATTCCGGTTCACAACGTTTTGGAATGATTCCTTGGTCAGGCGATGTCAATCGTTCTTGGGGTGGATTAGCTGTGCAACCAGAAATTGCTTTGCAAATGGGAATGCAAGGAATGGCATACATGCACTCCGATTTAGGAGGATTTGCTGGCGATTATAACGACGAGGAATTATATATCCGTTGGTTACAGTATGGTGTTTTTCAACCGATTTTCCGACCACACTCCCAAGAACAAGTAGCTTCAGAAGTTATTTATAAAACACCCGAAACGAAAAGAATCATTAAAAAAGCAATTGAATTACGTTACGAATTACTTCCCTATAATTATTCCATTGCATTTGAGAACCAACAAACAGGAATGCCGTTGATGCGTCCTTTGTTTTTTGAAGATGACAAAGAAGCATTTTTAACTTCTTGTAGTAGCTATTTTTGGGGACCCTCATTTTTAGTTTCACCTGTTCTCGAAAAAGGTAAAAAAACACAAACTATTCGCTTTCCAGGGAATACACTTTGGTTTGACTTTTATTCGACAGCTACTTATAGAGGCGGTGATTCATCAGTAGTTGCATTGAACATGAATGAATTGCCAACTTTTGTCAAAGGAGGTTCCTTTGTACCGATGTCTACTAAAATTCAAAATTCAGAATCGTTACGAACAGATGCATTAATTGTTCACTATTATTTTGATGAATCAGTTTGTTGTAGTGCATTTGATTTGTACGAAGATGACGGTAAATCCCCTGCAGCTTATTCAACAGGAAAATATAACATACTCCATTTATCACAACAAACAAAAAGAAAAAAATTATCACTTATCTTTACAAGTGAAACAGGAGCTAATTCACAATTTGAAGAAAAAAACATCACAATTATCGTTCATGGAGTGAAAAAATCACCAAAAAAATGTAAACTGAAGAATGCTCAAATTGTCGACAAAACATATCATTCATCCAGTCAAACAATGGAAATAACGATAAAAACAACAAAAGTGGTAGAAAAAATTCAAATGAATTGGTAACTATTTCTTAGTGTCAATTTGACATTTAAAAAAAGTTAAATATATTTGAAGAATTGAAAAGTTAAATTAAATTGAGATTACTTATGAAAACGAACAGAAGATCAATTTTTCTAGCTCTTTTCGGTATGCTCTTACTAGCGCCCCTTGGATTTGCCCAAACAGGTAAAATCAGAGGTACAGTAACTGATTCTGATGGAGCCGGATTATTTCAAGCAACAATTACATTAGTTGGTAAATCATTAGGAGCTACTACAGATGAAAAAGGAGCTTATGAAATCAAAGGCTTAGCTGAAGGTAAATACACTATTAGCTTTGTCAATGATGGTTACAAATCAGAAACAAGAGACGTAACATTGGCAGCTGGACAAGATTTAGTTGTAAACGTTACATTAAAAGATGCGTCATCTGGCATTGATGAAGTAGTTGTAATTGGTTATGGTACTACACGTACAAAAGATTTAACTGGAGCTGCTACTATTATCACAGATAAGAACTTTGTTCAAGGATCTGTTTCTACTCCAGAACAATTGATCATGGGTAAATCTGCCGGAGTTAAAATCACTTCAAACGATGGAGCACCAGGATCAGGAAGTACAATTCGTATGCGTGGTGGAACGTCAATTAATGCAAGTAATGACCCGTTAATTGTTGTTGACGGTGTTCCATTGGACAATGGTGGTATCTCAGGAGCTTCCAATCCATTAGCATTAATCAATCCAAATGATATTGCTTCTTTCGTAATTTTAAAAGATGCATCTGCAACTGCAATTTACGGATCGCGTGCAGCAAATGGTGTGATCTTGATTACAACAAAAAGAGGTGATGCAAATAAATTTAAAGTAAGTTTCGAATCGAAACATTCTGTTTCTACGATTGCAAAATATGCAGACGTAATGACGGGAGACGAATTTAGAGCATTGATTAATTCTAAAGGAACTGCTACACAAATAGGAATGTTAGGTACTGCAAACACTGATTGGCAACGTGAAGTGTTTCGTACAGCATACACCATGGATAACAATGTTTCTGTATCAGGTGGATTAAAAAAATTGCCTTACCGCATTTCAATTGGAAACAGAAATGAAAACGGAATTTTATTGGATGACTACTTTAATAGAACATCATTTGCAATGAATTTAACTCCTTCATTTTTGAAAAACACGTTAACTTCTGAAGTGAATATGCGCTATGTTGAAACGAGAAATAACTTTGCAAACAGAGCAGCTTTAGGTGCGGCATACTTTGACCCTACAAAACCTGTTTATTCGGGTAATGATGCTTTCGGTGGCTATTACGAATGGATTAAAAATGGGAAACCAAATGTATTGGCTCCAAGAAATCCACTTGGTTTGATCAAACAACGTGAAGATGTAAGCAAAGTTCACCGTTTGATTGCAAACGCTAAATTAACTTACAAATTCCCATTTGTAAGTGGATTAAAAGCTGTTGTAAACGTTGGTATTGACCAAGCAACAGGAGCTGGAACTGTTAATACCTTGGCTTCATCTGCTTCTGGTTATTATTCAAGAGGAAGTTATTCTGAATACAGACAAGAGAAAAACAACCACTTAATTGAAGCTTACTTGAATTACAACAAGACAAGTAAAAATGCAAAACACATTTTGGACTTAACAGGAGGGTACTCTTTCCAAAACTGGAATACGTCAAGTCCAAATAATCCTACTTACAACGAAGCTCGTGACTCGATTATCAGTCCAGCGAATGCAAATCCTTTTTACACTGAAAATTCGTTGTTGTCTTTCTATGGACGTGGTATTTATACTTTCAACGACAAATATGTATTCAATACATCATTGCGTTATGATGGTTCATCACGTTTTAGTCCAGAAACGCGTTGGGGATTCTTCCCGTCAGCATCAGCTGCTTATGTTATTTCTCAAGAGAAATTCATGAAAAAAATCAAATGGATTAATTTATTAAAATTAAGAGCAGGTTGGGGTGTTACTGGACAACAAGATGGAATTGGTGACTACTCATACATTGGGAATTACTTCCAAGGATCAACAACAGCTCAATATGCGTTTGGTGGTCAATACTACACTACTTTCCGTCCAAATGGATACGATGCAAACTTAAAATGGGAATCTACCTCATCAATCAATATCGGTTTGGATTTCGGATTGAAAAATGACCGCATCAGTGGATCAATTGACGTTTATCAAAAAACTACTTCTGATTTATTAGCAACTGTAAATGTTCCTGCAGGAACTAACTTTACAAACGCAATCTTAACGAATGTTGGTGGAATGAAAAACACTGGTATTGAGATAATGACAAATTTTGGTTTGATTGCAAAAAAAGACATGCGTTTAGACATGATGGCAAATGCAACTTTCAATAAAAATGAAGTAACTAAATTAGCTCAAATTAACGATCCTAAATCACCAGGTCTTTTAGTTGGTGGTATTAGTGGTATTGCAAATACGATTCAAATTCACCAAGTAGGAATGCCTACATTCTCATACTTTGTATACGAACAACAATATGACGCAAATGGCAATATGATCCAAGAAGGACAACAAGCAACAATCGATATTAACGGAGATGGTCAGATTACAACTGCTGACAAATGGAAAGATATTAACGCATTTGTTGATAGAAACCATGATGGAAAAATCAATATTGATGACCGTTATATTACGAGACAAGCTGCTCCAAAAGTATTCCTTGGATTGTCATTCAATTTCACATATAAAAATTGGTTCGCTGGTTTATCAATGAGAAGTGAATTAGGTGGTACAATCTACAACAATATCCGTTCAAATAATGCGACTTATCAAGCTGCTATTAGTGGTACAACTTTAGGATTCTTGAATAATATCTCTAACTTATATTATGACGATCAAGTTCAAAAAAACAACGAGCGTCAATTGTTGAGTGATCATTATTTAGAGAAAGCTAATTTCTTACGAATGGATTACTTTAATGTAGGTCGTAAATTTGACAAAATGAGTGTTGCATTGACTGTTTCTAATGTGTTTGTCATTACAAAATACAAAGGATTAGATCCAGAAATTGGAGGTGGTATCGATAATAACTCGTACCCACGTCCACGCATGTATTCATTGAATTTCACATTTAACTTTTAATCATTAGAACTATGAAAACGATTAAAATTACAGGTTTATTATTTTTTGCTGTTACATTGATTACTGCTGTTTCATGTAAAAAGCAATTGAATTTACAACCAAAATATGGCTTAACAACAGAGGCTGTATATGGCGATATCAACAATTATGAAAACATTATCGCAAAAATGTATGGAGGTTTGTCTGTAACAGGACAAAATGGTCCAGCTGGAAGCGCTGACATTATCACACCAGATGAAGGATTTGCTCAATACATTCGTGCATTGTTTTACTTACAAGAATTCCCAACTGATGAAGTTATTTGTGGATGGTCTGATGTAGGTGTTGAAGATTTGGATAAAATGAAATGGTCTGCTGATAATACATTCATCAAAATGATGTACAACCGTATTTATTTCCAAATTGCTTTGTGTAACGAATTCGTTCGTGAAACATCTGAAGAAAAAATGTCAGCTCGTGGTTTCTCTGACGCTGAAAAAACTAAAATCAGAACTTACCAAGCAGAAATACGTTACTTACGTGCATTGAGTTATTACCACGCAATGGATTTGTACGGAAACGTTCCATTTGTAGATGAAAATGACAAACCAGGTTCATACATGCCAGACCGAATTACTCGTGCTGAATTGTTTAACTACATTGAATCAGAATTGAAAGATGTAGAGAACAAATTACTTGACCCTACAGTTGTTCCTTATGGTAGAGCGAGCAAAGCTGCTGCTCAATTTGTACTAGCTAAAATGTACTTAAATGCAGGAGTTTATACCGGTGTAACGAAATACGATGAGTGTGTTACTTACTGCGATAAAATCATGACTCCTGCAAATGGTTTCCAATTGGAAAGTAACTACGTGAAAAATTTCCGCGCAGACAACCAAACATCTTCTGAAATCATTTTCCCTGTTGTAAATGATGGACAATACATCCAATCTTGGGGAGGAACAACTTTCTTAGTTTGTGCTTCTATTGGTGGAACGATGGTGAAAGAAGACTACGGAGTAAACGGTGGATGGGGAGGTTTAAGAGCTCGTCCTGAATTAGTGAATAAATTTACCGATTCAATCGCAGATTCTCGCTACCAATTTTACACAAATGGTCAATCAAAAGAGATGGCTAGTTGGAACGAATTCACAGATGGATATGCATTACCTAAATTTCAAAACATCAATACTGATGGTAGTTTAGCATCTAACAACGCGCTTTCACCATATACAGATACGGATTTCCCAATGTTCCGCTTAGCTGATGTATACTTGATGTATGCTGAAGCAACACTTAGAGGTGGTAATGGAAACAGTGGTCTAGCTTTATCTTTAGTAAACGACCTAAGACAACGTGCTTATGGAAATACTTCACATAATTTTGGTTCGTTGACATTACCTATCATTTTGGATGAGCGTTCACGCGAATTACACTGGGAATGTACAAGAAGAACAGATTTAATTCGTTTCGGATTATTTACATCAGGGTCTTACTTATGGGCATTCAAAGGTGGTGATGATGTATTAGGAACAGGTGTTGCAGATTACTTAAATTTGTATCCAATTCCAAATGCTGATTTAGCCTTGAACACGAATTTAAGTCAAAACATTGGTTACAATTAACCAATAACAAATTCATAAAAAATGGGCTTCTAAAATTTAGAAGCCCATTTTTTTATCACTAGTTTTTAAATTTGGCTTAGTGCATCATCCAAGATCCACCTACAGAAATTACATTGTTAAGGGATAAATAATCTGCTTTGGTTGCTGCTGTTATACCACCTGTTGGACAAAAACGAACATCAGGAAATACCTGACCGTAAGCTTTCAATGCCGGCAATCCTCCGAATAAATTAGCCGGGAAGAATTTAAACACATCCCAACCGCGTTGCAAACCAATTAAAATATCACTTGGAGTTGCTACTCCAGGAATAAAAGCTACTCCAGATTGTTCTAATACAATTCCCAGCCCATTATTAATGCCTGGACTAACAATAAAATCAACGCCTAATTGCGCTACTGCATGAACTTGGTCAGGTCGAACAACTGTTCCTACTCCAACTGTAAATTCGTCAGCATAATGCGCTTTAAAATAAGCAATAGCTTCTAGCGCATAAGCTGTTCGCAACGTTATCTCTATACAAAAAATATTATTTGCTTTAAGTGTTGAAACAATTGCTGGAATTTCAGCTTCATTATTAATGGTAACAACAGGAATAACTGGATGTTGACTCAATACTTCTGCAATATTATTCTGATTCATTTTAAATCATTATTAGTTTAAAAAACTTGCTCCTTCTTCGCTTGAAGACACAGTGTTTCTCATGTTGATAAACAATTCTCTTCCCATTCCTAAGGCATGGTTATCTTTTGTGCGTAATGATCTAGATTCAACTCCTTCAGTAACACAGTCAAGTGTTCCATGCACTGCGTCAAAACGAATAACATCACCTGTTTGTATCTTTCCAATTAATCCGCCATCGCGCGCTTCAGGAACCATGTGAATGGCAGCTGGAACTTTACCAGATGCACCAGACATACGCCCATCAGTAATTAATGCAACTTTGAAACCTCTCTTTTGCAAAATCGTCAAAGTCGGCGTTAATTGATGTAATTCAGGCATCCCATTTTGTTTAGGTCCTTGAAAAGGAATTACCGCAATAAAATCCTTGTCCAATTCACCATTTTTAAATGCTTTTATCAAATCTTCTTGCTCATCAAAAACAATAGCTGGGGCTTCAACAACCAAATGCTCAGGCGCAACAGCAGATGTTTTGATCACCGAACGACCTATATTTCCTTTCATCATTTTTATCCCACCTTCTGGACTAAATGGATTTGCAACACTGCGTATAATTGATTCGTTCAATGATGCTGTTGCACCTTCAACCCATGTCAATTGTCCATTGATTAATTTAGGTTCTTGCTTGTATTTCTCAAGACCAAAACCAAGAATAGTGTATACATCTTGATGCAACAAACCATTTTCTAACAAGGTACGAATGATAAAGCCCATTCCTCCTGATGCATGGAAATGATTCACATCTGCAGCACCATTTGGATATACTTTTGTCAACGAAGGAATGACTTTCGATAAATCAGAAAAATCTTCCCAATTAATAATGATTCCAGCAGCTCGAGCAATCGCTATAATGTGTATCGTATGATTTGTTGAACCACCTGTAGCTAATAAGCCAATTATCGCATTGACAACCGTTTTTTCGGAAACAATACTTGCTAAAGAGCTTTCAAACGATTTTGCATGAATCAAATCAACAACCGTTTTTACAGCTGCTTCGTTCAAGGCTTCACGCAAAGGTGTCCCTGGATTAACAAAACTTGAACCTGGCAATTGCAAGCCCATGATTTCCATGAGCATTTGATTGCTATTTGCTGTTCCATAAAACGTACACGTTCCAGGAGAATGATACGAATCCGACTCCCCTTTTAGCAAGGCTGCACGGTCAATTTTACCTTCGGCATAATCTTGTCTGATTTTTGCCTTCTCTTCGTTGCTTATTCCAGTTTCCATTGGTCCACCTGGCATAAATACCGTTGGCAAATGACCAAATCGTAACGAACCAATCATTAATCCGGGAACTATTTTATCGCAAATCCCTAAATTAAGAACGCCATCAAACATGTTGTGTGAAAGGGCAATTGCCGATGAAAGCGCAATTACATCTCGGCTAAACAACGACAATTCCATTCCGGTTTGACCTTGGGTCACGCCATCACACATCGCTGGAACTCCTCCTGCTACTTGCGCAACTGCATTGTATTTATTTGCATATGCACGAATTGCTTGGGGATAATTTTCGTACGGTTTATGCGCCGAAAGCATATCGTTGTATGCAGTAACAATTCCTAAATTAGGTTGCACATCAGCTGCAAGTTGTGCTTTATCATGAGCTCCACAACCAGCAAACGCATGTGCTAAATTACCACAATGTAGGCCACTGCGAACAGCAACTGTTTGAAACTGCGTGTTCATTTGCTCCAAATATGCGGCACGTGTTGTTTGACTTCTTTCAACAATACGTGCTGTAACAGCAGAAATAACTTGATTCATCATTTTATTGCATAATAAACAGCAAGGTTTGACTGAAAATACGAAATCGGGTATTTATTCGCTGCTGCCTTGTTGTAAACAGTTAATTTATTTTCACCAACGATCATTAAAAATAATGCTGGTGCGTTTAATAATAGTTCTTTGGAACACGTAATCCGATTGGTTGGGTCAACTGGAGCAATCGTTGAAAAAATTCCGTTAGCCGTTCCGTTTAACAACGCTTCTGATTGTTCGTCTCCTGGAAAAAGTGATGCTGTATGACCATCCTCTCCCATTCCAAGTACCACAACGTCTGTACGTTCGATAAATGGTTGGTAAGCTTTGTTTACTTGAACTAGATTTGCTGCTTCATTGGAAGCATCAGCTACCATACTGACAATACGTACATCGCGTGCTTCGTTTTGTTGGATGGTTTTAATCAATAATGCCTCATTACTTCCTGGATGTGAGATTGGAACAAATCGTTCATCTACTAATCCAACAAGTACGTTTGACCAATCAATTTGAGCTCCTGAAAGCAAGTTGTAAAGATTTGCAGGTGTCGAACCGCCCGAAAGTAGCAAGCGTGCATTCCCAAATTCTTTGATTGCTTTTTTCAATTCATGAGCGATCGCAGTTGCCAATTCCTTTTCTAACTCCTGTTTTGAATCAAACTGTTTCATCTGGGAATTTTAAAGATGTTGACCAAGTGTGTTTTGGATCCATTACGCGTTCACCTGGACCCCAAGAACCTGCTTCGTATAAAATATTTTTCATTTCAGCTGTTTTCCAGCCGTCTAAAATCGATTCAATCCAAATCCAAGCTGCTTCCAATTCATCTTGGCGCATGAACAAGGTTTGGTTTCCACGTAAAACATCAATAATCAAACGTTCGTACGCTTCTGGGAAACGCTCGTGGAATGAATCCATGTAATCCAATGTCAATGAAATTGGCTTGTAACGGTATCCACCAGGACCTGGAACTTTTGTCATTTGGACCAATTCAATACGTTCCTCTGGTTGCAAACGCATGATTAATTTATTACCTGGAATGTCTCCATTATCTGAAAACAAATTGTGTTTCACCGTTTTGAACGTGATGACAATCTCTGAATAGCGCTTTGTCATTCGTTTACCTGTTCTCAAATAAAACGGCGTTCCTTTCCAACGCCAATTATCAATAAACGCTTTGATGGCAACAAAAGTATCTGTTTGTGATTCGTATTTGTGAATATCCTCCAAGTACGAATTTACCTGAACATCTTTCATTTTACCGCGTGTATATTGTCCTTTCACAGTATCTGTTTGTACCGATTCAGCTGTCAATAAACGCAATGATTTTAATACTTTCAGCTTTTCATTGCGAACAAAATCAGCCTCTAACTGTGCTGGTGGTTCCATTGCAATCAAACAAAGTAATTGCAACAAGTGATTTTGAACCATGTCCAATAAAGCCCCGCTTTGATCGTAGTAATCGCCACGTGACTCAACTCCCAAACTCTCAGCAACAGTAATCTGAACAGATTCAATGTGTTCTGAACTCCAAGCTTGTTCGAATAAGTGATTGGCAAAACGAAGAACCATTAAATTTTGAACCGTTTCTTTTCCTAAATAATGGTCGATACGGTAAATTTGATTCTCCTTGAAAGATGAACTGATTGTTGAATTAATTCGAATCGATGATTCCAACGAATTCCCTAATGGTTTCTCAAGTACCACTTTTGAATGTTCGTTAATCAACCCACATTGTTTCAATGCATCGCTTATCTCACCAAATGCATCTGATGGTGTCGATAAGTAATAAATATTTTGGTAATCTGGATGCGCATCTAAAGCAGTCTTCAATTCCGCATAGTCAGCAATATCATGAGTTGGAATAGTAATCAATTGTAACTTCTCTAAAAACGAAGCCAAGATTTTCTTGTCCAATTCATAATCGATTGATTCAACTAAAAACGATTTTAATTTATCAAAAAACAGCTTGCGCTTTTCTTCCGAACGATTGATGGCAAAAATCTGAAAAGGTACATCTAACTGATTGTCCACAAAACGATGGAAAAGAGCTGGATATATTTTTCGAACAGCTAAATCGCCATCACCACCAAAAACGATGATGTTAAAAGGCGTAATTGCCAAGGGGCTTTTTTGCTGTTGATGTGTATTGATTGTACTCATTTTGGTCATTTATAGATTCAAATATACAATCTTTATGTCATTTTTACACTAACTAAAAAGAAAATTTATGTTAAGTATTGAAATACAGGCTTAAAAACCAAAATTATCGTACCCGTTTTCAATTAATCGGTTGTAATTTTCTTCGTTGAATTTAAAATAACGAGAGGGTTTATGCGGAACACCTTCTTGCTTTTCATCCAAACTTTCAACCAATTTTAATTTCAACATTTTTCTTCTGAAATTGCGTTTGTCTAACTCACGACCAAGAATTGATTCATACAATTTGTGTAATTGAGAAAAGGTGAATTTTTCAGGCAACAAATTAAATCCGATCGGTTGCATCATGATTTTATCCTTCAATTTCTGAAGGGCTTTACTCAATATTTTACTGTGGTCGAAGGCTAATTCAGCAATTTCATTTAACGGAATCCAAGACGTTGATTTAGCAAAGGAAGAAGCTTGCGGAACGTAATCATTTAAATTAACCAATGAGTAATAGGCAACTGTAATTACGCGTTCATCAGGTTGTTGTCTGACGGATTTTAACCACAATTTATCTTGCTCTTTATTCAGACGATTAGGGTCGCCAAAGGCTCCAACTTGTTCCAAATAAATATTATTCAAGCCTGTTAATTCGTTCAGAATTCGGCTTGCTGCCATGTACAAATCTTCGTTTTCGTAAATTAAATCCCCTGGTAAAGCTTGACTCATTCCTTCCGTTGCATCCAGGTTTTCTCGTTCAATTAACAAGACCTTCAACTGGTTGAAATCAAAGCCAAAAATTACTATGTCGGCAGAAACACGTGGATTTAACTCGTGCTTATTTTTCTGTTGCATTTTCAAAGATAAAAAAGATTTTCCTATATTCGCAAAGTGTACTTTTGACACATAGCTATAAATTGATGTTTTTTTACTATGCTTTTAGTTGTTGACAGCGGCTCTACAAAGAGCGATTGGGTATTGGTGCAAGACCAAGAAAACCTGAACTTTAATACAATGGGCTTGAATCCTTATTTTCATGATGAAGATACTGTTTTCAATGCTATCCAATCAAATTCTGATTTATTTCATTTTTCAGAAAAAATTACAGAATTATATTTTTATGGTGCTGGTTGCTCTGCTCCACATTTAAACAGCATAATTGAACGTGGTTTACAACGCGCATTTCCCAATGCTGAAGTACATGTTGGTCATGATTTGACTGCATGTGCCTATGCAACATATACCGGAATACCGGCAATTTCATGTATTATTGGAACAGGTTCCAACTCGTGTTATTTTGATGGAAATGTTGTAAGTGAAGTTATTCCTGCTTTGGGATACATTTTGGGCGATGAAGGAAGTGGATCATACTTCGGAAAACAATTGCTCGCAAATTATTTGTACAAACGCTTACCGGAACACATTCACCAATCATTTTTCAATGAAACGGGATTGGATAAAGATCAAATTGTTGATCATGTGTACAAACAACCCAATGCAAATGTGTATCTTGCATCAATGATGAAGTTCATTATCAAACATGCAAACGACCCATATATTGAAGAAATGATTTTCAAAGGATTTGTTCATTTTATTGAAATTCACGTGAAATGTTACGATAACCACCGTGTTGTTCCTGTGCATTTTATCGGTTCAATAGCATATTTATTTAGAAAACAACTTGAAAAAGCTTGTGGCGTAAATAATGTGGAGCTTGGGAATATTATCCAAAAACCAATTGATGGATTGATTGCTTATCACCAAAAATTATTGGTTAAAAACTAAACTAAAAAAACTAAAAACCCATTACGATGAAAAAAGGTATTTTATTGTCAGCTTTGCTAGCTTGGACATTAGGGACATTTGCACAAAAATCAACAGAAAGACCTGTAACAAATGTACCAACTCCAGAATGGTCAACAGATGCAACAATTTACGAAGTAAATATTCGTCAATTTTCGAAAGAAGGAACGTTTGCAGCATTTCAAAAAGAATTACCCCGACTGAAAGCTATGGGAGTAGAAATTCTATGGTTAATGCCTATTCATCCAATTGGGATGAAAAACAGAAAAGGTTCGTTGGGAAGTTATTATGCAGTGAGAGACTACAAAGCAGTCAATCCTGAATATGGTACAAAAGACGATTTCAAGAGTTTGGTCGAAGCAGTTCATCAATTAGATATGAAAATTATCATTGATTGGGTTCCAAATCATACTTCTCCTGATGCTGTTTGGGTGGATCAAGGGCACAAAGATTGGTACACACTTGATTCAACTGGCAATTTGCAACCAACTATCGGAACAGATTGGTGGGATGTCGCTGATTTAAATTACGATTCAAAAGATATGCGTGCAGCAATGATTGGCGCAATGAAATACTGGTTAACTGACTTTGATATCGATGGATTCCGTTGTGATGTTGCTGACTGGGTTCCAGTAGATTTCTGGAAAGAAGCACGTATCGAATTAGATAAAGTGAAAAATGTCTTCATGCTTGCAGAGGCAGAAAATCCTGCGCACCACCAAGTATGTTTCAACATGTCGTATGGCTGGGAATTTCACAGCATCATGAACAAAATTGCAAAAGGCGAAAAATCTGCAGCTGACATTTTTACGTATTTTGAAAAAGAAAATAAAAACTTCCCTGCCAATGCTTACCGCATGCAATTTACATCCAACCACGATGAAAATTCATGGAACGGAACTGAAATGGAACGCATGGGCGAAGGTCGTTTTGCTTTCGCTGTTTTAGCTGGAACAATTAATGGTATGCCTTTGGTTTACAACGGTCAAGAAACTTCGTTAGACAAACGTTTGCGCTTTTTTGAAAAAGACACCATCGATTGGTCTAAAATGGACATGGTTGGTTTTTATACAAAATTACTTGGTTTACACAAAACAAATCCTGCACTTTGGAATGGAATGGCGGGTGGCGATTTGACGTTTTTAACAACCCCTGAAAACAAAGAATTCATCGCATACACGCGCACTAAAGGTAAAAATCAAGTTGTTGTATTCATTAATTTATCCAACAAAGAACAAGTTTTCACGTACAATTCAGCTAAAATTTGCGGAAAGTACACGAATTTATTTTCTGGTAAAAAAGGAAAGTTAAAAAACAAAGGGACGATGGAATTGCCTGCTTGGGGATACCAAGTATATTCAAAGTAAACTGCGCTTAAACGATTAAACCCGCTACTATGGAAAAAAAACAACTATCCTTTTGGCAAATTTGGAACATGAGTTTTGGATTCTTGGGAATTCAATTCGGATGGGGACTCCAAATGGCAAACATGAGTTCAATCTATGAAAGCTTAGATGCCAAACCAGATGAAATTCCTTTGTTATGGCTTGCTGCTCCATTAACTGGATTAATTGTTCAACCAATTATTGGTTATTTAAGTGACAGAACATGGCATCCGATTTTAGGAAGAAGAAGACCTTATTTCTTAATAGGCGCCATCTTAAGTTCGTTGTGTTTGTTCATCATGCCAAATGTTGGTTCGTTGTGGATGGCGGCTGGTGTACTTTGGATTTTGGACTCCTCGATTAATATTTCAATGGAACCATTTCGAGCGTTTGTTGCAGATAAATTACCTGCAAAACAACGTACGTTTGGATTCAGTATGCAAAGTTTCTTTATCGGAATTGGTGCAACAGTTGCAAGTGCGCTACCTTGGATTTTTACCAATTGGTTTCATGTAAGTTCTACTGCAGCTAAAGGTACCATAGCTGATAATGTGAAATGGAGTTTTTACATTGGAGCGATTGCTTTTCTTTTAGCAGTATTGTATACCGTTTTTACGACAAAAGAATATCCACCTACTGAAGAAGACTTACAACACCTAAAAGAAAACAAGCGTAGTTTCAAAAACGGGTTCAACGAAATAAAAGATGCGATCAAAAATATGCCGAAGAAAATGAAACAATTGGCGTTGATTCAGTTTGTTACTTGGCCAGGTTTATTTCTAATGTGGTTTTATTACACGCCGACTGTTGCTGCTGAAATTTTCAAGGGAAAAACTGGTGATGCACTTTATGCTGAAGGTCAAAATTATGCAGGTTTGAGTTATTCTGTAGAAAATATTGTGACCTTACTTTTTGCCTTGTGTTTGCCATTTATTGCAGGTAAAATTGGCAAAAAACACACACACTTTATGAGTTTACTTATTGGTGGAATTGGTTTGATCGGAATCAATTTTGTTGGTGGTGCTGATGATAAATTCATGTTATTAGTGATCATGGCAATGGTTGGTATCGCTTGGAGTAGTATTTTATCAATGCCTTATGCGATGTTGAGCGATTGTTTGCCGTCAAATAAAATTGGTGTTTATATGGGCTTGTTTAATTTCTTTATAGTTATTCCAGAAATCATCGCTTCGTTGTTTTTTGGTAAAATCATGCACACTTATTTAGGCGATTCTCGTATCATGGCAGTAACAATCGGTGGATGTTTGTTGATTCTTGCTGGAATACTTACGTTACGATTAAAAGAAGAAACAGTAAAATGACAATTAAAGGATTATTATTTGACCTTGACGGTGTTATCGTCAGTACAGAACAAAATCATTACGTAGCTTGGAAACGCACTGCAGATGAATTAGGAATTGACTTTGGACACAAAGAAAACGAGCAATTAAAAGGCTTAAGTCGTGTCGATTCATTGAAAGCTATCTTGGCATTAGCCAATAAAACGATTGATCAAGATTACTTTGATGCATTGCTTCAAACAAAAAACGAATTTTATTTGCAATCAATACAAACGCTTTCAAAAGCAGATTTACTTCCAGGTGTATTGGCATTATTGGAAGAAGCTACAAAAAGAGAAATCCTTTTGGGAGTTGGCTCATCGAGCAAAAACGCCCCTTTTATTTTGGATTTATTAGGAATTACGTCATACTTCAAAATTATCGTTGACGGAACAATGGTTGATTATCCGAAACCTCATCCGGAAGTGTTTTTGAAAGGTGCAGCAGCGCTTGGAGTTTTACCAGAAGAATGTATTGTATTTGAAGATGCATCGAGCGGAATACAAGCTGCAAAAGCTGGTGGATTCTATGCTGTCGCTGTTGGAAACAAAGAAATTGAAGCATTAGGCGATGCCTATTTAACTGATTTAACAGAATTTAAATTTTAAAAAATGAATAACTTGTTTGAAATTGATGAATGGAAAATCATCGAAAGTAAGTTTGATGCAAGCAAGCAAGAACAAGCAGAAAGTATATTTTCAATCGGAAATGGAAGTTTTGGACAACGTGCCAACTTCGAAGAAAAATATTCCGGAAAAACATTACAAGGTAGTTATGTAGGTGGAGTTTATTATCCCGACAAAACAAGAGTTGGCTGGTGGAAAAATGGTTACCCAGAATACTTTGCAAAAGTATTGAATGCAAGTAACTGGATCGGAATTTCAATTGAAATCGATCATACCCCACTCGATTTAGCAACTGCACAAATCAAATCTTTTTACCGTGAATTGGATATGTTCACTGGTACATTGACAAGAAGATTTCGATGCGTATTACCAAACAACAAAGAAATAGAAGTTGAATCGATTCGTTTTTGCTCCATGCACAACGAAGAATTAGCTGCGATTTCTTATTCCATTACGCCACTCAATTTTTCTGGAAATGTTCATTTCACTCCTTATTTGGATGGAAATGTAACAAATTCAGATGCGAACTACGATGAGTTTTTCTGGACACCTGACACAGAACGTGTAGGTCCTAAAAAAGGAGTCATCAGTTGTCGTACGAAAAAAACAAATTTCTTGGTCGCTACCGCGATGCGTTTTTCATTTTGGGAAGAGGATAACTTATTAGACATTCACCCTAATGTGCGCCAAGAGGAATTATATGTTGACAACCACTTTGAGCATTTTTTAAGTCAAGGAAAAAAATACACCTTGAAAAAATATGTCTCTGTTACGTCAACTATCAATCACTCCGAATTCAATACAGTTGCCGCAGCAATCAATACTGTTACTGAAGCTTATCAGCGTGGTTTTGATGCAATTTACAACGAACACAAAGCTGCTTGGGCTGCCATTTGGGTCAATGCAGATGTGAAAATTGAAGGCGATAAATCAGCGCAACAAGCCATTCGTTTCAATATTTATCACTTGTACCAAACCTATACAGGTAAAAGTGCAAAACTAAACATCGGACCAAAAGGGTTTACCGGTGAAAAATACGGCGGTGCAACATATTGGGATACGGAAGCATATTGTATTCCGTTTTACTTAAAAACTGCTCCGCAAGAGATCTCCAGACAATTGCTGAAATACCGTTTCAACCAATTGGACAAAGCAATTGAAAATGCGCAAAAATTAGGTTTCAAAAACGGCGCAGCCTTGTATCCGATGGTGACCATGAACGGAGAAGAGTGTCACAACGAATGGGAAATCACGTTTGAAGAAATTCACCGAAATGGAGCAATTGCCTTCGCGGTGTACAATTACGTTCGTCACACAGACGATTGGGAATATGTACGTGAATTTGGACGACACGTGTTGTTAGGTATTGCTCGTTTTTGGGCACAACGATTCAATTGGTCGAACGAGAAGCAACAATATGTAATGTTGGGTGTAACTGGGCCAAATGAGTACGAAAACAATGTCAATAACAATTGGTATACCAATTATATTGCTCGTTGGTGTATCCAATTTTCGTTGGAAGTGGAAGAGCGATTCAAAAACGATGCTGTGCTATTGCGTTCAGGCGAAAAAGAAGCAATGGAAAAAATTGCAGCGAATGTATACTTCCCACATTTAGAAAACACCAATATTTTCTTACAACAAGATGGCTTTACAGACAAAGAGTTGTTAAATGCAACCGATTTACCTGATTCAGAGCGTCCAATCAATCAACATTGGTCGTGGGATAGAATCTTGCGTTCTGTATTTATTAAACAAGCAGACGTGCTACAAGGCGTTTATTTGTTTGAAGACCATTTTAGTGATGAGGTAATCAAAGATAATTTTTATTATTATGAACCAAAAACGGTTCACGAATCATCCCTTTCGCCTTGTGTTCACGCAATTCTAGCTGCAAAAATTGGTGATGCTGATAAAGCATACGAAATGTACTTAAGAACATCTCGTTTAGACTTAGATGATTACAACCGTGAAGTTCACGAAGGACTGCACATAACTAGTATGGCTGGAACGTGGATGAGTATTGTTGAAGGTATGGCAGGTGTTCGCGTAACAGAAGCAGGTTTGGCAATCAATCCAACATTACCAAAACAATGGAATGGTTATGCATTTAAAATCTACTTCAAAGGCAACTCCCTCGATATAAAATGTGATGCGCAACAAGTTTCCATAACGAATAATGGAAGTGAACATGTTTCCGCAACAGTTTACGGGAACGAGATTTCACTTGCACAAGGAAAATCAGTTGCCATAACAAGATAATAATAACAACTAAAGCATACAAAAAAAGCACTCGAACGAGTGCTTTTTTTGTTTTGTGAACTATAAGAAATTACATTTTTATTATTTTCTGTTGTTGTACACTTTCTCCATTTCTTAATCGTAAGAAATAAGTGCCAACTTCTAAATGACCAAGCGATAACACATCATAATAATTTCCTGATCCATCACTATTCAGTTGAGAAGTATAAACTACTTTTCCTGTTAAGTCAATGATCTGAAGCGCACAAGGTTCATTGTTTTGTGCTTCAAAAGCAATTTCCAATTCATTATTAAATGGATTTGGCACGACAGCAACATCTGTGAATTCATAAGCGAAATCAGTTAACCCTAATATCGGTAAAATAGTTGGTTTTGCTATCCGTTGTTGTGTATAGATTCGGTATTCTCCAGGTTGAAAAGTCATTGACATCGTTGTAGAAGTAACGTTGATACTATCGCCAGTAAAATATTCGTACCACCAACCAGTTGATGTGAAACTTCCATTTGTACTCGTTACTTGCACACTAAAATTAGCCATTACAACAGCATCCATTGCTGGATCTGTAAATACTATGCGTTTCATTGTTCCTGCAAGTGCATAGGTAAAAGTCAACGACTGGAATGTCGGATAATTTTGGCGCAAATACATGGTTGCTTTGTACACATCAAACAAACGTTTTCGATTACTCTGATCCAAATAATTCCAACGGATTGGTTTATTACAAATACGACAACCATAATCAATGGAAACATCGTAACCCAATTCGGCAAATTGCCATATCATTTTCGGACCAGGAGTTGTGAGCATTAAAACTGCTGCTGCTTCTGATCGAGCTAAAGCGATGTAAGAAGATTTGACATTATGAGCAGGATTCACAGAACTACCATTTGTGATGGCGTCGTACATGATGCGCTCTTCGTCGTGACTTTCTAAAAACGTTATCAAATTGGGTTGTGTCCAAGAACGGTTGGTGTAAATTCCACTAGAAACATTCGAAGCATTTCCTTTCACGGCATTTCTGTAGTCATAGGCAACATTACCCCAAAGCATCATTCCATAATTAGACAGCTGTATTTCTTCACTGTTGTCCGCCCAATGTTCCAAAATGACATAAGTGTTTGGATGAATAGCCCAAATAGTATCTGCCATTCTTTTCAAAATATTGATACGCGTTTGACTAAATCCTGCAGCACTATTGACAAATCCTTTAGTGTAATCAAAACGAAAGCCGTCAATATGGAACTCATCTAACCAATGTAAATTAACACGATCTATGTAATTTTTTGTAGCTTGTGCTTCGTGATTCAAATCATAACCCCAACAATATGGCGTGTGTGGACAAGTAACATTGAACCAAGGATTATTTGGTGCAGTCCTATTATTTGCCGCATCCCAATACATGTTAACCATCGGGTTTTGACCAAATGCATGGTTCAAAGCAATATCCATAATCACAGCGATACCTCTACTATGGCAAGCATCAACAAAACTTTTAAATTTTTCTGGAGTTCCATAATATTTATCCAAAGCCATGTGAAAACTTGGGTTGTATCCCCAACTTTCGTTGTTTTCAAATTCACTAATCGGCATTAATTCAATCGCATTAATTCCAAGGCTATCCAAGTAATCTAAGGTATCTATTAGCGTTTGGTAATTGTGCTTAGCTATGAAATCACGCACTAATAATTCATAAATCATCAATTCCTTTTTAGGTGGACGTTGAAAATTATCATTTTGCCAATTGAAAGGTGTTTCTCCTACTTTGAATAAGGAAATGAATCCATTCGTTAAATTAGTGGGATAAACATAGCGATTGGGATATGTATTGGTATCAATTGCATTGTCGTTATTTGGGTCAGCAATTAAAGTACTTAATGGATCGGCTAATTTTAAATTATTATCAATTAAAAATTGGTAACCATAAAATTGGTTCGCTGTTAATCCAGAAACTAATTTCCACCATGTTGTCGAATCTGTCGAACAATTCATGTGATAATTGGTCTGTGGTTGCCAGTTTGTAAAGTCACCTATGAGGTAAACATGATTTTTTTCAGGAGCATACAATTGAATTAAAACAGATGAATCCGATAACACATTTAATCCATTTTTCATCCCAACAGGTGGATTTTGATAGTTGATTGGTGGATTGACAATGTAATAAGCAGAGTCAATTACGGTTGCTGTTCCATTAGTTGCAACAAACTCTAATAAATGATTCCCTACAGTTGTAGCAGTTAAGGTATGATTTAATTGAATGGCATTCGTTTGAGAAGCAAGTATCACGCCATTATCTTTCAAGGTCAAAGTGCTTGCTTGATTCGCTTTTCCCATTATGGGTAATTGCATGTTCACATCAAGCGCAGTTGTCGTTTCAGGATTAAATATTTTTGCTAATAGTCCTGAATTAACCGGATAAACAGGGTAAAAAATATCGGCTCCTGAAGCACTTCGACCAACGATTGTTCCAGATGCATTTCTAAAAACAAAGGATAAATAGTTAATGTTTGTTCCTACTGGAAATCCATAAAATTGATCGATATCTATGGTGAATTGAAACAAATTATTTCCAAGACTAGTCATCAAAACAGCTGCGTCAGCTGTTCCCCAATTACCTTGTACGTATTGCCAAGCACTCAAATTTGTTCCGGTAATGACACCCGTATGCGCATATACTGGAGAAACGCCTGTAAGTGCTCCATTTCCTTCTGTTGCATCATAAACGATAGTAACAACATCATTGATTGTAGGGAAGGCTGGAGACACACTTAGTATCTGACCAAATGAGGTAATTGAAATCACTGCTGTTAGCAATGCAAATAAACTGTTTTTCATGTTCTAAAGTTAATTGAATGTGACACTGTTCAATAGTATAACTCAAAAAAAAGCCTAGACAATGTCTAGGCTTTCTATCAGAGAAAGTTTCTCTTAGTTTTTTGTAATTTTTCCAGTTTTTACTGAATCACCAACTTTTACTGTGTAAATGTAAGTTCCAGCATTCAAATCTGAAGTATTTACTTCGATTGAACCATTACCTACAGTTGTAGATACAATTTTACCAGCTAAGTCAGTCAATTGGATTGTAGCCTCACCTTGGTTTTCCAATGCAAATACTGTAGAAGCAGTTGCAGGGTTAGGAGAAACTGTTAATTTTCCAAATGAATCTTCGTTAATGCTAGCAAATGTGAAGTCTGTACAACCTTCCCAAACTTTAGCAACTACTTCAGGAGTTGAAGGAATTACATATTGTCTGTTAATGTTACCACTTCCATCATCAACACCACAACCGTCTGTTGCGATCAATGAACCTGCTAAACCTTCGTTAGTTCCCCAGTTACCATTTACAAATTTGAATGATAAAGTCTCACCAATGTTAGCTGAAGCAAATGTGATTGCTGTTGCCCAAATTCCGTTTCCTTGGTCAACCATTGCACAACTTGGATCTGATGGAGACCAGTTCACAACACCAATAGCACCGTGATCTGCAAAGTTACCACCAACTCTGATTCCTGTTGGATCAATTGGAGTTGTGTACGCGTTAACATCTACAGCAAAAATTACTGTTACTTGAGCATAAGATGTCAAGCCTAAAATTACCGCTGAGCATAAAGTAAAAATTTTCTTCATAATCGTTTTTTTTTGTAGTTAATAAATTAAACTTAGTGTCATATTGACCCTAAAAGTATAAAATAAATAATAATTACAAAACACATTTGATATTTTTTTTTGACATAATAAGCAGTTAAATGAATAAAAACTGTCTTTTAAGCTTCAAATACGTCCATTGAATTATCAAAAAAAAAAGAAGGCAATTGAAAAAAAATCTACTAAATGAAAATACAGGAACTATTTCTATCCTTTTTTTACAGACCTCGATTGCACAAATACCCAGCGTAAGGATGCGTAATATACATTTCCAATAAAATCAAAATTGGGCGAGCGCGCAATATTTACTCCGAGTTGAAAATGTGCTTGGGCTAATTTATAACCAACATTCGGGGCAAAACCTATTTGTTGATTCTCCGAAAAATCAGTGCGCCAAAACAAACGTGCGCCATAGGTAATGTTCATACGACCTGTTTTGGACCAAATGCCCGTTTGTAAACCAATGGTATTTTGAATCAAATTGTAATCAAACTGAAGGTTCAGTGCACTCGTTCTAGGTTTGACCAATTTGACAGTTTGCCATTGCCGCTCAACGCCAAAGTTCAACGTGAAATATTTACCGCGTTCTAGTCCCAAAAATGATCCCGTCTTCACTATGTCACGCTTTTTAATTTTCAAATTAAACGCATGATCTTTTTGAGCTATTCCGGTCAACCAGAAAAACGAACAGGCTACAATGATGAATTTATTTCTTAACGACATACTCATCGTGAATGGATTTGATTTGTTTGGCATCTTGTGCATCAATTCCTAAACTGTCTGCAATTTCTTTTGCGCGCAACACTTCTTGCACGGTCAAACCAGTGCTATCGGTAGTTGGTTGTAACATATTCTTTAAAAAAAGTGTACTAGAGCTCAATGCAGGAACTGTTTTAGTTGATACATCTTTTACAGGTTGATATAACAACGATTCTTGACGTGATTTTTTTGGAAAAAAATCGCCGCGTTCGTCGTACGAATCAAAAATAACCAAGGTCACACTTAGTATATAGATCATTTTTAAAACCGAAAAAACAACTCCCGCAATTTTATTTAAAGGTGAAAGATGAACGACCTTAATCATTTTCTCAAGCACTTTACCTCCAAAATAGATCATTGCTCCCACTCCCAAAAATGTGATTGTAAAAGCAATTACAGGTAAATATTCGGAGTGCCAATTGAGACTGTTCTTCAACCAATTAGCAACTGCATCTGAAAAGTGTATTCCAATGTAAATACCAACTAATAACGCTAAAAGCGTAAAAACTTCAATGATCAATCCATGCTTGAATCCTTTGTAAGAAGCATAAATTATGGGAACAATTAAAACGATATCGAGTATATTCATGAACGAAAGTTAAGGAATGATTTGTTTGTACAAACACCCGTATGAAAATAAATGCCAACCACACACTGTTGATTTATCAATTCTAGAAATAAAAACTCCTCATGTTCCGATTTGAAAACAGAAATTGGTTGCCCGTGATGCTTGTACGATGAAAGTTTGTACTTTCGTTGGTATTAAAACTCGAACTCGTGCATTTCAAATTGATCATTACCCTATTATTACTGCATTTTTTCTCTTTTGCACAACAAAAAGCTGTTGATTCGTTGCACGCATTTGGATTCAAGTACTTTACATCAACTACCATTGAACCGCAAAAAGTGGACACCTTTTCCGGTAATTGGATCATCAAAGACAATTCGAACGATACAGAATACATTCTTTTCACACCAGCTATTGAAACAATTGCTTATGATACCTTGCGAAAATCACTCACCTTCCAAGCAATCCTTCCTGTTTTCACAATCAAAAAAGCATACGAACTCCAAAAAACAGCACTGATTTCGATTCCTTGTTTTTTGACACCCACCAAAAAAGAACTAATTCAGCTTTCTAAAACCTTGAAAATCATTGGTGAAAAACATGCTTTCAAACGAAATACAAGTATCCATGATGCAAAAGAAACAATCATTAGCGATGCTATTTTTCAATTGTGCGACAGTTTGAAATTATCGGAAGGCAATGCCCGATTTATTCTTGATAATGGCGCATTATTTAACGACTCTTGCTCGTACATGAAAGCGTGCAAAAAAGGGCTAGAGAATTACATCAAGATGTATCCCGTTTACAATGGCAAACCGCAAGATTTCAGAAGACTCTTTCAGAACCAAGACAAATTGTTGCAACAACAAACGTTCGAAGCTTTTATCTTAAAAGCATTGACAAATTGGGAGTCGGATTTATCGCCAAAACAACAGCACCGATTTCGGAAAAAATTAACGAAAAAACGCGGTGTTTTACCAAAGAAATGTGCTTGTTCTGCTTGTACAACGTTAACCAATCGCAATTAAAAAAGGGAACAGTCACTTGTCCCCTTTCCTATTTATTGTTGTGTATGCTTACGCAATGTTGGTGAACACTTGCTGAATATCGTCGTCGTCTTCTATTTTGTCTAACATTTTTTCAATGTCAACTAATTGCTCTTCTGTAAAATCAACTGGCGTAGAAGGAATTCGTTGTAAATTTGATTTCAACACAGCTAAATTCATATCTTCCAATGCTTTCGCGATTGAACCAAAGGCAGTGTAATCACCGTAAATAAAAATGCGGTCTTCGGTTACATCTATTTCTTCACATCCTGCATCAATCAATTCCAATTCCAATTCTTCGGGATCTACTGCGTCTGATTTTTCGAGTTCGAATACAGACTTTCTGTTGAACATAAATTCCAACGAACCGTTTGGAACAACTCCTCCACCTGCTTTGTTGAAATACGATTTCACATTCGCAACCGTACGTGTTGGATTATCCGTAGCACATTCAACGTATACCAACACTCCGTGAGGACCTTTTCCTTCGTAATCAACTTGCGTAAAAGATGCGATATCTTTTTGGTTGGCACGTTTTACGGCAGCTTCGATATTGTCTTTGGGCATATTCTCCGCTTTCGCATTCTGAATAGCTGTCCGCAATTTCGCATTCGTCGCAGGATCTTGTCCTCCTTCTTTTGCTGCCATTGTAATCGCTTTTCCTAATTTCGGAAATAACTTGGACATTTTATCCCAACGTTTTTCTTTCGCTGCTCTTCGGTATTCAAACGCTCTTCCCATTTCTAATTCTTTTTTTGGCAAATGTAATAGATTCTTTAAAAACTGTTGGTATTTGAGTGAAAAGGAAGGAGATTTTTTTGTAAAACAAATGCGGAACGCAGGGAGCGTATTGACATGGAAGCGCCAACAACGTTTGCTGTTCAGGTGTTCCCGAACCCGAACAAGGGGGCGTTCCATTTGCTTGCGACAAGTGACATGGCAACAATAACAATTGTGGATTTGAACGGGAAAAAAGTACTGGAGCAAAACGCGGTTAGCAATGAAACAACAATTTTCTCCAATTTACAGCGTGGTATTTACCTAATTCATGTAACTTTAACGAATGGTGCTACAGCAACAGCAAAATTGGTGGTGGAGTAAGCTGCAAAAGCTATTTGTATTGCTGGCAGGGATTTACCTTGCCAGCAATACGGCTGTGGCGCAAACTAATTTGGTGCGTAACCCGCATTTGGATGAAATTGACTACTGCCCAAATTGCTTAGGTTGTTATAATTTACCCGTTATGAATTTTGGTAATTATTCATTGATCGGTACTTCTGATTATTTCAACAAATGTGCTAATAGCACGTCAGTTGGTATTCCTAACAATTTTGGCTACCAAATGCCCCGTTCTGGTGATGGATATCTACATGCACAAATTTTTGCACGAAATAATCAATTTGGCTTTCTTTTTCAATACGGGGAAAATTTTATCTATGGAAGAGAAAATTTCTTTGGGGAATTTGCCAGTCCCTTACAAGCTGGCTCCTACTATGTAGAAATATACACCACCTTGGCAGACTTATACGAACGAATTATTGCCACCAATGCCTTTGACATGCTGTTGTTAACAGACACAATAAATCGCCCGTATGATGGCGCCCCCCCCCATATTGATTTACAACAAGTTATCAACCTCAACCCAAGTGGAGAAATAATACGCGACACGCTCAATTGGGTGAAACTATCTACCTGCTTTGAAGCAACGGGTGGCGAACGTTTTTTTGCCATTGGTACTTTTCGTGATACTTTGGACATTCAATACGATGCCTTTGATCATCCAAATGAGGAGTTTTTAAGTGCGTCCTATTACTTTGAAGACGTGCGTATTTTTCCTTGCAGCAACTGTTGTAGTGGCGGTAATGCCTTTCCAGATTTTGTGGTTGTTAGTAGCAACCCTGGCACCGCAACAAATCCCACTGTTTTCAATATCACTTTAAGTGGTGAAGCATCTGCAAGCTTGGTGTTGTATGATAGTGCAGGCAGGCGTGTAGCCAATTATACGACGCAAGCAGCAATGAGTGCTTTTCCTGCTCCCAGCTTAGCAAGTGGGGTTTATCATTACCGCTTTACGTCTAGCAATGACGTATTGCAAACAGGCAAATTTGTGGTGGAGTAAACAATAGTTAATTCTTATAAATCAAACATCTTGTATCGGGCGGATTTAAAAAACAACGTATCTTTATCCTATGTTTATCCGTTTTAGTCTGGTCATTTTACTTGTTTTTACTTGTTTCAATAGTATTGGGCAGCAACGCTCAACTACCGAACCAACAACAGTTTTGGGAAATGTCGCTTACTATTTTTGGGAGGAAACAAGCAAACATTCCATCCAGCCAAACAGTTTAAAAACGCCATTCAAACACAATTACTTCACTTCGTTTCTCTCCAAAAAACAACACACAACAACTCTCATTGAACAAGATAAACTCATAACAGATGTACGCGCTTTTTTAACACAACTTCCGCAAAAAAACAAGTTGCATTTTTGGTATCCGGCACCCAAAAAAACGCCATTCCTGTTAATCGGTCAAATGGATACAACACAGCATTCGGTACTTTTTATCAAAACATCTGCTGGTTGGCAATCAAGAATCGAAAAACAAGTACTTTATTTTACGGTTTCTGCAACAAACGATACCGTTTTTCAATACGCGTCAGATTCGGTTATCACCACTTTTCCTCGTTATCATTTTCGGGCGTTTAACCATTACCGGGTTTTTAGAACAATTTCCACCACTGGAAAAGTTGTCGCTGAAACGATTCTTGACTACCAAAACAACAAACTTGAAATAACCAATCAAAGCAAACGTTACTTGATCTTTGCGAACGGTTACCGAGGGCCGAAAAAGGAAAAAGATCCAAGCGATAATTTAGTTACAAGTACGGATCGCTTTACCTATTGGTTTCAACTTGACAACCGCTTTGTAGAACGCTTACAACCAACCAGCTACTACTACATCGATGGGAGTTTGTCGTTGAAAACAGCAAATTACCGCAATAAACTTCGGTTTGGTTGGATGCTGTTGCATGCATACTTATTCCCAAAAAGCAAAGGCGGCATTCGTCATTTGAAACGCATCAACAAACACCCAAATATTTCTGGTTTCAATACCCGATTCGCTGCCGGGAAAATTGCTGGAGCAGCTTTTTTAACCCTGCAAGACTGCAAGCAACATCAAGATACGGTTGATATCGTTTGCCACAGCATGGGCTATGCCTATTCCTTGGGTTTTATTGACGCCATCAAAGCAAATGTCATTTTTGGGAAAATGTACATTCTTGCGCCCGAAAACAGTAGCGTTGCTCAAGCTGATTGGTCGCTATTTCAAGAAGTTTGGCAATACGGTGCTAATTTAGATCAAGCTAATCCCGATCCGTTTTATTTGCAAGATGGCATTGCGCCACAAACAGCAGTAAAAGGCATAGAAACGTTGAATCCATTGCGATACGGGCGAAAATTCACTCCTGCCAATTGGCCCAAAAAAGACATTATCGACGGGCACATGATTTACAGTTTTGATTGGATTTTTGACAGCATCCCATCGCGTTCACCTGGATATATTTTCCGCACGTTTTAATGAATTATTCTCGTAAAAAGTCGTGAGTTCGTTATTTTGCACGTACTTTTGTACTTATGGATTTTGCACTCGAATTACGATACCAGCACCTGATTAAAAGTTTAGAAAAAGACTTTGGTCCCGACATCGATTTACAAGTATTACTTTTTTTGATTGGCGTTGAGGAACTTGGAAAAGGATATAAAAATTTCAAAAAACACGAAAAAACCGATTTAATGCATGTTGCAATATGCACGGTATTAGAGCCTTACGGTTATTACGAGTTTGAGGGTAAAGATCCCGACGAATGGCCACATTTTAAACTGATCAAAGAACTTCCTCCATTAACGGAAAAAGAACAACAAGCACTGATGAAAGAAGCTATCGTTGAATACTTCGAACATCACGGATATTCCACAAAAGATATCCAACCTTAATCGTTATATTTGTTATCATATTTTATAAAAAGTT
The DNA here is from genome assembly GCA_937973685.1 of uncultured Flavobacteriales bacterium. Taxonomy (GTDB): domain Bacteria; phylum Bacteroidota; class Bacteroidia; order Flavobacteriales_D; family Crocinitomicaceae; genus Fluviicola. The sequence goes on along the minus strand of CALJKJ010000057.1, from coordinate 75,548 downwards.
ATGGATTTTTGGATTCGCGCAGCACAATTGGTGTTATCACTTTCAATTTTAATCGTTTTACACGAATTTGGGCATTTTATTCCCGCTCGACTATTTAAAACACGTGTAGAAAAATTCTACTTGTTTTTCAATCCATATTTTTCGCTTTACAAGAAAAAAGTTGGCGATACGGAATGGGGAATCGGTTGGTTGCCCTTGGGTGGTTATGTCAAAATAGCTGGAATGATCGATGAATCGATGGACAAAGAGCAAATGGCGCAACCAGCACAACCATGGGAATTCCGCTCGAAACCAGCATGGCAACGCCTCATCATCATGATGGGAGGTGTGATCGTGAATGTGATCGTTGGATTTTTGATTTTCATCATGGTGCTTGCAGTGTGGGGAGAAGACAAAGTCAATCAACAAGAACTGCACCACGGTATTGCAGTTCATCCTTACATGCAACAATTCGGTTTTCAATCGGGAGATAAAATCCTAACGATGGACGGCGAAAAAGTGGAAGACTTGCAACGCATCGGCATGGAGATATTAATTTTTGATCACCGAAACTTTACTGTTCAACACAAAGATGGATCCATTCAAAAAATCAAATTACCTGTTGATATCGGTTCAAAAATGTGGGAAAACAACGTTGAAGCAGGTGCTTTTGATTTTAGAAGTCACATGAGTATCATTGCGAAAGTTGAAGCGAAAAGCACGGCTGCAAAAGCAGGTTTGAAAAAAGGCGACCGTATCCTTCAAATCAACGACCAAGCAATTGAGTACCACGACGAATTTTTGACTGCAATCTACCAAAACAAAGGAAAACAAATTGACCTTGTTTACGAACGAGGAAACGATACATTGTCAAAAACAGTTAAATTAGCAAAAGAAGGACCGCTTGGTGTGTTCATTGAAAATAAAATCACAACCGATACAGCTGCCTACTTCACCCGTGATTACAGTGTTGGTGAAGCTTTTGCTTTTGGGATTGGAAAAGGATTGAAAACAATGTATAGCAATGTAGCACAATTCAAATATGTATTCACATCCAAAGGTGCATCATCCGTTGGTGGTTTTGGATCTATTGGAAAAATGTTCCCTCCTGTGTGGGATTGGCGTGCTTTCTGGACGCTTACTGCATTTATCTCGATGATGTTAGCAGTGATGAACATGTTACCTATTCCAGCTTTAGATGGCGGACATGTGATGTTCTTGATTTATGAAATTATTCGCGGAAAAGCGCCATCAGAAAAATTTATGGAAACAGCACAATACATTGGCTTTTTCTTATTGATGGGCTTGTTGCTTTACGCAAATGGAAACGATATTGTAGGATTGTTTAAATAAAACGTCCTACTTTTCTTGTTGTATAAAACGAATGTTGCGTTTTAATCCTTCGTATTTCGTTCGTTTTACAGCACTTCTTCTGAATAATTCATCGAATAAATCGTGGCTTAAGTCTTCCCAGTCGTTGGTTGTCAATGAAAATAGTTTGGTGCTTGGTGAAAAGCGTGGTTCGCTGTGAGCAGTTGCAAATCGGTTCCACGGACAAACATCTTGACAGATGTCGCAACCGTACATCCAATTATTCATCTTTCCTTTGAAGTAATCGGGTAAATTGGCGTCTCGGAGCTCAATTGTTGCGTAAGAGATACATTTTGAGCCATCGACCACATATGGCGCTACAATGGCATCTGTTGGGCAAGCATCGATGCATTTGGTACATGTTCCGCAATAATCTTTCATTGGCCCGTCAGGTTCAAGTGCTAAATCACAAATCCATTCAGCCAAAAAGTAAAAAGAACCAGCTTTCGGGTTGATTAAATTGCTGTTTTTACCTATCCAACCCAATCCACTTTTTGCTGCCCATGCTTTTTCTAAAATGGGTGCGCTGTCAACAAATATCCGGCCTTCAATTGCGCCAATCGATTTGGTCAACGCATTGGTGAGTGCTTTTAATTTGTCTTTGATGACAAAATGATAATCTTCCCCATAGGCATATTTAGAAAGCTGTAAGCCACTATCATCCAGTGACTGTTCGGGGAAATAATTAAATAAAAAGGAAATAACCGTTTTGGCTCCAGGGACTAACAAGGTAGGATCCAAACGCATGTCAAAATGATTTTCCATGTAAGACATGTCGCCATGCATGTTGCTTTTCAACCAATTGGTCAAACGCGGTGCTTCATCCGCTAAAAATTCAGCTTTGGAAAAGCCTACATGCAAGCAACCTTGTTCCGTTGCAGTTGATTGTATGAATGCTTTTATGCGACCTGCGTCCATTAGAAAAATCCACCTTGCGACCAACCAATCTCAAAACCCAAATGTTTGAATGCTTTCTCGGTTGCTTTTCGACCACGAGGTGTGCGCATTAAAAATCCTTCTTGAATCAAAAAAGGTTCGTATACTTCTTCCAACGTTCCAGCATTTTCGCCAATTGCAGTTGCTATGGTTGTCAATCCAACCGGTCCACCTTTGAATTTATCGATAATTGCTTTGAGTATGCGGTTATCCATTTCGTCCAACCCATATTTGTCCACATTCAAGGCATCCATTGCATGTTGCGTTATGGGCAAATTAATTGTTCCGTCTCCTTTGATTTGAGCAAAATCGCGTACACGGCGCAGAATCGCATTGGCAATACGAGGTGTTCCACGGCTTCTCCCTGCAATTTCAAAAGCAGCACGTTCATCAATTGGAATTTCCAACAAATCAGATGAGCGTTCAACAATCATGGACAAAGTTTTTACATCGTAATACTCCAAACGTGAGTTAATACCAAAACGAGCTCGCAAAGGCGCTGTAAGCAATCCTGAGCGTGTTGTTGCTCCAATTAATGTAAATGGATTCAACGCAATTTGAACAGTTCGTGCATTAGCTCCGCTGTCAATTAATATATCAATGCTGAAATCCTCCATTGCTGAATACAAGTATTCTTCCACAACGGGACTTAAGCGGTGAATTTCATCGATAAATAAAACATCGCCTTTTTCAAGGTTGGTTAACAAACCAGCTAAATCACCTGGTTTATCCAAAACTGGTCCACTTGTAACTTTGAAACCAACATTCAATTCGTTTGCAATAATATTTGCTAAGGTCGTTTTGCCCAACCCAGGAGGACCGTGTAGCAATACGTGATCCAAAGGTTCGCCACGTTTGACAGCCGCTTGTACAAAAATCTCCAAATTTTCGACAACTTGGGGTTGCCCCGCAAAATCAGTCAAACGTTTCGGGCGCAAGACTTTGTCGTACTCTTTTTCAGGAGTTCCTAATTCGCTTCGATAATCAAATGATTCTTCTTCCAAGGGATTGAATTTGTGTAAAGATAACTGAAATTGTATGTAGATTAAAATGTTTTAATCATAAAAAAGCCCTTCTGCATGAGAAGGGCTTTTCCTATAAGATGTGAAATTAATGTTCTTCTTCACCTTCCATTAATGGAGTAGTTTGAGGGATAAAATCCTCTTCCATTCCTGGTTTAGAATAGTCATATGGCCATCTGTGAACTTCTGGTAAAGCTCCAGGCCAGTTTCCATGCGTTGCTTCTACAGGTGTTGTCCACTCCAATGTATTAGATTTCCATGGATTTTGAACTGCTTTCGGTCCTCTGAAAATACTGTAGAAGAAATTAAACAAGAAGATAACTTGACCAATTGCAGCAATGATAGCGAAAATGGTAATGATTTCGTTCAAGTCCATAATCATATCATATGAATCTTGATTAAACTCACCATAAACTGAATAATCATAATATCTTCTTGGTGCTCCTGCTAATCCAACAAAGTGCATTGGGAAGAAAACACCATATGCTCCAACAATTGTAATCCAGAAGTGAGCATATCCCAAACGTGTATTCATCATGCGACCATACATTTTAGGGAACCAGTGGTAAACACCTGCAAACATTCCAAATACAGCTGACATACCCATTACAATGTGGAAGTGAGCTACAACGAAATAAGTATCGTGAACAGCGATATCCAATGCTGAGTCAGCCAAGATAATACCTGTTACACCACCTGTAATAAATGTTGATACCAAACCAATTGAGAACAACATTGCAGGCGTATAGATATTTGAACCTCTCCAAATTGTTGTGATGTAGTTAAATACTTTTACAGCAGAAGGAATTGCAATCAACAAAGTCGTGAATACGAATACTGAACCAATAAATGGATTCATTCCCGTTACGAACATGTGGTGACCCCAAACGATAAACGAAAGGAAACCAATTGCTAAAATCGAACCAATCATCGCACGGTAACCAAAAATTGGTTTACGAGAATTCGTTGCAATAATTTCAGATGATAAACCTAACGCAGGTAATAATACAATGTATACCTCAGGGTGACCTAAGAACCAGAATAAGTGTTGGTACAAAATTGGAGAACCACCATGATTTTCTAACATTTCAGAACCAACAATGATGTCTGATAAATAGAACGATGTTCCAGCTAATCTATCCATTGTCAACAACAAGGCAGCAGACAATAATACTGGGAACGATAATACTCCAAGGATTGCTGTAACAAAAAACGCCCAAATTGTTAATGGCATTCTCGTCATTTTCATTCCTCGTGTACGCAAGTTCAAAATTGTTACAATGTAGTTCAATGAACCTAACAAAGACGATGCAATAAAGATAGTCATGGAAATCAACCACATTGTCATTCCTTTTCCAGAACCTTCAATAGCATCTGGTAAAGCAGATAGTGGAGGATAAATCGTCCAACCTGAGGAAGCAGGTCCAGTTTCGATAAACAATGATACAACCATGATGATTGATGAAATCAAGAACATCCAGTAAGACAACATGTTTAACAATCCTGATGCCATATCACGTGCACCAATTTGCAACGGAATGAGCAAGTTAGAGAATGTTCCAGACAAACCTCCTGTTAACAAGAAGAATACCATGATTGTACCGTGAATTGTTACCAATCCCAAATACATACTTTCTGTCATCACCCCCTTTGGAGCCCATTCACCTAGGAAAAATGATAAAAAATCTGATTGTTCACCAGGCCAAGCTAATTGAATACGGAATAAAATCGACAACATCATTGCGATTAATCCCATAAATACAGCAGTCATTAAAAACTGCTTTCCAATCATCTTGTGATCTTGCGAGAAGATATATTTTGAAATAAAACCTTCTTCATGGTTGTGATGTCCATGAGCGTCGTGATGTGCGTGTGCTTCGTGAGCTGCCATGATTTTATTTATTATAGTGTTTATAAATTTATTTAACTGTTACAGCTGTAGTATCCATTGCCATTGCATCTGCTACTGGCTCTACAGGTTTTGGTTTTCCAACTGGATAAACATCTTTGAATAATTTCGCAGCTGATACTTTTTTGTACCAAGCTTTGTATTCAGACTTATCCAAAACGACAACCATTAATTTCATTTTGTAATGCGATGATCCACAAATCTTGTTACACATCAATACAAAGTTGAAATTAGGATTATTCATTTTTACACGCATTTCATTTGTTGTAATCGTTGGTGTAAACTTGAAACGAGTTGTCATTCCAGGAACTGTGTTCATTTGAGCTCTGAAATGAGGGAAAAATGCTGAGTGGATTACATCTTTCGCACGGAAATTAAACTCATACTCTTGATTTTTCGCTAAGTACAACGTGTCATTTGCTCCAAAAACGATATCATCTTTAGCGCGTGCATCTAATGCTTTATTGTGACGTGCTTTCATTTGATATAACAAACGAATTAAACGTTCTTTTCTTCCTAAGTTAAGCACCATTTTAGTACGATCTTCAGGAATAAACATCAATTTTGGATTATTCAATTTTTTCTCTAATGAATGTATGCCTGACACGCCATTTTCCATTGAATCGATTGCATCTTGAATAGTTGCAGTCGTCATTAACGCCAATGGGTTGTTCTCATTCGTCAATTTGTAATCAAAATAACCTAATTGATTATCTGCACCAGCCATACGAACTGTCCAGTCAAATTGTTTTGAGAATAATTCAATACGAACTGCTTCTTTTGTAGCATCGCTTGTTTGCTCGTTCCAAGATTTCAATCCTAAGATAATGATTACTGCTAATACAATAGCAGGAATAACTGTCCATATTAACTCCAAACGGTTGTCATGAGGAAAGTAATATGCTTTTACTCCTGGTTTGCGTACATATTTGTAAGCAAAAAAGAACAATAAAAAGTTCGTCAAGAAAAAGACTGAAAAAATGATTACAAAATTCAAATTAAGTAATGCATCTGTTCCAACACCATGTTTAGAAGCAGCTTCTCCTCTACCTGTCCAACCGAAATTAGACATCATCCAAATTACACTTGCAAAAAGCGCTAACACAAACACCAACAATAACGTTGCGTTTAGACGATTATCACGGTTTGGAATATCTTCCTCTCTGCGATCTCTTAATTTAGAAGAAAGCTCATATAAACGCACCAATTGTGCGATTGCTAACACTCCTAAAACAATAACTAGTAATACGATTAACTTTGTCATTTTTTCTAATTTATTGAAGCTAAACTGCCCTATTAAATTTCGTGGTGAATACTTTCATCCAAGAATGGATGGTTAACTGGTGTTAATGGTGCTTTTGTCAAATTCACCAAAATTGTGCGGATAAAGAATCCTAAAAACAATAATGCCATTCCAATTTCTAAAGCGCCAATGTATGCGTGATGACCCATTGAACCACCCATCAACATCAAATAAACATCTACCCAGTGTCCTGCTAAAACAATTACACCAACTGTTGTTAAAATTCCAGCGTGACGTTTTGCATCTCGTGACATTAACAATAACATTGGGAATGCAAAATTGATAAAGAACATTCCAAAGTATAACGCTTTGAATGACTCAATACGTGTCATATAGTAGGTAACTTCCTCCGGAATATTTGCATACCAAATCAACATGTATTGAGAGAACCACAAGTATGACCACAAGAAAGATGTAGCAAAAGTCCATTTTCCTAAGTCGTGAATGTGATTTTCATTCACTTTCGGTAAATAACCTTGTTTTTTCAAGTACAATGTTAACGTTACTAAAACAATCATAGTTGAACACCACATTCCAGCGAATACATACCATCCAAATAAAGTTGAATACCAATGTAAATCTACTGACATGATCCAGTCCCATGCAGATGTAGAAGAGAAAACAGCAAAGAATACTAAAAACAATGCAGATTTTTTATAATTAGCAAAATGCAAATCAGTACCTCCTACTTGGTCTTCTAATAACGAACGTTTTTTAAAACCTAACCAAAAAATGATGTATACTGCAAAATAAACCAAGGTTCTAATCCAGAAAAATACAGGATTCAAATAAGCTGATTTAGATTGACCCAATGCATCGTATTTCAATTTGTCTGCATCCATCCAAGTGTAGATGTCAGCACCTTTGAATAATGAGATCGTCAACAAGGTGATTAACATCAATCCTATTCCGTATGGTAAAAAACCAGCTACACCTTCAATAATTCTTTTTACAGAAGCATACCAACCTGTTTCTGTTGCATATTGTAATGCAAGAAAAAACAATGCACCTAAGCCAATCGCAAAAAAGAAAAAGCTATCGATTAATAAATTACCAAGGAAACGTTGTGTTAAACGCGCACCACTATCGTGACTTGCGGATAATTCGATCATTACACCAAGAACTATTCCTGCTAATCCTAAGATCATTAGAATAAGTGTAAGTGATTTTGCTTTTGAAGAAACTTTAAATTCCATTTCTGTACTTTTATTGTCTAACTAATTGCTTACTTCTTTACTGCTGTTGTATCGCTTGCAGGTTTTGTTCCTACTGACATCAACATTCCTTTGTCATCAAATTTCCCGTAATTAGGATCTTGAAAACGTTTGATGTAATGAATAAGCGTCCAAATTTCTCTTTTATTCACAAGTGAAGCATGCGAACCCATCATCCCTTTACCGTAGTATATAGAATAAAACATTTGTCCCTCAGCAATTGTCAAGTTACTATAAGCTGGAACACCAGCGTAAGCTCCTGAAGCAACCATAGGACCTTGTCCGTCACCTTTTTCACCATGACAGTGATTACAATTTGTTTGGTATAATTTTTTTGCTTCTTCGAACACTTTCTCAGCTTGTTCCGCATTTACTAATTTAATTGGATTTTTATCTGCTGCTGCTGCTTTGTATTCATAGTCAACATCTGCATTTTTAGATAAATCCAAGAAAAATAATCCATGAGTTTGTCCAAACGCACTTCCTGGTTGACGCATGTAAGGCAACATCGTATGAACAGTTGCTGAATCAGTACCCCAAAAAGGAATGGTATATTTTGGTGGAACCATTGCTGAACGTTGCATTTTCAAATCTTCATTAACTTGACCACGAACTTCACCGTAATCTACATATGGTTCAATTGCAGGAGAACGATACATGTCTGGCATATATTCTAAACCTGAGCTATCTGGATTTGCCGTACAAGCAGCTAATAATAAAGCTACCATGGAAATCTGTGCAAATGCCTTGAATTTTACTTTCATCTGAATTGGTCTTTATATTCTGTAAGTCAACTGATCTACAGCCAATTAATTAATTTCTTTTTGATCGATTTCAATTACTCCAGTTTCATTTAACATTGCTAACAGCTCTGTTTCTGAATACTGACTGTTTTCGGATAATCGAAACTCCATTACAAACTTATCGTCTGTTGTACGTGGGTCAGGATTTGAAGCTGGCATACCCGGTAATGTCTTATTCAACAATAAATAAGTAATTGCCATTCCATGAGCTGCACACAAAACAGTAAACTCAAATGTAATAGGAATAAACGCTAACACGTTATCTAAGTATGTCTCGTTTGGTTTTCCTCCAATATTCATTGGCCAATCGTGAATCATGAAATAACGCATTCCTACAGTTGCCAAGGTCAAACCTGTTAAACCGTATAAGAATGCCATGATACCCAAACGTGTCTGACGAACACCAATGATTGGATCAATTCCGTGAATCGGAAATGGTGAGAACACTTCGGCTACTTTAACACCTTTTGCGACTAACTTCTTTGCGCCATCTTTTAACACATCGTCGTCGTCATACATTGCATAAATTACTTTCTCTGCCATGTCGTCTCAATTAATGATTGTTTGTATTATCGTGATCATGACTAGCATGACCATTTTTTGCAAAATAAGGGTGAACTGGAGCCGTATCATTTTTATACGATTCACCGGAAGATTTCAAGATTGTTTTCAACTCGTTCAACGCTAAAACTGGGAAGAAACGAGCAAATAATAAGAAGAAAACAAAGAACAATCCAATCGTTCCTACATACACACCTAAGTCAATATGACTTGGGTAATGCATACTCCATGCTGCAGGTAAATAATCACGGTGAATAGACGTCACGATAATTACATAACGCTCAAACCACATACCAATGTTTACGACAATTGAAATAAAGAACGTGAAATACAAACTTCTTCTCAATTTTCTAAACCACATCAACTGTGGAGAAATAACGTTACAAGTCATCATTGACCAATATGCCCACCAGTAAGGACCAGTTGCTCTGTTGATAAACGCATATGCTTCGTATTCAACTCCCGAATACCAAGAGATAAATAACTCAGTGATGTATGCTGTTCCAACAATAGATCCAGTTACCATGATGACAATATTCATATACTCAACGTGACGTGTATGAATGTATGCCTCTAGACGCATTGCTTTACGCATTACCAACATCAATGTTTGTACCATCGCAAATCCTGAGAATACAGCTCCCGCAACGAAATACGGAGGGAAGATTGTTGTATGCCATCCTGGAATAACGGAAGTAGCAAAGTCAAATGATACAATCGAGTGAACCGAGAATACCAATGGCGTAGCAACACCTGCAAGTACCAAAGAAACCAATTCAAAACGATTCCAGTTTTTAGCACGACCAGACCATCCAAAAGAAAGTATCGAATACATTTTCTTTGGAATTGGTTTTTTCACACGATCACGAATTGTTGCAAAGTCAGGAATCAAACCAATGTACCAGAATACTAATGAAACAGATAAATACGTTGAAATCGCGAAAACGTCCCATAACAATGGAGAGTTAAAGTTCACCCACAACGAACCAAAGTGATTTGGTAATGGTAATGTCCAGTAACCTACCCACAAACGACCCATGTGAATCAACGGGAACAAACCAGCCATAAATACGGCAAAGATTGTCATCGCTTCAGCTGAACGGTTAATCGCCATTCTCCATTTTTGACGGAACAATAATAATACCGCTGAGATTAATGTACCGGCGTGACCGATACCAACCCACCAAACGAAGTTAGTGATATCCCAAGCCCAACCGATGGTCTTATTCAATCCCCAAACACCGATACCTGTTCCTAATAGGTAGAAAATACATCCTACACCATAAATTCCAATAACGAGCGCAATAGCAAACAATATGTACCACATACGTGGTGCTTTGTCTTCTATCGGCTTACAAACATCCTCTGTAATCTCGTGGTACGTTTTGTGACCTAAGATGAGGGGTTCACGAATTGCAGCTTCCTTATGCATTAGATTCTGTTTTTAGCAATTAATGATTCTTATTATTTCCATGACCTTCATGTGAAGAATGCGCATGATGCGCAGCCGCTAATTCAGTCTCAGTTTCTTTCGCAATTTTCAATAATTCAACATTGTTTTCATTACGAACTTTCACTTTGTACCAAATATTTGGTTTAACACCAACTTCTTCCAATGCTTGGTACGAACGTTTTTTATCGTTAGCTGACTTACGAATGTTTGAATTAACATCATTCCAGTCTCCTACTATAATTGCGTTTGTTGGACAAGCATCTTGACAAGCAGTTACAACGTCTCCGTCAACTACTGGACGAGCTTCTTTTTTAGCAACTAATTTACCTGCTTGAATACGTTGAACACACAATGAACATTTTTCCATGACACCACGTGTACGAACTGTTACATCTGGATTCAATACCATACGACCTAAATCGTCTTGAGCAGGATTAACTTCTGTAAATTTCTTGTAAGAAGGATAGTTAAACCAGTTGAAACGACGCACTTTGTAAGGACAGTTATTAGCACAATAACGTGTTCCAATACAACGGTTGTAAGTCATTTGGTTTAAACCTTCGTTTGAATGCGTTGTTGCAGCAACTGGACAAACCGTCTCACAAGGAGCATGGTTACAGTGGTGACACAACATCGGCATGTGGATTACTTTTGGATTTACCGCAGCAATTTCAGCTTTGCTGTAATTCAATTCTCCTTTGCGTGTTCCAACAGCAGCTTCTTCGTCTGAAGCAAAATAACGGTCGATACGCAACCAGTGCATTTCACGACCTCTTCTTACTTCGTCTTTTCCAACTACAGGAACGTTATTTTCAGATTGACATGCAATTAAACAAGAACCACAACCGATACAGTTTGACAAATCAATTGTCATACCCCATCTGTGACCTATATTTTCAACTGGATGTGCATCCCACAAATCAAATTCTTTAATCGGAACTGCTCCTTCATGTGTATGAAGCATGTGCGGTTCGTTATAAATTTCTGATTCGAATTTATTGTAAATATCTAAAGTCGTTTCTTTTACAATCGAATTACGACCCATTACTGTATGGTGAATTTGTGTAGCAGCAATTGGATAAATTCCATCAACTTTCGCTACCGAACCTACTACATCATAAGCGTATGATCCGTTGTTCCAATTCATGAAACGGTAAGCATTTTTACCAATTGGTAAACGGTTACCTTTTTCATCTAATTCGAAACCACCGTATTGTTTTGTTTGGTATGCCGATTTTCCAATCTCTTCGTTTCCTTCTCCACGTCCATAACCGACAGCAATACCAATTGTTTTAGGCGCTTGTCCTGGACTTGGATAAACTGGCAATGTTATTGATTGACCATTTACAGTTACAGTTGCCATATTCAATCCATTTTCTTGATCAAACGTTGTAGCATATTTTCCTTTCATTTCTGAAGGATTCATTGTAATGTAATTGTCCCAAGTTGCTTTTGTGATTGGATCTGGCATTTCTTGTAACCATGGATTTGCTGCATGAGCACCAGTTCCAATGGCCATTTTTTGATACAAAACAACTTCTACATCACCCGATTTAGGCAATTTTGAAGCAATACCACTTAATGCAGCATCGTTGAACGTCAATGCAACAGGCAATTGAGCTAACTCGATTGTACTGTTGTGAATTGCCATTCCCCAATACGTTTGGAAATCTGCATAAGTTGTTTGTAACGGGAACAAAGCTGTTTCCCATGTTTTCGCAATGTATTCATATGCAACTCGCGAATCTTTACCACCACGAACATTTTTTCCTGCCCAAACTAAAACAGTTTCTAACGCTGAAGCTGTATTAAACAATGGACGAATAGTTGGTTGTGCAATCGCTAAGTGACCTGCTTTCGCTGAATAATCAGCCCATGACTCAAGAGCATGGTGATCAGGAGCAATATATGTACATTTTGAAGCTGTTTCATCTGCATGTGATGCCAATGATACAGTTAATTTAATTTTTGATAATGCTGCTGCAAATTCTTTACCATTTGGCAACGAATAAACTGGGTTACTTCCCATGAAAACAAGAGCATCAGGACCTTTACCAGCGATAACATCAGCAACCAATTGGTGCATTTTTGCATCCTCAGATTGGAACATGTTCAATTCGTTTTCGAATTTAATAGTAGTTCCGTAAGCTCCTAAAACTTGATTCAATTTATTCGTCAACGTTTGTACAGCAATATTATTCGAACCTGACACAACCAATGAAGCACCTTTTGAAGCTTTCAATGCTTTAATTGCCTCATCAGCAATAGCTGAAATTGTTTTGTCTAAAGATACTGTTACACCTGTAGTAACATTGAATGCTTTTAAAATGTATGCTAAAACAGCTGCTTGCTCACTCGGCTTAATCATTGCTCTGTAATCTGCATTTGTTCCAGATAACGAAAGTACCGACTCGAATTGGAAGTGTTTAGACATCCAATCTGCATCTGGGTTTCTTGTTTCACCGTATTGTGCAGCATATTGATTGGATAACAACCAAGTACCTAAAAAGTCTGCTCCTAAAGAAACAATCGTTTTAGCTTTTGAGAAGTCATAATCAGGAATACTGTTTTTACCAAACGTAGCCAAGTTAGCTTGACGTATTCCGTTGTATGAAACAGTATCGTATTGAACGAGATTGAAGTTAGCAGTAGCTCCTTCTTTCGGTCCATATATTGCTGTAGCTAATTCACCAAGCGCCAATTTCATGGAAGGTGAAATAATTGTATTGGAAACAAAAGCAACTTTACCCCCTTTTTTACCAATAGCTTTTAATTGCGAAACAACAGCACTGTCTAATTTGTCCCAAGAAATAGTTTTACCATTTTCTTGCGCATCAGTTAAACGAGAACCATCATACAAACCAAGTACTGAAGCAATGATTTGTGGATTTGTTGCTCCACCTGTAAAACCAAAATCACGATTACCTTTGATGTAAATCGGACGACCTTCACGTGTTTTTACAAGAATACTTGCGTAAGAGTTACCATCATAGTAAGTCGAAGCATACCAAGTAGGCATACCTGGCGTTACGTTTTCTGGTTTAATTACGTAAGGGATTGCCTTTGTAACTGGCGCTTCACAAGCTGCTACGGTTGCAGCAGCAACACTAAAACCTAAGAACTTCAAAAAGTCACGACGAGCTGTTGATGTTTCAGCTAATTGATCATCACCTAAGAATTCGTCAACTGTAACGGATGGTGAAAATTCACGATCTCTCGACTCAATGAATGCAGGAGTTTCCTGTAATTCATCAAGACCTTTCCAATATTTTTTTGACATAGCCATTTTTTTATCTACTGTTCAGGATTGATTAATAGTGACATTTAGCACATTCCCAACCACCTAACTCTTTAACTGATACTTTTTTATCCTCTAGGTACGAATTGTACAATTTTTTATCTTTCAATAAACGATTATGAATCTCGTTGTAATATCCATCACCTTTGGTGTCTAAAGATCCCGAAGAAATTTCTTTCTCAGCATGACACTCAATACACCATCCCATTGTGAATGTTGCTTTTGTTAATGGAATATTTCCTTCTATTTCGTTCAATTCTTTTACTGGAACTACACGAGCAGTTTCATTTTGTTTGGTCATGTCACCGTGACATTGTTTACAATCTACACCGCCAACCGTTACGTGTTGTGAGTGATTGAAATAAACGTGATCAGGTAAAACGTGTACTTTGTTCCAAACAATTTCTTTTGTTTTTCCTGTATAGTTACTTCCGTCCCATCCAGCAGCATCATAAATCTTTTTGATTTGTTCTTGCTGTTCAGGTGTGTTACCGTTGATTTGTTTGTGGCAGTTCATACAAACATTAACTGTTGGTAAACTTGCAGATTTTGATTTTCCAACTGAATTGTGACAATACTTACAATCAATTCCGTTTTTACCAGCGTGAATATCATGCGGGAAAGCAATTGGTTGTGATGGTTGGTACTCTTCAACAACTCCAATTGAATACAATGATAAAAACAACGAAACAATTAAAGAGATAACAATTACCAATCCAGCAATTCCTACATAACGCTTGTATTTCCAAGCCCATGCTTTGAATTCTTCCGAGAAAGATAAATGCTCGTTTGCAGGTTTACCTTCAGAAACTCTCGTAGCAATGTTTAATTGTCTTCTCACACCGCCTACAGCCATAATGATGACAACAAAAACAACTCCTAGAATAATCCAAATCCAAGAAAAACTTCCTTCTTCTTCCATCTCTGCACCGTCAGTTGGCATGCCAGCAGCACCAGTCGCACCAGCAGCAGGAGCCGCAGCAGGATCTGGTTGAGCATCAATGTAATCAAAGATTGCATCAATGTCTTTTTGCTTACCAGCCAATTCAGGGAATTGACTCATTGCAGTTGCTTTTAACTGTGAAGTTTTCGCAGCGTAAGGATCTGAAGCAGCAGCAGCCGACCAATTCGCAACCCATTGGTAGATCGAACCGTCTTTTGCACCTCCAGAAGCCCACTTATCGCGTACTTTGAATAACTTCGGACCTGTTCCATCTTTGTGAGGTTGGTGACAGGTAGCACACTTTTGCTTAAAAAGCCCCTCGCCATCTTGGGCATACACATCAAATGCGCTCAATCCAATATACATTGAAAGCGCACCGATAAACCATTGTTTTATACTTCTAAACATCTGACTATTAGATATTTTTGTTCCTATAAAATGATGTCAAACTAGAGAAAACACTCCATATGACGGTGGCAAATTTAGAAGAATAGTCCCATTTAATGACACTTTTGTGACAATTTCTTTGAAGTATTTTTTAATTTAAAATGATTCTAAATAAGTAACGTTTCATGAAACTAGTTCAATTTGCTTATTCACTTATGTTTATAATTGAAAAATAAACTTCATTTGTGTTGTTTCAAGCTAAAATGAAACGAAATAAAGTTATTAATTGATGTGTTTTCAACCAAACTAATTTGCTTATTTTTGTAAAAAGTAATTGTATGAAATTGATCGTTTTGTGTGCCGCATGTTTTGCCTTGAATTCCTTGATTGCCCAAGTAACTATTGTTAAAGATGAGCGTATTGACCAATTGGTAAAAGGCCAAGGGCAAAATCCAGGAAATCCTTCCGCACCGCAATTACAAGGATATCGTTTGCAAATATCTTTTGATTCGGACAAAGCTGTAATCGATGAAGCACGCACAAAATTTAACGCACTTTTTCCAAAAGTAGATACGTATGTAGAATTTGTAGCTCCCCATTACTTTTTAAAGGTAGGAGATTTTCGAACACAATTTGAAGCGGAGGGTGTGAAAGCGCAAATACAAGCGCAATTTCCACTTAGTTTTGTGGTAAAAGAAAAAATCAATTTACCCCGCATCGATCAATAAGGACCGTATGGCTTGACCAGCAACATAACCGGAACTGACACAAGCCTGAATCAAATAACCTCCAGTAGGTGCGTCCCAATCAACCATTTCACCACAACAGTAAATGTTGTCCATTTTAACAAGCTGACCAGAAGGAGTTAATTCAGTAGTAGCAACACCTCCAGCAGAAGAAATTACCTCATCAATAGGTCGAAACGATTGAATACCAATCTTGAACGCCTTTATTTGTTTGGCAAGTTGTTCGGCTGAATTGTAATTTTCTTTTGAAACAAATTTACGTAACCAGACAAGGCTGACTTCTGATAATTTTAATTCCTTTAACCCTTGTGTTGGATTTTTAGCTTTTTTCAAAATTTGCTGAATCTTTTCAAAGGTCATTTGTGGTTTCAAATCGATTGTCAGTGTCGGCTTTTCCATTGCCCGTAGCGCGCGGTTTACAGCATAGATGGGCTTTCCTTCCAAACCATAATTTGTTACTAAGATGTCGCCAGCGCAAGATGCTTTATCAACTGATGTAATAACGTTTTTCAATAACATTCCGTCTGTCAAATCTGCTAACCAATTGTCGTACAACACCACACCCGAGTTACTAGGCAATAATGGCATGACTTCTATTCCTTTTTGCTGAAAAAGAGGAACCCAAAGACCATCGGATCCAGTTTTTTGCCACGAAGCTCCGCCAAGTGCAAAAATCAAATAGTCGAAATTCAACGTTGAACGACCACTTTCCTTTTCAATTGTTACCGATGCTGCATCAAAATCAACTACCGTCGCACCTAAATCATAAGTAACGTGTGCAGCAATATCTGCTTTTATTGCCGATAGTACTTGCGCAGGTTTCATGGTTTCTTCAGGAAAAACCTTACCAGAACTACCAACAATTGTTGGAACACCTATTTGTTTCAAATACTTACGAAATTGCTTACTAGGATAGGTTCGGACACATTTTTTTATCCAATCATTATCGTATTTCTCAATGAAATCAAGTACTGGCTCAGAATGGGTTAAGTTAAAACCGCCTTCACCAGCAACAAGGAATTTTCTGCCAACAGTTGGCTTTTGATCAATTATTGTGACTGTGCAACCACTATCTTTCAATTGTGCAGCTGCTATTAATCCAGCGGGACCGCCACCAACGATGACTACTTGTTTTTTATTTGTACTCAAGACTAATTGTCGAAGCGGCTTCTTTCGCTTGTTTTGTCAATAATTCAACCGAGCTATCTCCGCTGTTTAAAACCACACCCATTCTTCTGTAAGGACGTGTAGTTGGTTTTCCAAATAAACGAATATCAAAACCTTCTTTCGCTAAAACCGCGTCAACCCCAATAAAATTAGGAGCGAAATCAGAAGATGCTGTCGCTAAAATTACAGCACTTGCTCCATTTTTCAAAAGGTGAATAGCTGGAATTGGCAAACCGAGTACTGCACGAACGTGCAATTCAAATTCAGAAAAATTTTGTGTTCCTGCCAAGGTGACCATCCCAGTATCGTGCGGACGTGGTGAAAGTTCAGAAAAATAGGCGCCGTCCTTTGTGATGAAGAATTCAACTCCCCAAAGTCCAGAACCACCTAATGCTTTGGTTACACGCGCAGCCATTTCCTCAGCTTCTTTCAAATGCGCAGGATTCATGGTCATTGGTTGCCAGCTTTCTTGATAATCTCCTCGTTCTTGTCGGTGACCAATTGGCGGACAAAATAATGTTGGACCATCCTTTTGAGTAACGGTCAACAAGGTTATTTCGTAGTCAAAAGAAATGAATTCCTCAACTATTACTTCTTTCAAATCACCTCGAGATCCTTCAATGGCATAGGTCCAAGCTTGTTCTATATCAGCTTCTGTTTTCACTACTGACTGACCTTTTCCAGAACTTGACATCAAAGGTTTTACCACACATGGCAGTCCAATAGCAGCAATAGCCGTTTTGAATGTTTCTAATGTTGTCGCATACTGGTATTTTGCAGTTTTGACTTGTAAATCAATAGCAGCTAAATCACGAATAGCTTTCCGATTCATGGTGTAGTTAGCAGCTTTAGCAGAGGGAACAACCTGTATCCCAGCAGCTTCATAATTATAAAACTGTTCTGTTCTTATCGCTTCAATTTCAGGAATGATAATGTCTGGTTGGTGTTTTTCAATAACATGATCTAATTGATGTGCATCCAACATATTGATCACTTCATAACCATCTGCAACCTGCATAGCTGGCGCATTTTCATAACTATCAACTGCAATTACAGTTTGACCTAAGCGTTGTAAAGCAATAACAACTTCTTTTCCTAATTCACCTGAACCTAAGAGTACGATTTTTTTCTGCATGCTACAAAATTAAGAAAAGCCACATTGAATGTACTTGTTTCTGAAATTAATTTCATTAAACCAATTGTAAAAATAAACATCCGACTTATAAGTGATTTATGGAAGATTACCTATATTTGAACAAATCATGAAGGAAGTATTAATAGATAAGTTGAAAAAATTCCATGGAATATCCTTGGAAGAACTTGCGCGTGCTCCTTTGATGAATCGAACAGATGAAAAATTTGCTTTTCACCGCAATGAACTTCCTGAAATACTTGATTTAATCGCTCCATATTACGATGTGTTAACCATTGACGGTAAGTATATTTTTGATTATTCGAGTCAATATTTTGACAACGAACGTTTTCAGTTTTTCAATGATCACCACCGTAGTATTCCAAAACGCTTCAAAGTAAGAATCCGCACCTATATTGATAGCAATGCGTCTTTTTTAGAAGTGAAAGAGAAAATGAAAGGTCGAACGGATAAAAAACGCATTACGACAAGTGGTTTTAAAAATCAATTTGATGAAAACGAAATAGCTTTTTTGGAAAACCGTTTGGGAGGTAAAATGAAATTAAAACCGGTAATGATCAATAGTTACCGAAGAATAACATTAGTGAACAAAACAAGTGAAGAACGTTTAACGATTGACTTTGATGTAACAAATGGAGCACTTGATGAACCAGCAAATGAACAACAAACACTGAGTGAGATTATCATTGCTGAATTAAAACAACCAAAATTAGACCGCACCTCCCCTTTTTATCAGTTGATGAAAAACAGATTGATACGGCCTTTCAGAATTTCCAAGTTTTGTTTTGGAATGATGGATATTTATACCCAATTTGAACTCAAATCAAACCGCTTCAAATCCAAACGAATTTTTATTAAAAAAATAACCAACAAATGAATTTATTTAGCTTATTATTAAAAACTCAGCCCGATTCTCAATTATTTGGAATTAGTTATTTCAACGAAGATTTCTATGCATTAGTTTTCAGAATGTGTGTCAATGTTTTTGTGCTCACATTGTTGATTCGTTTCATGTATTACCCAAAATCGCGAAGAAAAGATTACCTATTTACCTACTATTTGATTGGAATGATTACGTTTTTCTTGTGTTTTGGACTAAAGAAATTAGATATCGACACAGGAATGGGATTGGGATTATTTGCCATTTTCAGTATTCTTCGATACCGCACTGAAGGGATAGAAATCAAAGAAATGACCTATTTATTCTTGGTAATTGGTATTTCAGTTGTCAACGCATTGGCTTCTAATAAAATTTCTTTAGCCGAAATGGGCTTGATAAATGGTGTTTTAATTGCAATCACCTTTGGATTAGAAAATTTATGGTTACTCAAGCATGAAACCCGCAAAATTATTCAATACGAACGCATTGATTTGATAAAACCAGAAACTTATGCTGAAATGTTAGCAGATGTAGAAGAACGAACAGGATTGAAAATAAATCGCATCGAAGTAGGTAAAATCGACTTTTTGAGAGATACAGCCCAATTACGCATTTTCTATGATGGTGATATCCAAAGTTTTGGAAGCTCTGTTGAAAATTCAGACACAACAATCGATTAATCTTTTAGAAAGAAAATCAGTCCAAATTTAAAATTATTCCCCCTTGTATAATGTTTATAAGCCGCTTGTTTTTCAAAGGTATTAATCAATCCATGGGAATAAGTCGGTTGTAGATATACACCAATATTTTTATTACAACGGTAGTTTATTCCGGCTGAAATCAACAAATTACAACCGAAACCATTCAGTGCTGTTAGGGAAGAATAGCTGTTTGTTGTTACGTTTTTATTGGCATCTGTAATTTCCTGTTCTGTTTTATAGCTTGTTGCTAACATAGGTTGAATCCCGCCACCCAGAGAAAACACTAATCGTTGTCCAAAAGTGAGGTTGAACTGAATTGGCAAACCAATAAACGCGTAACGGTTCGTATACGTAAATGCAGAGTCACTCAACGGATCTTGAAAACGATACATTTCACCAAACTTATCAAAATTTAGTCCTGCGTCAATTTGACAATGTTTAGAAAGTGTTTGTCTGTAACCCAAATGAAATGTCCACACATCAATTGCTTCTTCATTTGCATGTTGACCAAGTGGTTCTCCAAATGGTGTCTTGTTGGATTGTAAATTGCGAAAAGAGTGATTCAATCCTGCTCCCAAATAAAACATAGTTGATGAATTCGGAAGAATGCTTTGTTGTCCAGCTTTGGTTTCTGTTCCTTTTCCAACTTTTCCTGATTCAATTTGTCCAAAGGCAAAATAAAGAGGGGAAAATAGCATGAGTATGCATAAAATTCTCATAACATCAATTTTGTTCAAAGATACAAAAGGAATAAAAGCAACAAATTTTAACAGCGCTATTTTAGAAAAACACTTATTTTCGTATTTCAATTTAATTATTGCAACTCATTATGTCTGAAAACGCAAAAACTACGCATCCAAAAAAAAGTCTATTAAAAAAAACACTTAAATGGACAGGGATCACCTTCGGATTTTTGATCGTATTGATAATCTGTATTCCAATTATTTTCAAAGATGATATCAAAAAGTTGGTATTAAAAGAAGTTAATAAATCACTCAAAGCAGATGTAAGTATCCAAGATATTGACTTAACGTTTATTTCCACCTTTCCTGCAATTACAATTGAGTTGTCTGATGTAAAAGTTGTTGGAAGAACGGCATTTAAAGGCGTTGAATTAGCTTCGATTAAATCGTTTTCAGCCCATGTGGGTTTATGGGACATTATTAGTGGTGATCAAATTGAAATAGAAGAAATTCATTTATCAGATGCACAGTTTGATGTGCGTGTTGACCCAAAAGGAATGGCCAACTATGACATCGTTATTCCAACGGAAGAATTGCCAAAAGACGAACAAGAAGAGCCAAGTTCATTCAAATTGTCGTTGAACGAATACTCGTTAACAAATGTAGCAATCCGTTATGACGATCAAGCAAGCGACATGTTTGCTGACCTTGTTAATTTAAATCACTCAGGTTCTGGTGACCTCACTGCTGATGTAGTTGATTTCAAAACTGAAACAACTATCGATTCATTAACTTACAAAATGGATGGAATTACGTATTTATCACACGTGAAAACAAAAGCTGTTGCGAATTTATTGATGGAGTTCAGTGATAAATCTTCCAAATTCACTTTTAATGACAACCTTATTGAATTAAATAATTTTAAAACTTCACTGAAAGGTTCTTACGAAATGTTTGCAAAGCATGATGAGATGGACTTAACAATGAACACCGAAAAAATTGCATTCAAAGATATATTATCTCTCATACCTACTTTTTATCAAAGCGGATACGAAAGCATGGTTGCAAAAGGGGATGTCCAGATGAAAGCTGTTATAAAAGGAAAAATGGACGAAAAGAACCTCCCAGGTTGGGATGTTGGTTTGCGCGTAAATAACGCACAAATAAAATACGCAGGTGTTCCTAGTTCCATTAATAATATTGTTGTCGATGCTGGATCTGCATTTGTAGGTGGAAGTAATTTAGATAAAATGACATTGGATGTCAATAAATTCCATGCTGATTTTGTTGGTAACGTCTTAGACGCAAACTTGAAAATGAGAAATCCAATGACTGATCCGCTCATTGACTCAAAAGTAAAAGCGAAAGTAAACCTAGCGAGCATCGGAAAAGTGATGCCTTTGGCAAAAGGGGAATCATACCAAGGAAAACTGAACGCGGATGTAGTGCTAAACGGTCGAATGAGTGCCATCGAAAAAGAAAATTACGAAGCGTTTCAAGCAAAAGGAATTGTCGAATTATTTGGCATGAATTATAAATCAGCCGATCTAAATGAACAGGTAGCAATTGAAAAAATGACCTTGCGTTTCAGTCCTAAAAATCTATCATTAGAAAAAATGGATGCGCAAATGGGGAAATCTGACTTTTCATTAAATGGTTCAATCGATAATTATTTAGGGTATTTCTTCCGAAATGAATTATTGAAAGGTCAATTTGATTTTAACAGTAACTACTTAGACATCGATCAATTAATGGGTGTGACCGCTACTACCTCGTCTACTGCAACTACAACCGCAACCGTTAGTTCAGAACCAGCGCCAGTTGCGCCAGATACAGAACCAATTTTAATTCCGGAGAACGTTGATTTTGCTTTGAATTCAAATTTGAAAAAAGTCCATTACAATGGTATTGATGTGACAAATATCAAAGGGAATATCGGATTAAAAGAAGAAGTTGCTTCGTTGAACGACTTAACAATGAATGCACTTGGTGGGACAGTAGGACTAGTTGGTCGTTATAATTCAAAAGACCATCACAAGCCTGCAATTGATATTGGTTACGATCTAGCTAATATCGATATTCAACAACTTGCAAAGAACTTTTTAACGATTAAGAAATTAGCGCCAATTGCACAATATGCACAAGGAAAAATTTCTTCAAAATTAAGCTTGAAAAGTGAATTAACGAAAGCATTGGAACCAGTATACACTACATTAACAGGAAATGGAAATTTTTTCACAAATATGATTACTGTTTCTGGCTTCGAACCTATGAAAAAAATTGGTGAATCACTCAACATGAACAAGCTTTCCAATCAAACAATTAAAGATGTAAAAGCATTTTTCTCAATGGCAAATGGTAAAGTAAGTGTGAAACCTTTCAAATTGAAAATGGATGGTATCGAAACTGAAATATCGGGTTCTTCATCAATTGATCAATCAATTGATTATAAATTAAACATGAATGTTCCAAAAGAGAAAATACCAGCAGATATAATCAAAACAGCGGAACAAGGACTTTCAAAAATCAATGGCGTCATTCCAAAATTAAATGTAGCAACCTTTCCTGCAATCATAAAAGTGACAACCCTTGTTAGTGGAACAGTTACAAAACCAATTATTAAAACAGATTTTAAAGAGGCGCTCTTAAAAGCAACTGGTAATTTGAAAGAAAATCTTATCAATTCTGTAAAAGACAAAGTGAAAGATACTGTCAAAACAATAGTTGACAATAAAATAAAAGAAGTAAAAGAAGATCTAAATGCAAAAAAACAAGCATTACTCGACGATGCGCAAAAACAAGCTGATCGGGTCAAATTAGAAGGCCAAAAAGCAGGTGATGAAATTCGAAATGAAGCTTCTATTCAATGTGATAAATTAATGGCAGAAGCGGGCGCTAATCCACTCAAGAAAAAAGCTGCTGAACTTACTTGTAAACAACTTAAAAAAACAGCTGAAAATAAAGCGCAAAAAGTGAGTGATGAAGCAAATGAAAAAGCAGACGCGATAATGGCTAAAGCACGAGAAAAAGCCAATGCAATCCAATAAATTGCAATCCAATAAATAAAGGCTAAAACAAAAAAAGTCTCAAGAAATCTTGAGACTTTTTTTATATCCACTGTGTTTGTTCGAGGGATCTAATTATAAGTATAACTACTTAAAAATGAGTTTATTATATGGTAAGCAAGACTCATTTTCATTATCAAAGTTAGATCAATAGCTTGCCTTACTTCGTTTTTACTTGTTTTAATGACAATTAATTACGTATATTTACTTAATATTTTTTATACAATTACATAAACTACGTTGTTTTAATACTTAACAAAAAGCATTAAAACCCTTTTTTTTCAAAATTTAGTCACAAATTATGACAGAAGAAATTAAAGTATTAATCGTTGACGATCATCAATTAATTCGAGAGGCTTGGACGGCTATATTACAAATGACGAATCGCATCAAGGTCATTGGAACTGCTGAAACAGCTGAAGAGGCTTACGAAGTTTGTTCAATTTACCGCCCAGAGGTAGTCTTGATGGATATCAACCTAAAAAATAGTAATGGGTTCGATGCTACAGAGAAAATCTGTAATTCATTACCAAAAACACGTGTCATTGGCCTTTCGTTACACGATGATGTCGCATTGGTAAAGAAATTTTTATCAAAAGGAGCAAAAGGATATTTAAGTAAAAATACAAGTAGAGAAGAATTAGTTGCAGCTATTGATGCTGTCATGAATGATAAAATTTATTTAGCAGCCGATATCAAAGAAAAATTCATCAATCAAATTATTGACACCGAGAAACCAGCTGAAAAAGAATTAACGAATAAAGAAATAGAAATAGTAACGCTTATTTCACAAGGTTTCACTTCGAAAGAAATTGCTGAGAAAATATTTATTTCTGTACGAACAGTTGAAACACACCGCCATAATATTCTTAAAAAACTAAACATTCCAAACGCTGCGCAATTAAGTAGCTGGGCAAAAGATAAAGGTTATATCTAAGTGCTTATTGCGCGTCAAGTGGCTTTTGCGCTCGTAGATTTCGTATATTTGTTAAAATTCGCGGCATGAACAAACCCTTGATTTTAATAACAAATGACGATAGCCTTTATTCGAAAGGAATAAAAGCACTGGTTGAAGTTGCAAAAAACTATGGTGATGTCGTTGTTGTTGCTCCTGACAAACCACAATCAGGCATGGGTCATGCAATCACATTTAATGATCCTTTACGTCTTTCCCCCGCAACTTTTTTTGATCAAATACCAGCTTATGCATGCTCAGGAACTCCTGTTGACTGTGTGAAACTAGGCATTTATGAAGTCCTGCACCGAAAACCAGATTTGGTGTTATCAGGTATCAATCATGGCGCAAATTCTTCTACAAACGTATTGTATTCTGGTACAATGTCCGCTACAATAGAAGGCGCAATGGAACACATACCAAGCATTGGATTTTCGTATGCCGATTTTGATGAAAATGCCGATTTTTCAGCTGCGCAATCAATAGCCCACAAAATTATTCCTGTTGTATTACAAAATGGTTTGCCAAAAGGTGTTTGTTTGAACGTAAATATTCCAAAAGTAGCCAATGAAAATATAAAAGGAATAAAAGTATGCCGACAAGCTTATGCATTTTGGGAAGATCGCTTTGACAAACGCATCGATCAATTTGGAAGAACATATTATTGGTTAACTGGTCAATTTGACCAACGCGAAGATGCTACAGATACTGATTTGCACTTCCTCGACCTAGGTTACGCGACAATAGTACCAACTCACTTTGACCTTACTGCGCACGATGCTATTCATCAACTAACAAAACAGTTTATATGAAACGTAAATTTTACTGGAACATTCGTTTGACCGCTGGCACTGTCATAGGTGCTTTATCACCACTCTTACTTATTCCATTGACTATTTTTGTAATCGCATTCACACAAAACTTTTACTTCGAACAACTGTGGCATAAATTCACGTTAGACACTGTCGTGCAAAGTAAATTCATTTCACTTTCGATTATTCCAAATCTAGCTTGGTTTTTTATTTTTCTGAACAAAGAAAGGTACGATATCGCTCGTGGAATTATTATTGGCTCCGCTAGTTATCTCCCTTATATCGTGTACATTAACTTACTGCGATAATGGCCAAAAAGAAATTGTATATTATCAGTGGTGAAGCTTCTGGAGATTTGCATGGCGCAAATGTGATGAAAGAAATTTACCGAGATGCGCCAGAAACAACTATTCGTTTTTGGGGAGGTGATAAAATGACAGATGTTGGTGGAACCCGAGCTAAACACATTAAAGAATTGGCGTTTATGGGATTTATTGAGGTCCTGCTAAATATTCGAACAATTTTGCGCAACATGCGGTTTTGTAAAAAAGATATTTTAGACTTCCAACCAGATGCGTTGTTACTTATTGACTATCCAGGTTTTAATTTACGTATTGCTAAATGGGCTAAAAAAAATAACATCAAAGTTTATTACTACATCTCTCCTACAGTTTGGGCATGGAAGGAAAAACGAGTGGAAAACATTCGCCGTGATGTATTCCAATTATTTGTCATACTTCCTTTCGAAAAAGCATTTTACGCAAAACATCATATTGACGTCACTTATGTTGGCAACCCACTTTTAGATGCTATTGAACAATACAATGCTACGCCAACTGAAAAAATAACGCTTACGAATCCAGATAATCTCCCAATTGTCGCAATACTTCCAGGTAGTCGTGTGCAAGAACTAAAAACAAAACTTCCGGTTATGTTGTCTTTGGTTGACAAACATCCCGAATTTCACTTTGTTATCGCTGGAGCACCGAACATGGACCCAGAATTGTATGCACGTTTTATAGGTGATAAAAATGTAAGTATCGTTTTTGGTCAAACCTATGCACTTTTGCAACAATCAACAGCAGCCGTTGTTACATCAGGTACAGCAACATTAGAAACGGCATTGTTCAATGTTCCCCAAGTAGTTTGTTACATTGGAAATCCGATTTCCTATGCCATTGCTAAAAAATTGGTTTCAATCACTTACATTTCATTGGTCAATTTGATCTTGAACAAAGAATTAGTAACCGAATTAATTCAAAAAGAGTGTTCCGTTGAACGTTTAGATGAATCGTTCAAAACCATTATTCCAGGTGGAGATAAGCGAGAAACAATATTGGCTGGATATCAAGAACTTCACGATTTACTTGGTATTGGTGGTGCATCTGAGAAAGTTGCACAATTCTTGTTGAAAACTATTTAAGGAGCAGTCAAAATACTGCTTTGACCTGTTTAATTTTGTATCCGTGATTCGAATATGCACATTAGCGTTTGTTTTATTGCCGTTCTTTTTTGTTGCCCAACAAATGAGAATAGGAGTTTTGCGCGATTATGATGTCAAGAAAATTGTGTTCGCTTATGCAGATGCCAGTTTCAATGTCTATGCCGACACTACGGAAGTTGCAACGATATTACCAACCGAATTTATCGAATTAAGCATTACAAGCGATAAAAAAATAAGCTTAAAAGTTGGTGTTGTAGAAGTGGCAGTAGCAAACAAAGTAAGCATTTATAGCACCAAATCTGACCATTCAATTGTGTATGCTTGCAAAATTCCACAAGTAAAAGAACGGAAATATAAAGATGATATTGAAATTACTGTTGGTACAAACGGGTTAACCATTGTCAATTTGGTTGATATCAACAATTACTTGTCCGGTGTCGTTGAATCTGAAGGTGGCGGAGGAAAAGAACTTGAATATTACAAAGTTCAAGCATTGATGAGTAGAACTTACGCATATAAATACAGGAAAAAACACGAAAAAGAAGGTTTTGATTTATGCGATAGAACTCATTGTCAAGCATACCATTACCAATTGCGTTTTACACCACTTATTGACTCCGCAGTGCGACAAACAATTGGGAAATTGATGATTGATGAAAAAGGTCAATTAGTTGATGCGTATTTTCACGCCAATTGTGGCGGGCAAACTTCAGAACCCGATTATGTATGGAACTCAAAGGTTCCGTATTTGAATGCATTCAAGGATACCTTTTGTATTTACACCAAGCAAGCAACATGGGAAAAACGAATTCCTCAAGCAGATTGGCGGGAGTTCTTAGTAGCTAAATACAATTATCCTATCGAAGATTCAGTCCTTGGACCAATGATTTATACCTTTAATCAACCGGAACGATATGCTTTTTACCAATATCCATGGTTAGGTATTCCACTGCGTGATTTACGGGAACAGTTCAAGTTAAAATCGACATTCTTCACAAGTTATCCTGAAGGAAATGATGTTGTTTTACGCGGAAGAGGTTTTGGACACGGGGTTGGTTTGTGCCAAGAAGGAGCCATGAAAATGGCAAAATATAACTATAACTACATACAAATAGCATTGTATTATTTTCCTGGAGTTACAATTATCGATGCAACCAAACAGCACTTTTACGGACAAAAAGTTGGTAGCTTGACCTTCGATTAATCACTTGTGATTATAAAAATATCTTCGTCGTCTTTTTTAAACAATTTTTCTTCTCGCGCATATTTTTCAAGCGCATAACTCTGACGCAATTGTTTAAGGGTGTATTTTGTTTCCTTTAAATCAGCTGCTATCGCTATTTCCGATTCTCTTAATTCGGACAAGCGTCTGTTTTGATTGATAACCGTAAATAAGTCAACTTCGTCTAAAAACAAATTATATATTCCAAACACTGTAAGCGCGAAAATATATTTGTTTTTAAAAACCTGCAGGTATTTTTTCATGTTACGAAGTTAGATCAAAAATAGAATAGGAAACGATTGAAAAAGAAAAAGATATTCCCAATCAATTGTTTACAGCAAAAAAAAGGCCATTCATAATGAACAGCCTTAAATAGCGATAAACATTCGAAAATATTATCCTACGTATTTTTCGTAAACTTCTTTGAAATCAGCATCATCACCATACCAATCAGCAACTTTCATGACTAAAGCTTTCGCTTTCTCATTTTGCTTCATTTTGACCATGCATTCAGCTGTTTTTGCAATACCCATGCGCAATAAATCTTTTTCAGCTTCAGACCAAGTCTCAAAATCTTTCACTTCTGATAACTTTTTATCTGCATCTTTCCACAATACATTTGCACCTGTTTTATCGTTATCCAAAAACTTGCAAGCTGCTTCTAGGTACTTTGCGCCAACACTTACTGGATTGATTTTGTAATATTTAATAATCCAAGAAAGCGCTTTTTTGGGCATTGCTAATTCGTTATTGATTGCCTCAACTACACTATTTTTATATTCGTCAAAAAACTCAGCGAACTCTTCTTGAACAGCTTTGTCTTTATCTAATTTGATGCATTTTCCGATACTTGTAAACGATTCTTTGTATGCCGTTTTGAATTTCTCGTCATCGGTACCACTTAATGAGATTTTATACAACGCACGACCTAACCACATGTAAGGCAATGCATCCCCTTTAGTTTTTTCTGAAACTGTATACTTTTCAGAAACTTTCACTAATTTCTCATAGTTTCCGTCTGCATAAAGTATTGTCAAATCATTGTAATCTGGTGCTTGTGCATGGACTAATTTCACAGCAAAAAGCACTACTAATAACAGTAAATTTTTCATTTTATCAATTTATTTTTTTATTCTTTTCCAATTATTATGCCGAATGTACAAATCTTTTTCAAATGTTGAATCACTTTGCACTTTCAATTAGCAAGTTTAAAATGCTTTGAGCAGCTGTAGATATCTTCGTTCCAGGACCGAATACCCCAAAAACACCTGCTTTGTATAAGAAATCATAATCTTGAGCTGGTATGACTCCACCAGCAACAACCATGATATCTGATCGCCCTTGCTTTTTCAATTCGTCAATCACTTGTGGAATTAAGGTTTTGTGTCCTGCAGCAAGTGATGAAACTCCCAATACATGAACATCGTTTTCAATTGCTTGTTTTGCAGCTTCCGCAGGTGTTTGAAATAATGGGCCAATATCAACATCAAAACCTATGTCAGCAAAAGAAGTTGCAATTACTTTCGCTCCCCTATCGTGGCCATCTTGACCCATTTTTGCAATCATGATACGCGGACGTCGTCCTTCTAATTGCGCAAATTGAAGTACCAATTCTTTTGCCTTTTCAAAATCTTTATCATTCATACTTTCAGACGAATAAACTCCACTTATGGAGCGGATTACTGCTTGGTGGCGACCAAAAACTTTTTCCATCGCAAACGAAATTTCACCTAGTGAAGCACGTTCACGTGCACAAGCTACCGCAATTTCCAATAAATTTCCTTCACCAGAACGAGCAGATGCTTCTAATTTAGCTAATAATTCGTTGACTTTTTCTTGATTACGTGTCGCTTTTAACGTGTTTAAACGCTCAATTTGTGCATCGCGCACACGTGTATTATCAACCTCCAAGATGTCCATTTGATCTTCTTGATCCAATTGATAGCGATTAACACCAACTATAATATCTTTTCCAGCATCAATTTTTGCCTGTTTTCTTGCAGCTGCTTCTTCGATGCGCATTTTTGGAATTCCAGTTTCAATAGCTTTCGCCATTCCACCCAATTCTTCAACTTCTTGAATTAATTTCCATGCTTCATTGACCAACTCATCCGTTAAAGTTTCTACGTAATGACTTCCTCCCCATGGATCAATAATTGAAGTCATTCCCGTTTCAGCTTGTAAGTAAATTTGCGTATTACGCGCAATGCGTGCTGAGAAATCGGTTGGTAAAGCAATCGCTTCGTCCAAAGCATTGGTATGTAAAGATTGCGTTCCACCAAAACCAGCGGCCATGGCTTCGATACATGTTCGTGCAATATTATTAAACGGATCTTGTTCCGTTAAACTCCAACCTGAAGTTTGACAATGCGTCCGTAAAGCCAATGATTTTTCATTTTTTGGAGAAAATTGTGCCACTAATTTCGACCACAATAATCGTCCTGCTCGTAATTTGGCAATTTCCATGAATTGATTCATACCAATTGCCCAGAAAAACGATAACCGAGGTGCAAAACTGTCAACATCCATACCAGCTGCAATTCCAGCACGTAAATATTCTAATCCGTCAGCTAAGGTATATGCTAATTCGATACTTGCAGTAGCTCCAGCTTCTTGCATGTGATAGCCAGAAATTGAAATCGAATTAAAACGCGGCATGTTTTTAGCGGTGTACGCAAAAATATCAGAAATGATACGCATGGAAGGAGTTGGTGGATAAATGTAGGTATTACGCACCATGAACTCTTTCAAAATATCATTTTGGATAGTTCCCGTTAATTGTTCTTGTTTTACACCTTGTTCTTCTGCTGCGACTATGTAAAAAGCCATAATAGGAATGACAGCTCCGTTCATTGTCATGGAAACAGACATTTCGTCCAGAGGAATTTGGTCGAACAATACCTTCATATCCAAAATAGAATCAATCGCTACACCAGCTTTTCCAACATCTCCCATCACACGCTCGTGATCGGAGTCGTAGCCACGATGAGTAGCTAAATCAAACGCAACCGACAATCCTTTTTGACCTGCGGCCAAGTTTCTGCGGTAAAAAGCATTTGATTCTTCAGCGGTAGAAAAACCTGCGTATTGACGAATTGTCCAAGGTCGAATCGCATACATCGATCCATACGGACCTCTCAAATACGGTGCTTTTCCACTTACAAATCCCAAATGAGGAAGAGATTCACTATCAGTATGGTTGTAAAAATTCTTTAACGGAATTTTCTCAGCTGTTGTAAACACTTCCTGTGCTTCACTTCCTGTTTCAGCAGTATGTTGCAAGGCAATTGCTTCAAATGATTTTCTCAAACTCATACTAATTTGTCAATTATTAGTGAAGACAAACCTTTCCAAGCTGTTGGAATTGTTTGCCATTGATAATCCGATTTATCCGGATTTTCAAACGAATTGATTCCAATGATTTTATCCGTTTTCGATTGCACTTTTTCCAAACGAAGACTTGCTTTTTCTGAAATTGATGCTTTTAAATGTGCAACAACTTCCGTTTTTTCAATTCCTCCATTCTTTTCAATCCATTGAAATTCAGACCACGTTCTTTCTGCAATAGCAACTGTTAAGTTATCAATTGCATACGCACCTCCAGCTGGATCAATAACGTGATGCATGTACGATTCTTCTTTCAAAAGCAAAGAAATATTTGTTGCCATGCGTCGTGTAAAGTCTGTTTTTTGTGGCGTTGCGTGCCAATCGTACGGTTGAATAACCAATTGAAAAACTCCGCCAATAACTGCCGACATTCCTTCGGTAGTTTGACGCAACAAATTGGTATATGGATCTTTCAAACTAACGCGAACGAAACCTGTTTGAGCAGTGATTATTGCTTTTTTAGCCGACTCAGTTTTTGGTTCATATGCATTGACAACTTGCGCCCAAACACTTCTGAATGCGCGTATTTTGCTGATTTCAAAGAAATAATTATTGCCAATACCCAATACAAAATGAATCGCATTAGCTGCTTGATCGATTGCAACTCCTGCATCTAATTGTTGCACTAAAAGCTCATGTCCAGTTGCCAGTGCAATAGCCAACTCTTGCCATGTGCTTGCGCCAGCTTGTTGTGCTGCATACGCATTCACTCCGTAAGGACGTAAATTAGTATTACTGAAAAGTTCTTTTTTCGCAAGTAACGCTTGGTTAAATTCACAAACCATTGCAGCTGGATTTTCACCTACAAATGCAGCAAAATCTTGAGCTTGTTCGCTTGTTTGCGGGTAAAATGTTGTGTGGATGTATTGTAATTCAACAGAAGAAAACAGGCTTGAAAAATCAATCGATGCATCATCAGTAGCATGAACAACAAGTGCCGTTGTACCAGCCATCAGCGCGGAAAGTATTTCGCTATTTGTAGCTTGGGTAGTTGTTATCCGAAAGCACGTACCTACGTGCCAATCATTTGATGTGTGTTGAACACCTCTCGTAAAATCAGCGACACCTGGATCCGATAATTCTGGCCCTTTATCTGAGCGGTGAAAATAACTTGGGTATGCAATTTCCTCTATCGGATTAACTTTTTGTAGTTGATCGATTGATTCTCCTTTCAATTCTTTTTCAAGGAGTGCAATCCATTCCGATTTAGTTGTTGCATCGAACGATGAAAACAAATTATCCATATGTTTATTTTCTTTTAGACAAGATAAAATCTATCCGTGTTTTATTTCACAAAGTTAAGATAGCAAACAGGATTACTTGTCATTAACTTTCCTTTTGTTGCTTAATTACTATAGTTCGCCAGCTGTTATCAAACCAAACTGTTTGAAGTGATGCGTGTGGTGTTTTTGTGACAAACGCAACCACTGCTCACCATTTAACGGACCATAAAACGGATGGATAGCTGTATGATTCACTTGTTCACTAAACAATTCTTCAAACGCCAACCACTCATCTACAAATTCATCAATGGCTAATTCTAATTCTTCGTTGCGTTCTTTCATGTCTGGAGTAGCAAAATCTACTGCAATATTTGGCGCCATTTCTTTATCTCCATCCAAAAAACGTAACATTGACGGTAGCTTTTCTTCTGGAATTGCAAGTTTTTGAGGATTTTTCCCTGTTGCGATACGCAACGTATCCGTTAAATGTTCCACCATGCGTTGCGCAGTCATGGTTCCCCACAAAGGCTTCGTTGTTGCAGTTAATTGCGACAAGTACGTCAATTGTGTTTCTAAATCTGTTGCTATAAACATCTTTTCTATTTGTATTTTCCAGCTAATACCATCAAACTTTTTGGCACAACTTGAATATTTATTTCGTTCCGCACATAAAACGGTTCCCCATCATAATGAGCTAAAGGGTCTTCTAAAGTAATGCGTACTTTCTCAAACGGCTTGATTTGTATGTAATTAGAGCCTTCAATGCGTTTCATGAAAAAGCGACTCAATACACCAATTGTTCGGAACCAAGAAAACTTAGAAAGTAATACCAACTCCATTTTACCATCCACAACAGTCGATTTGGGAGAGATGCAAAAACCATTTCCAAATTCAGAAGAGTTAGCTACAGAACACAATAAAAATCTGCCTTTGATGACTTCACCATTGATTTCAATTTTCATTTTTCTTGGGTTGTACGAGAAGTACTCTTCATAAATCAATTGGGTATATCCCCAAAATCCGCGAATATGATATTCATCAAATCGTTTTGCAATGAACGCATCAAACCCATATCCACCAACACCTAAAAATGGTTTGTCATTCGCCAAACCGGTGTCCATGCACAAGCTATTTAGTTGATTGATATTTTGAATGGCTAATGCTGTTTTTAAGGGAATTTTCAAATGGCGTGCTAAACCATTTCCAGATCCCGTTGGAATGATTGCCAAATGACATTTCGTTCCAATCAAAGCGGTTCCAACTTCATGAACCGAGCCATCTCCACCTACTGCGCATACGATATCAATTCCTTCTAAGGCGGATTCAGCGGCAATAGATTTCGCGTGTTTCTTGTATTGAGTTATAGCAATATCGTATTCAAATAATGAATGGTCCAAATGCTCTTCAATCATTTGAGGAACTTTGGCTTTTTTGACGCCTCCCGAAATTGGGTTAATAATAAAACGGATTTTCTTTTTCATGGAATCCTTGTTTTATTATGAATCAAATCGGAGTTATACCGTTGAATTAGTGCTTTTGTTCGACGTGTCATTCGAACAACATCTTTTGGATAGCGATTAATGGTATTAGCAGGATTTAAGTTATTCTTCGTAAAATCAACTAAATGAGTTGCCCTGTCATTTGAAAAATACAACAACTTATTGCCACTAAAGTAATAATACGTTCCTTCCAAATAAGATAGTGCTTCTCGCGGAACTTTTGAATAGAAAGAATTTCCAAATGCGTAATACCTTGTTTTTACTTCTAATAAATCTAAGACGGTAGGTAAAATGTCTAATTGCTGGAAAATAACTTTTTCTCTTCGTTTGGGTAAGCGTCCTTGTGGATCAAAAAATACAATTGGAATCTTGTACATTTGAGTTCGTAAACTATATAATTTACTTGAGGTTGATGGCGTGTGATCTGCAACCAACACAAACAAGGTGTTTTTGTACCACGACTCTTTTTTGGCTTGTTCAAAAAACTTTTTGAGGCTCATGTCGCCATACTGAATACTTCTACAGATTGGGTGCGGTCCATTTTTTAATGTCTTGCGCCATTTTTTTGGAACAAAATAAGGATGATGAGAGGATAACGTAAACAAGGTCGCGCAAAAAGGAGCTTTTAATTTACTGATTTGCTGCGCTGTCCACGGATTGAAGTACTCATCTAAAATTCCCCAAGTCTTATCAAAATGTGCATCATTGTTGTATTCTGTTCGACCAATGTAGTGATCAAATCCCATTTTCTTTGCAAAACTATTAAAGCGCATCGATCCATTGGTTGCACCATGATAAAATGCAGAAGAATAACCTGATTTCTTGAGAATTGTTGGCAAAGACTGAACATCGTTTCCGCCATAAGCTGAGGAAATATACGGATTGTCCATCCAAGTTGGCATAGAAGCGAGAATTGTTGGTACTGCTTCAATCGATTTTTTTCCATTCGAAATGCCATTTTCAAAGGTCCAACTTTGTCCAATAAGCGAATCAAAAAACGGCGTGTACGATTGACCATTATTGAACGCTCCGACCCATTCGTTTCCAAAACTTTCAAGCATGATAATCATGACATTCGTTTTGGATGGAAGTAGATGTGCTGGTTGACTTGTATGAATAGGATTAGCTAATAACTTTACTTGATTAGCAGTGAAGTACTGTTTTTCTAACAAATCCGCTTTACCATATGATTTCAAAAAAGTAAACGCTGAGTTCAACACCAAAGCGGTATTTTGTGGTTCTGTATACAAAGTTGCATCAATGGCAGAAACTGGTTTTAAACTTGTGCCTCCTCGCCCAATCACAACAGTTATTGATAAAATAAGCACAAGATAAATCAACTGACGAATGGTGTTGGTGCCTTTTGAATTCTTGTTATTTATTTGCAGCGACTCAGTAATGCTGTAGATCCAAAAAACAAAATAGGCAAAGGCTCCAAACAATACGATTAATAGCCAAAAGTCCTTGATAAAGCTAGTTAATAGTTGCGCAATGTCATTTCCCGCTGAAACAATAGCGAACAGATCAGCTGTACTTCGTTTTTGGGTAAAATTAAAATACTCTGTATCTAAGGTATTCAATGCAACAATTCCCAACAACGGAAAAATATACATTGTTTTTTTTGTGATTTTTACCAATCTATTCGACTGCCAATGAACTGGTAATGTGCTCAGTAATATGAACGGGAGTAATAAGAGGCAAAGTGTAACAAGGTCAAACCAAATACCTGTGAACCAATCTAAAACGACAACATTTGTAAATGATTCAAGGTTGTAAAAATAAAAAACAACCCGAGTGATCGTGAGTATGCTCAAAGCAAAAGCAATGCGTAATAACAACACCTTTAAATAAACAGGGATATGTATTCCATTCGGCCTACTCATGCTTACAAAAATACACAACCTTTTTGACTTTTCCGATATAAAACAACGGTCAATTGGCAAGAAAAAACGGATTCTTTTGTACTTGATTTTTCTGATTTAAATGGAATGTTTACTTTCGGTACATGAAAATAATCTTCCTTTTATTCCTTAGCATTTTAGCCGAGAAAGTTTACAGCCAAGATAGCTCTGACTATGTCATTTTGGCCAAAGAACGAATGATTTCGTTTGAAAAAATGGCAAAACAACTCGCTAAAAAAGAGGTGATACTTTTTGGTGAATTACACGACGATTCCATTGCTCACGTGCTAGAACTTGAACTAAGTAAGTGCCTTTATAAACAGTTTCCCAATAATTTCGCAATAGGAGCCGAAATGTTTGAAACACATCAAGCAACTTACTTACAAAAGTACTTAGCTACAGACAACTTAAACGCACTGACTGATTCAACAAAACTATGGAGCAATTTCACAACCGATTACTTTCCTACGCTACAATTTGCTCAAAAAAATCAAATTCCATACTACGCGACAAATATTCCTAGAAAATATGCGTCGTTGGTTTTTAAAAAAGGAATCAACGCGCTTGACACCTTAACAGAAAAAGAACGCGCTTTGATTTGTCCCTTGCCCTTTCCATTCGACTCTACCTTAAGTCAATACAAAGAATGTATTCAAATGGGAATCGATATGCATGCCTCAGGGATAAATTTTGCAATGGCGCAAGCAATAAAAGATGCAACGATGGCTTGGAATATTACAAATGCTTTGCATACCAATGAAAAATTGCTTCACTTTAATGGGTCGTTTCATTCGAATCATTACCAAGGAATTTATTGGTACATCAAACAATACCGACCTAAAACAAAAATAGCAACTATTGCAGTTATCAAACAATCTGAATTCAAACACAAACGCGACTGTTACATAGCCGATTATGTCATTATAGTTAATGATAAGAAATAAGGTGAAAACAAAACGTGTAAAATTTAAAAAGGCAGGCTATAAGCCCACCTTTTAACCTAATACTACTACCAATCTTATAGCTAAGATGTACAAATTATTGCATTACAAAGATGATGAAATTTTGTGTCAGCTTTGGATAAACGACCTTCATTGCAATCTGAAATAGATGTTTATACGTATTTGTAATAAAAGATTATACGTATTCAATATAATTCAAATCCAAATATCTTATTCCCCCTACTCCCTAATACAATTTTATTATCCCAAGCTACAGGAGATGACTCCCAAATAGCATCCATTTTTTCTTTGATAATTATTTTTCCTGTGAGGCCATCAATTAAATAGATAGTTCCATAAACATCTGTGAAAAACACATAACAATTTCCTTTTTTATCGTACAAATCAATGGGAGATGCCCAACTATAATGATCCATCGGAATAATAAATGCTACTTTCCCAGTTTCTTTGTTTAATGCCACAAACTCACCACGATTCATTTTATCGGTACGTGAATAAATGCCATAAACCAACTTACTTGTGCGTTGTTTTCCTGTTAACAATGTAGCTAAAACACCTCCAGAATTTGTTTTACCTCCCAATTTAGAAGCATAGCATTTTTTTGAATGTGCCCATACTTCTTTTCCAGTCAATGCGTTAATTTTTCGAATAGTGGCAGTTCCTACATCACCTTGTTGATCAACTTCGTTTGCAAGGTAAAGAAACGGTTGATGACCTTCTACGTCGATCACCATAGAAGCATCCGTATCGTCATAATTGTTAATATGCCAAATTGGTTTCATTGAAATCAAATTGATACAAAAAACATTGCCACTGTTGTCACCAAAAAAACCCAGATTATTCCAAGCTGCAAAGCTAGACTCAATACCAAGTTTAGCAGCAGTTGTAGTTGAATAATTGAACTTAATCGTATTGGTAATTTGATGTTTATCTGTCACTTTGGTTTTGTAAATCTGACCGTTTTCAGCTGGTTGAAACCAATATCCCGTTTTTGGATCAATCAATGGATTGCTATCAAATGCACCCCATCTTCTTTGTGCCGTTTTATCCAATCCTGAACGGTAATAAATTTCTTTGCCAGAAAACATATCAAAAATGTATGAACCAAATCGCCCGCCATTTGGAATTCCTTGACCGACATACAGCAAACCATTCATTCGTGGATCTACTGAAACTGTTCCTTTTATTGGGTTGTTAATGGATAGCGCTGGGCGGGTAATTTTTCCTGTTAAAAAATCGAGGAAATAAACTTTACCACACAACGAACCAACAATAACCTCTGTTGCAGCTTTATCGTTCCGAAAATCAGTCGTAATTCCTGCTAACTTTTCCTTTGTGCCTTGTGGCCATTTAACAAGTAATGGCTGACCAGTCCAACCTGTTCCTCCACCCCAACTTCCAAATTTTGTTTTTCGGTTATCCTGTTCTGTTTCAAACTCCCACAGCACTTTTATTTGAGTTGGGCGTTTCGTCAAAACGCCTCTTGAAGGACTGTTGCGTTGTGGGTTACCTCGAAAACAAAAAACACCGTTTTGCGATGCATAATCATCAGTGAAAATAACTTTCTCATTTTTTTCGGTTGTATCACCTAATAATTGATATTCAAGGGAACTTTCCGATAAAGGCAACACTTGTTGTTCTTCCCAAACATACTTTTTTTCTTTGGCTTCTCCCGGGTAATAGGTCGCAAGTACAACTTTCTTTTTAAATACCGAAAGTCCCATGCCAGTTAAAAAATAACCAACGCCAAAAACAATAAGATAGGTAAGTGTTAGTTTAAGAGTTCTCTTAACCATAAAACAAAATTACAGTTTGAATGAATCCGTATTTTTCTATTCATTTTTAATTATTAAAAGCAAATTGTTATTTACAATTACAACTTTGCTTTTTCAAGCAATGAATAGTGAAAGACCGCACTTTTTTTTGTAATCTTGTGTTCCTTAATAAAATACTATGCTCACTCCTCAAGTTGATAAAAAACTATTCCTTTTAGATGCATTTGCCTTGATTTATCGTGCTTATTTTGCATTTGCGAAAAATCCACGTGTAAATTCAAAAGGACAAAATACATCTGCGGCATTTGGTTTTACAAATGCTTTGATAGACATTATCACAAAAGAAAAACCTACACACATTGCTGTAGTGTTTGACGCTCCAGGAGGAGCAACGAATCGTACTGCAGAATACGAAGCATACAAAGCGCACCGTGAGGAAATGCCGGAAGATATTCGAAACATGATAGAGCCTATCAAGAAGATTTTGCGCGCTTTTCATATTCCGACATTACAACTAGCTGGATTTGAAGCAGATGATTTGATTGGAACATTAGCAAAAAAAGCAGAGGAAGAAGGTTTTCTAACCTACATGATGACGCCTGACAAAGATTTTGCCCAATTAGTAACAGAAAAAATATTCATCTACAAACCTGGAAGAGGTGGAGATGGTCCTTCGATTTTAGGAATCAAAGAAGTTTGTGAAAAGTTTGAAGTGGAACATCCCTTGCAAGTAATCGACATTCTCGGTTTGTGGGGTGATGCCGCTGATAACATTCCTGGAATACCTGGAATTGGCGAGAAAACCGCAAAAAAATTGATCGGAGAATATGGTTCAATGGAAGCATTGTTCGAACATACGGATGATTTGAAGGGCAAAATGAAAGAAAATATCATTGCTTTTAAAGAGCAAGGGCTTCTTTCGAAGATGTTGGCGACTATTGTTATTGATTCGCCTGTTCCATTTGACCCAATTGATTTGAATCTCGATCCACCCGATCCAGAATTAATCAAAGAAGTTTTCACAGAACTTGAATTTAGAAATCTTGCAAAACGAGTTATTGGCGAAGAAATCGTTATTACAGCACAACCGTTGGATGCAGACGGACAATTAGATTTATTTGGAACACAAAGTCTCGTTGACGTTCAACAAGCACACGTTACAAGTGGTCTAAAAACCATTGCGACTGAAAAACCAAGCTATCATTTGGTTTCATTACCAGAAGAACGTAATGCTTTACTGACTAAATTGTTGAATGAAAAATCGGTGTGTTTTGATACAGAAACTACTAATATCAATGCATTACATGCCGATTTAGTTGGCATGTCTTTTTCATTCAAAGAACGCGAAGCATACTATGTTGCTGTACCACTTGATAAAACCGAAGCACAGCAAATCGTTGAAACATTCAGACCATTTTTTGAAAATGAATCCATCGAAAAAATAGCACATAATGTGAAATACGACATGCAAGTATTACATCGTTATGATATCGCTATTAAAGGTCCTGTTTTTGACACGATGATTGCGCATTACTTGATTCAACCTGAATCAAAGCAAGGAATGGACTTTTTAGCGCAATACTACTTGAATTATCAACCAATTAGTATTGAAGAATTAATTGGTAAAAAAGGAAAAAACCAAGGAAATATGGGTGATTTAAAGCCCGAAGAAATTGTCGATTATGCGTGCGAAGATGCTGACATTACCTTTCAACTAAAACAATTGTTTGCTCCCCAAATTGAAAAAGAACACTTATCTGAGTTATTTTGGAACATGGAAATGCCATTAGTAAGTGTGCTCGCTAAAATGGAAGAAGCTGGTATTGCCATTGATACGCCACATTTAAAAGCCTATTCTGAACAATTAGCAAACGAAACTGCAGCATTAGAAATCACCATCAAAGAACTAGCTGGAATGGACTTCAACATCGATTCACCGAAACAATTAGGCGAAGTGTTATTTGATCATTTGAAAATTTCCGCAAAAGCAAAAAAGACTAAAACAGGTCAATACGCGACTTCTGAAGACATCTTACAACAGCATAAAAACGATCATCCAATCATTGGTCATATATTGGATTATCGACAAATGAAAAAATTAAAATCAACTTATGTTGATCCATTACCAACACTTTGTGACCCAATTGATGGTCGTGTGCACACTAGTTACATGCAAACAGTTACAGCAACTGGTCGCTTGAGTTCGAATAATCCCAATTTGCAAAACATTCCTATTCGAACGGAAAGAGGAAAAGAAATTCGACGCGCATTTATTGCAAGAAATAACGAATTTCAGTTAATGGCTGCCGATTATTCACAAATTGAACTACGCATTATTGCAGCGTTGGCAAACGATGAAAACATGATTCAAGCTTTTCGCGATAAAGTGGACATCCACAAAGCAACTGCTGCAAAAGTCTTTCATGTTGCACTAGACGAAGTTACCAAAGAACAACGAAGTGCTGCGAAAGCTGTCAACTTCGGAATCATTTATGGCCAATCAGCATTTGGATTGTCGCAAAATCTTGGAATAAGTCGTTCAGAGGCTAAACAAATAATTGATGCATACTTTGCACAATACAATACCATCAAATCCTACATGGACGAAGCGGTAAAAAATGCACGCGAAAATGGCTTTGTTGAAACCATCATGCAACGCAGAAGATATTTACCGGACATCAATTCTGCTAATGCGGTTATGCGCGGTTTTGCAGAAAGAAATGCCGTAAATGCACCGATTCAAGGTTCTGCTGCAGACATCGTGAAATTAGCAATGGTTGCAGTTGATAAAGCTATGACTGCTGCTAAGGTTCAATCGAAAATGATCTTACAAGTACACGATGAATTGGTTTTTGATGTGCATGTTTCTGAAATAACACTCATGAAAGATTTGGTAACAGAAGCTATGGAAAATGCTGTAAAATTGGTTGTCCCTATGGAAGTTGCCATACAAACAGCAGCAAACTGGCTAGATGCACATTAAATTTTTACGAATAATTTAACTCCCATCCCCTGCTTTTCATCACACGGTGAAAAGTAACTAATTCATGTGCATCCTGAATGGTTGTAAAGATTTGAGGTAAAAATAATTGGTTATCAACTATTTTTTTCGGTGTAATACCATGAGGTAAAATAACAGCATTAGAAGAAGTATATGCTTCCAGATCCATTATTAAACGACGTAATAAATTAACCGACTCATTGGTTGACAATTTAAAATCGCTTGCTAAAACAGAGGAGAAAAAATGAAGTTGTGTTTGGGCTCTTGTGAGTAAAACATTTAATCGTTTAAAACCGTTTGCATGATTCAACGGGCCAAATCTGAGTGAAAAAACGTTGTTTTCATCTCTAGCATATCCTAAACTAATCACAACAATTTCAGCTTCATCACCCTGTACATTTTCAAGACTTTTGAAAAAGACACTATTATTGTCAAGGCCTTGATTTATTTTGTCTTGAATGGTTACTGAACAGTTCGCCCATATTTCAGCTAGTTGTTGTTCAGAAAAAGCAATAATTCCAATTCGTTTTGTCCAATCCAATTGCGCTAATTTATTCGCTACTTCTTGTGCTTCTTGTGTGTTTTTTCTGTCTACAAAAAGAGCATTTTCAATAAAATGATAATTAACAGCTTGGATGTTTGTTGGACTTGGATAAGTAAGCAGCTGATTATCGTAAAAATGACGGTTTGAAAAAGCAATCAAAGCTGGATCAGCACTCCTGTAATGGTGCTTTAAAGAACAGTTTTTATAGTAAAAGCGTGCTTGATGCAACAAATCATGTCCGTCCCAGTTTCTGCCAAAGAAAGAAGTTGGTGACATTTGTTGGGTATCTCCTGCTATCACTGCACGATTTGATCGGAATAATGCGCCAAGTGCATTGGGTAAAGTCAACTGACTTGCTTCGTCGAACAAAACAACATCGAACAAAGAGGGAACCAGTGGAAAATGATCAGCAATTTGATTGGGCGAAGACATCCAAATGGGACACAACAAGTCAAACCAAACCTGAGCATCACTTGCCAGCAATTCGCGGATACTTGCGTGTGTGCGTGTTTTCGCAAACTCTTTTACTAATCGTGCTTTTCCCTTTTTTAATTGCGCCTTTCGTGTTTTTTCATCAGCCGAACATTGTTGCGCAGGTTTACGTAATAAAGCTTCGTATTCCTGAAACTTTTTTCGTTGCTGAGCAATAATTTTTTGTCCAAAATCGGACATTTCCCTATCTTGATCAGCAATAATTTGTTGCAATAAATCAGCCAGTTTTTGACCATTGAATTGCACTAACTCAGGAAAACGATGCGTTGCTATCGACCAATTAGCTGCTAAAATAATAGATTGTATTTCTTTCCAATCATTTGCTTGGTGAACCAAACCAAAAAAAGCTATTGGCAATTGATTTAAATCATTCCAAACAGGCACTATTTGTATTAATTCTTGCTTTTTTGTTGCAATAAATTGACACAAATCTGTCGTGGGTTCTGGTGTAAAAAAGCGATGAATCAATGAAACTAACTGATTGATTGTTCCAGCGTTTGCTAACAATAATTGTCGTTTCTCGGCAGGCCAAGCAGCTATTTCCTGAATGACAGAACTTGTTTCTTTGCGCAATGATTTGGCGTATGCGTATCCAATTTGCAATGCAGTTAAATCACCGGTTAATCCCAACGACTCAAAATATGCATCGAAAGTTGTTTTTTGCTGTTTCACCGCAAGATAGGATGCTATTTGTTGGAGCGCAATGGTCACATCAACCGATTGATCGACCAATAAACGTTTAATTGCGCTGTTTTTTCGCCTATTATTGAAAAATCCAGTTGATTTTTTCCAAGACTCAACTTGTGCCTCAGTAGGTAAAACACGCCAAATCGTCAATTCCTTTTCATGATGCTTAATCGAATTGTCAAGTTGAACATATAACGCAAATTGTTGTTCAAAACGCTTCCATTCCCTCGGTTTATTAACCAATGTCGCATACGCTTTATACGCTTCGTTTTCAACCAATTGACACCGACCTATTGACTCGTAAAGGGACAAAACAGTTGCGTAACTAGTTGCTTGAAATGTAGTAGCAAGCTGTGCAATTAAATGTTCGCTTTCTTGCACAATTTTGTCACCAGAAAACGCTTGAAAAAATGCCGGTTTGAATCCCGATAACAACGATAAATCACCAATTTTATCTTGAATTGTCTTGACAGTCGGTTTGATGGACAACCAATTATCCAACGACAGAATATCGGATTGAATAAGTGGTTTATTCCAAGGCGTTTCAGCAACAAGTGATAAATACTTCGAAAAAGAAATGCCTCCAATTGTATCAGTCGCATTCAATCTGTCTATTAACAATTGAAGCGCAGCAATTCGTTGCTGAGCTGTCTGTGCTATTGAAACTTCAGTTTGAACTTGCTGTTCTAAAAATGTCCACGATTGATGCAGTTGTTGAATAAAATCTCTTGATCGTAATTGATTATGAACTAGCATAGAAAAATGCGCCAATCCATGTTTTTTTAATTGATTTTCTAAAACGGTTAACGCAGCTTTTTTTTCTGAAACCACCAAAACCTGTTTCTCAGCAGTGAGCAGTTTGCCTAATAAATTAGTTAACACTTGTGACTTCCCTGTTCCCGGTGGTCCTTGAATGACAACATTACCATTTTCAACTGCATCAAATACTGCGACTTGATCGATATCTGCAGGCGTTAACAATTGTTTGGTTAAACTAATTTTCTCTGAAATAGTTGTCTCGTTGCCAAGTAATGATTGAATTAATAATGATTCATTTTCAGCATTAACTATTCCTTCTAATTCGCGTAACAAGTGAAAACGATGATAATGAAAATTACCTAAATATATAGTTGAATTAAGTTCTATTGGTAACTCGTTTGCTTGGGAAAAATTGCAAAATGCATCAAAAAACTCAGCATAATCCCCTTCAATTGGCATTTCAAAAACGTCATCTGTCCACTCCATCAAACGTTTTGACACAAAGGGATTCAAAGACACTTGGTCCAACAATGCATGAAGTTGAATGTGTTCAGCAGTTTTAACTTGTTTCCACTGACAAGGAATTAATAATAAGGGCGAACAATATGTCTGTCCCTTTTCCGACCACGAAATTGAACCATAAGTCAATGCAAGCGTATTGATATCCGCATCTTTTTGAAACTGTTTCGCTTCTTTCAATATACGCGTAAGAACATGATTTATTGGTAGTGAAATCGTTGCATCAA
This sequence comes from uncultured Flavobacteriales bacterium, assembly GCA_937973685.1. Classification (GTDB taxonomy): domain Bacteria; phylum Bacteroidota; class Bacteroidia; order Flavobacteriales_D; family Crocinitomicaceae; genus Fluviicola. The sequence continues at coordinate 30,565 of CALJKJ010000057.1, read as the reverse complement.
TGCTTTTCTCAATCTGATAAATGCGGTTATTCGAATCAGTTAAATGCACGAGCAGATCGGATTTTGGAATTTCCGAAAGAACTGTAATAAATTCTTGAATATCAAACCGCTGATCTGTCATAGTTTCAAAGCGAAGGTAATGAAAAAATAGAAGTTTAAAATGATGCATTAAAAATGAAAAGCTTCCTTATCTTTACGAAGTAAAACGAAGAAACAAGCAAAAGCATGAAAGAAATGAAATTTGGCACGAAAGCAATACACGCAGGAGTTCACCCAGACCCAACTACAGGAGCAATTATGACACCTATTTATCAAACTTCTACCTTTGTACAAGAAGCGCCAGGAGTTAATAAAGGTTTTGGTTATGCGCGTGGGAAAAATCCTACACGTGAAGCATTACAAGATAATATTGCTGCGTTAGAAAACGGGAAACACTGTGTTTGTTTCAGTAGTGGTGTTGCAGCAACTGATGCCGTTTTAAAACTATTAAAGCCTGGTGATGAAGTAATTACAGGTGATGATTTATACGGAGGAACATATCGTTTGTTTACAAAAATATACGAGAAATTTGGCATAAAATTCCATTTCATTGATTTAACAAATGCAGCAAATGTTAATAATTACATCAATGAAAACACGCGGTTGATTTGGGCTGAAACGCCAACTAATCCAACCATGCAAATAATAGATATTGAAGCAGTAGCTAAAATTGCAAAAGCAAACAATATCATCATGGTTGCCGACAATACCTTTGCTTCTCCTTATTTGCAAAATCCGTTGGATTTAGGTGCTGACATTGTGATGCATTCTGTAACAAAATATTTAGGCGGGCACTCTGATGTTGTGATGGGTGCATTGATTACCAATGATCCTGCAATTCACGAACAACTTTACTTTATTTTGAATAGTTCAGGTGCTAATCCTGGACCGATGGATTCATTCTTGGTATTACGTGGAATAAAAACATTGCATTTACGTATGCAACGTCATTGTGAAAATGGTCGAAAAATTGCTCATTTCTTAAAAGCACATCCTGCAATTGAAAAAGTATATTGGCCTGGTTTTCCTGAACATCCAAACCATGAAATTGCTAAAAAACAAATGCGTGATTTTGGAGGAATGATTTCCATTGTATTAAAAGATAAAACAATTGAAAACACATTTAGAGTTGCTTCATCATTCGAAGTTTTCTCATTAGCTGAGTCACTAGGAGGTGTTGAATCTTTGATCAATCATCCTGCTACTATGACGCATGCTTCCATTCCAAAAGAAGAGCGTGAAAAAGCAGGAGTAGTTGACAACCTTTTACGCTTGAGCGTTGGTGTTGAAGATGTTGAAGATTTGATTGCAGATTTAGAACAAGCATTAGCATAACAAATAGTTGGGGACGTAACAGTCCCCATTTTTTTACTATGATAGTTATTACAGGCACATCACGGGGAATTGGAAATGAATTGGCGAGAGCTTACCTAGCCAAAGGAGAATTAGTTGTTGGTATAGGAAGAACGAACACGATAGATCACGAACGATACATGCATATTTATTGTGATTTGAGTGATGTAAATCAAGTAGCACAACTTTCGTTACCTCATCAAAACGAACCAATTGTTTTCATTCATAATGCTGGTATTTTAGGGGAAATAAATCGGTTTTCACAGCAAGAAAATGCTGTAATTAATATCAGCGAGGTGATGCAAGTGAATTTTTTTGCTGGTGTATCAATTGTTGAAAAACTACTTCAAACAACTGCTCCCGAACAGGAATTAACAATTGTATTTATCTCGTCTGGAGCTGGAAAACGTCCTATTGCATCGTGGTCAGCTTATTGTGCATCAAAAGCAGCGGTTGATTTATGGTTGTCAACATTAATGCTTGAGGAACAGGAAAACGGCAGAAAATTATTGCGTTGTTATGCAATTGCACCTGGGGTTGTTGATACTGCAATGCAAGAAAAAATTCGAGGAACAAACAAGGAATTTTTTACTGCCCACGAACAATTTTCCAAATTAAAAACAACAGGACAATTAATAGCTCCATCATTTGTAGCGCAAAAAATCATAGAAATAGTAAACCGCCCTAATTTTGATCAAGTAATTTGTTCGATAAATGATTAATTGACCTCCTTTCAATCAATGATTTCAACATTTAAAACAATTGCAGACTTAAATGTAATTGAATTAACTATTTTCGTGTGGAATTAAATGGAAATAAACAAAATATAATACTAAATACGATGAGACTATTATTACTTCTTCTAGGAATCTCTTTTTCTGCTAGCTGCTTTGCTCAGGTAACACAACGTGTACTCGATCCGACAAACATGCGACCAGGTGAAGAAGTAGAATATTGTGTGTCTCACAAAAAAATGGCTGAGGCATTGAAAAACCCTGAAATTGCTGCACAATATGCTGCTGCTCAAGCAGAAGCAAACAATCCCATTAAAAAAAATACAAACATTCCAAAAGGTACTGTGTATACCATTCCTGTTGTATTTCATGTGCTACACATGAATGGAAGCGAGAATATTTCTGACGCACAAATTTTAGATGCACTTGCAATACTAAACAGAGATTACCGCAAATTAAATGCAGACGTTGCTTCAGTTCAGTCTGAATTCCAAGGGATTACAGCAGATATTGAAATTGAATTTGCTATAGCTCGAAAAGCTCCTAATGGCGCTTGTTTTACAGGTATTACGCGTACTGTAACGCCATTAACTTTTGATGGAACAGACGGACAGAGCCAAGTAAATGCTGTAATCACAGGTAACGATGTATACCAAGGAATTTGGCCACACAATCAGTACTTGAATATTTATATTTGTTCTGATATTGGAGGAGCTGCAGGATACACGTTCAACCCAATGGGTGGCGGAGGAGGCGGTGGCGGATCGAGTGCCACCAATATGTATTTCAATGGAATATTTGTGTTGCATGATTATACTGGATCAATAGGAACATCATCTGTTTACACAAGTAGAACGTTGACACATGAGGTTGGTCACTGGTTGAATTTGGAACATGTATGGGGTCCAAATAATAGTCCTGGTGATCCTGCAAGCTGTTCTATTGACGACAATGTTCAAGATACACCACTTTGTATTGGTAGCAATTCATGTAATTATAATGCAAATACTTGTAATGATTTAGGAAGTAATTTTAGCTCTTGGACGTTTGATGTCAAAGACAACGTAGAAAATTACATGGACTATTCTTACTGTAATAAAATGTTTACAGAAGGTCAAAAAACGCGCATGCGCAATGCAATTGTCTCTAATACAGCTGGCAGAAGTAATATTATTACTACAGCCAATCATGCAATAACAGGAATTAATTCACCATTAGTATTGTGCCAAGCAAAATTCAAGGCAAATAAAACAGTTCTTTGTGCGAATGATTCCATCACATTTACAGATATGTCATACAATGCTGTAACAGGTTGGAATTGGACATTTGCAGGTGGAACTCCTTCTACTTCAACTTTACAAAATCCTGGTGTAGTATATACCACTCCAGGAACTTATACGGTTACATTGACAGCAACAGATGGTACAACTAATGATGTTGAGACAATGACAAATTATATTACTGTTTTGCCAAATGGAAATACACTTCCATATTTTGAAGGATTTGAAAACATCACCAATCTATCTGCAACACCAAATTGGATTGTAGATAATCCAAGTGGAAATGCATGGAGCATTACTTCAAGTGCAGCACATACAGGTTCAAAATCTGCAAAATTATTAAACCTAGGTCAGACAGCTGGAAGTATCGATCAATTAATTTCATCTGCCATTGACTTATCTGGTGTTGATACGATTAATGGAGTTACTTTATCATTCCGTTATTCGTATAAAAAAGCTAGTTCAACGAGTACAGACATTCTGCGTGTTTATTTTACTGCTAATTGTGGTGATACGTGGGCTGTTAGAAAAACGTTATCTGCTACCACAATGTCAGGTTCAAGCTTTCAAGCATCTTCATGGACGCCAACAGCGAATGATTGGACAACAGTTCACATGACAAATGTTACAAATACATATTGGAATGAAAACTTCCGATACAAATTTGAATTCACATCAAATGGCGGAAATAATATTTACTTAGATGATATAAATATTTATGGTGGCTCTCCTTCTGACAATTTAATAGTTGCAGGAATAGATGAAACTACTTTAACAGCTGTCAATTTGTATCCAAATCCAGCAGACGAAGAATTGAATATTTCATTTCATGCAATTAACAATGAAAAAATGACAATTGTCTTAACCGATTTAACCGGGAAAACAATTCAAACAAATACTATCCAAGCAAACGAAGGTGAAAACTTAGTATTGCTGAACACAGGTGATTTTTCAAAAGGTGTCTATTTTGTCAACTTAATTTCAGGAACAAAACGTACAACATTACAGTTTGTAAAAAAATAAGCTGATAACTCAGTTATTAAAGGCAGTTCACTTGAACTGCCTTTTTTATTTGATTTTAATATCACCTTCATCAATCAGTTCTTCCCCATTCATTTTTAGAAAAAGCTGAATCAAAGCAATAACGTCTTTTTCACAATAAGTTGTTATGCGTCGCAAATCATTTTCTTCGTAAAACACACGCGCAACATCTGCACCAGTAATGTCATCTTTGGGTGTAGGAATTTTAAAAATATGGCACAATAAAGCCAAACTAGTGTATGCTTTGTAATCGCCAAATTTCCACAACTCCATCGTATCTAAATGTTGGATTTCCCATGGTTTTTTACCTGCTAAATTCAAAACATTTGGCAACTTTAATCCATGAATCAACATGCGTCTACAAATAAAAGGGAAATCAAATTCTTTGGAATTATGTCCACACAATTTATGATACGGTGTGTTGTAATTATCCTCGATTAATTTTGAAAATTGGCGCAACAATGTCTCTTCGTCTTCGTGTGCAAAAGAGGTCAAACGCATGGTTCTACCTGTGGATGAACTGTGTACAAAGCCAACAGAAATACATACAATTTTCCCAAATTCAGCATAGATTCCAGCACGATCAGTGTAAACATGTTCAGGTGTTTTCACATCGGTTACAAAACGCGCATTTTTAGCATCGAAAAGGTACTTCGTTGTTTCATCTAAATCATTATATTTATAAGTTTCGGGAACCGTTTCAATATCTAGAAATAAAATTTTGTCTAATTGCGATAAGTCAAGCATCTTTTAAATTTTTCCATTCAAATTAATAAAAAAGTTCGTATTGAACCAAAAAAACCGAAAAAATGCTAAAATCTATCAAATCATACATTCATCGATACTATTCCTTATTTTTGTAACTATGGCAGAAGAAATTTTCATTCATTCTACGGAAAAAGCGCAACAATACGAGGAATTAATCCCTCAATTGCAAGCATTGGTTGGTGATGAAAAAAATTTAATAGCAAACTTGGCTAACACCAGTGCTGCGTTGCATGTTGTCTTTGGTTTTTTGTGGATCGGTTTTTATCTTGTTGAAGACAACGAACTTGTTTTGGGTCCCTTTCAAGGTCCTGTTGCGTGTACTCGGATTCAACGTGGGAAAGGTGTTTGTGGACAATCTTGGTTACGTAAACAACTAATAACTGTTCCGAATGTTGATGAATTTCCAGGACATATTGCTTGTAGTTCTCTTTCAAAAAGTGAAATTGTTATACCAATTATAAAAAATAACGACGTTGTTGCAGTATTAGATGTTGATAGCCAACACGTCAATCATTTCGATGAAATCGATGAAAAATATTTATCTATCATATGTACATGGTTAAGTACTTACTGTTTTTAATAGCCTTTTTTGCATTACAAAGCTGCGCTGAAATCGTTCCCTTAACTGGTGGTGAAGTTGATCGAACAGCACCAAAACCAGTTGAGCAAATTCCAGAACAAGAAGCGTTGTTTTACACTGGAACAGACCTTGTTATTCAATTTGATGAATTTATAAAATTGCAAGATCCGTTAAACACCATAACGATGAATCCATCAGTTGGTCAATTAACAAGTGAATTAAAAAACAAGACCCTTCGTGTTTCGTGGGAAACTTCTTTGCAAGCTGAAACAACCTATATTTTACAATTAAACGGAACTATTCGCGACAATACAGAAAGCAATGACAGTATCTATCAATTTGTTTTTTCAACTGGAAAGCAAATTGATTCCCTACAATTACATGGAAAAGTCACCCAAGCGTTTACTAACAAAACCGCTGAAAATACAACCGTGGCTTTATTCCCAACTGCAACTGACCTATTCAGTAATCGCCCGCTTTATGCAACCCGTACCACAAAAGATGGGGTGTTTTCATTTGCCTATTTAAAAGCAGGCGCATTTCAACTGGTAGCATTTCAAGATTTGAATAAAAATCAATTTGTTGACAAAACAGAACCGTTTGGCTTTATCAATGACTTAGTTTCAGCAGGAGACACAACTAATTTCGATTTTCAAATTTATTCACCTAAAATTGATAAAAAAGCTTCTGTACAACTACTCTACCCCGGTTTAGCACGCTTGTCAGGAACAGACATTGCAGCACTTCAGCTTACTATAAATGATTTGCCTGCAACTCGTATGGAACAATTTTCTCCTGATTCGCTATTGGTGCAATTACCCAATAATGAAAATGGGAGTTTCCAATTTATCATTGGACAAGACACGTTGATAAAACGGTTTTCAGCGACAGAAAAAAAATCAATGTTAACCATTGTAGAAGCGCAAAAGAAAGATGTTATAGCTGGAGATACGCTTGCATACCATGTAAATGATTTGCTATTAAACAAAAAAGAATCGGCGATTACAATGAGTAATGAATTGGGCGAACCTGTTCCGTTCTCCTTTGTATTCAAAACGAACAAATTGCTCTTAATTCCCGAGAAAAACACGGGTAAAAAGTTAACAGTTGTTTTTGAAAAAGGCGCGCTCTCTGGCCAACTTCAACAAAGTGATTCGATTCGATTTCAGTACACATATTATCAACCAACTGACTTAGCCGAATTAACAATCAACGCACGTGTGCTTACTGGTCAATGGGTGATGCAACTGATGGCAGGCGAACGGATTGTATCAGAACAGATCAAAGATAGCGCTACATCAACCATTCACTTCAAAAATATTATCCCTGGTACTTATGATGTGCGCTGTATAAAAGATGAAAACAAAAATGGTCAGTGGGATACTGGCTCATTTGAAAACAAATCACAACCAGAACAGGTTGTCCGCTATGCCATTGAGCAAAAATTACGTGCCAATTGGACCATTGAGCAAGAACTCAAATGAACGAAAACGGGAATCTAACAGAAACGACAACTGCTTTTAGTAAAGGGAAAGTTATGTTGGCGTTGAGCATAAGTTGTATTGTTACATTTTTTGTTTTGTACTCGAGTTTTACAGCCATTCAATTTCAGAAAGTAGCAGTAGGAACTGGACATTACAATTGGACGGATACCAATAGTAATGGGAAAATTGATTGGAACGACCCTTCTGATTTTTCACCTGCAAAGCAAGGAAATTTTACAGCTCAAAATGCCCAAACAATTTTGAAAAACATTTCATGGACAAGCAAAACGTTTTTTTGGTTATTCATGGCGCTACTTGCTATGGTCGTGCGCGATCTTGCTTACATGTGGCGCATTCGCATCCTAACAAAACGGGAACTTTCCTTTAAAAGCGCATTAAATGTCATTTTATTGTGGGAATATGCTTCTGCCTTAGCGCCCGGAGTAGTTAGTGGGGCCTCCGTTGCAATGTTTTTGTTACACAAAGAAAAAATCAACTTTGGGAAATCGACAGCAATTGTCTTACTGACAGCACTTTTTGACAATTTATTTTATGCCCTTCTCATTCCTTTGTTGCTTGTTTTTACAACAACAGCAACCTTATTTCCTGCAAGTATAGCTGAATCAGTCACAGCAAGCAGTCTTTTCTGGACGGGATACGGAGTGTTTAGCATTTTTTGCTTGTTTTTATTCTTGAGCATTTTTGCATATCCAAACCTTCTAAAAAACGTATTGACTACTTTCACGAAGTTGCCATTTTTAAAACGATTCCAATCAAAAGCTGCCGCAATTGGAACAGATATTCGATTAACTGCACTTATGATGAAATCAGAACCATTATCGTTTTGGTTAAAAACATTTTTGGCAACCATTTTATCTTGGTCAGCGCGATTTTTAGTGATTAATTTCGTTGTTCAAGCATTTATCTCATTGAGCGTATTGCAACATGTTTCCTTATTTATCAAACAATTTGTTTTGTGGATGTTTTTACGCATTTCACCGACTCCTGGTGGAAGTGGTGTTGCAGAATGGGCATTTGGGGAATTGTTAGCAGATTTCTCAACACAAGTTGTTTTACTTGGAAGTATGGCGATATTGTGGCGTATGATAAGCTATTATCCATACTTAATTATTGGTTCTATTGTACTTCCGCGTTGGTTGAAACGCACTTCCAATAAGTAAAACTACTCATATCGGTTTATTCGATACTTCCAAGTCAAAAAGACATGGCTTTTTTAATTTAATTCACTATATTTGCCCCCTCATAAACAAAGAAATTATGTCAACTGGAGTTAAAATTTTCGCGGGAAGAGCATCAAAAGACTTAGCAGAACAAATTGCAAAGCAGTTTGGTGCACCACTAGGTGATGTGAAAGTGACTGAATTTAGTGACGGAGAATTTCAACCTTCATTTGAGGAAACTGTTCGTGGACAAGATGTTTTTATTGTTCAATCAACGATGCCTCCAGCAGATAATTTATTTGAATTGTTGTTGATGATTGATGCAGCTCGTAGAGCTTCTGCACGTAAAATCATAGCAGTTATTCCATACTTTGGATTTGCACGTCAAGACAGAAAAGACAAACCAAGAGTTGCAATTGGTGCAAAATTGGTTGCAAACATGTTGATGGCAGCAGGTGTAGATCGCATCATGACAATGGATTTACATGCTGATCAAATTCAAGGTTTCTTTGAGGTTCCAGTTGATCATTTATTTGCTTCTACGTTGTTTTTCAACGAAATGACAGCATTAGATAATGGAAATTTAATCATGGCTGCGCCTGATGCAGGTGGAGCGAAACGTGCAAATGCCTATGCTAAGAAATTAGACACGGGATTAGCAATCTGTCACAAACACCGTAAAAAAGCAAACGAAATTGCTGAAATGACTGTGATTGGTGATGTAGAAGGAAAAGACGTTATTTTAATTGATGATATGTGTGACACTGCTGGCACACTTACCAAAGCAGCAGAATTATTCATCGAAAAAGGAGCCTTGAGTGTGCGTGCATTTTGTACACATGCTGTTTTATCTGGCCCGGCTTTCGATCGCATAAACAATTCGAAATTAACTGAGTTGATTGTAACAGACACCATACCTTTGAAACAACAAAGCGATAAAATTCGCGTAGTATCAGTTTCAAATTTATTTGCTGATGTAATCGATCGATTGGTTAAAAACGAATCAATAAGTACTCATTTTATAATCTCATAAATACAAACAAATGAAAGTAGCACCGTTGAGCGGTTCGCTTCGCGCGAACGTAGGGAAAAAGGATGCAAAAGCTATGAGAAATGCTGGATTAGTTCCATGTGTTCTTTATGGTCAAGGATCTCAAACCCATTTTACAATCAAGGATATCGCGATTGAAAAATTAGTTTTTAATCCAGATGTATTCCAAATTGAATTGGACATCGAAGGGAAGAAAACAAATGCAATTATTCAAGATTTGCAACAAGATCCAATTACTGATAAAGTATTGCATGTTGACTTCTTAGAATTAGATGCAAAAAAACCAGTAAAAGTAGCATTACCAGTTCGTTTAACTGGAGCATCTCGTGGTGTATTAGCGGGAGGTAAATTAATGCAAGTATTCCGTCGTTTGAAAGTAGTTGCTTTACCAGGTGAACTTCCTGAAGCAATTATTATCGATATCACTAAATTGCGTATCGGACAATCTGTTCGTGTTGGTGATTTAGAAACTAGCGGATTGAAATTTGTGGACGCTAAAAGTGCTGTTGTGGTATCTGTTAAGATGGCTCGTGGTGCTTCTAAAGCTGCTGAAGCAGATGACGAAGAAGATGAAGATTAATCAACAAACGATTATATCATTAAAAAGTCCCGGTGAAAACTGGGACTTTTTTGTTTGTATAAGTTTACTAATCTCTTTTAGAAGCGATAAGCTGTTGTTTAATTCAATTTATCGCTCAATATTTTCATTTCGATTGAAGGAGAAATTTTTTCGTACAAGATGTTGTAAACAGCAGTTAAAATGGGCATTTCAACTTGAAATTTCTTGTTAATTTCCTGCACACATTTCGTTGCATAATAACCTTCAGCAACCATTTCCATTTCCAATTGTGCCGATTTAACAGAATAGCCTTTACCAATCATGTAACCAAAGGTTCTGTTACGTGAAAATTTAGAATATGCTGTTACCAATAAGTCACCCAAATATGCACTCGATTTGACATCGCGGTGAACTGGGCTTACTTCATCAATAAAATTTTCAATTTCTTGAATGGCATTTGCTATCAAAACCGATTGGAAATTATCACCATAGCCTAATCCAGCACAAATACCGGAAGCAAGTGCATACACGTTTTTCAAAACAGCAGAAAGTTCCGTACCAAATAAATCATCAGAAACTGTTGTTTTGATGTAGCGACATGCTAAAAGATTAGCCATTTGATTTGCATTTCCTTCGTGTTGTGAAGCAATTGTCAAATAAGATAATCTTTCCAAAGCAACTTCTTCAGCATGACAAGGACCACAAATAATACCAATATCTTTATATGGTGTTCCAAACGTTTTATGAATGAAACGAGCAGGAATAGCGTTATATTCTGGAATGATCCCTTTTACTGCTGAATAAACAATTTTTCCTTTGAATAACTCAGGTGTTGTGTTTTCAAAAAGCTTTACTAAAAAAGCAGATGGTGTGGCGATAATCAATATATCTGATGCAGTGATTATTCCAGCCAAATCTGCGCTCACATTGATTTTTGATAAATCAAATTCAACCGATTGCAAATAAGTAGGATTGTGTTTGTAAGCCAAAATGTGTTCAACAGCTTGTTCATTTCGCATGAACCAATTAACTTTTTCCACATTATTACATAGTATTTTCACCAAAGCTGTTGCCCAACTTCCTCCCCCGATAACACCGACTGTTTGCGCTTTTCTATTCATAACTTGGTCACAAATGTAAACAATTCGAATGAAATTGCTTGAATTGAATAGCAATCAGGCATGCTTTCTAAAAAACAAGCTGCATTTTTCGTGAAAAATCGTTGGTGTTTTTCGATTTTCTTTGTGATTACTACTATCTTTGCTAAAAAAAGACATGGCAGATAATACACGTATCTCTACGAATAAAGCTCCAAAACCTGTAGGTTTATATCCTCATGCTCGTCGTGTAGGTAATTTATTGTTTTTATCTGGGGTTGGTCCAAGAGTGGCTGGATCTGACGCAATTGATTCTGCTGTTCCAGGATTGGAATTGGATAAAAACGGGAATTTTATTGCGTTTGACTTTGAAGCACAGTGTAGAAGTGTCTTTGACAATGTCCGAATTATATTAGAAGAATCTGGTTCAAGTTGGGACCAATTGGTTGATGTTACTGTGTTTTTGGTAAACATGAAACGTGATTTTCATGCTTATAACAAAATTTACGCTGAATATTTTAAAGATAATCTTCCGTGTAGAACAACAGTTGAAATCAACTCTTTGCCAACACCTATCGCTATTGAATTAAAATGTATTGCAACAATTGATTAACTTATGATCACATTTATTATACGCAGCATCCTCACGGCAGGATTTTTATTTTTAACAGTTCAGTCTTTTGCAACAGGCTATTGGGGTTGGGGAATTTTTCTAATTTTCATCACAGCTATTATTGGCGCGACGTTTATTTACAACGAAAATCTTGCGTTTGCAATCAACCACATGCGTACTGGAAACCAAGAAAAAGCGGCAAAATCTATTAACAAAATTACACATCCTCATTTATTGCCTAAACGTCAACATGCGTATGTTATTTACATGCAAGCATTGTTAAATGCACAAGTATTTCCGCCAGCTAAAGCGGAAGCATTGTTGCGCAAAGCAATTGGAATGGGATTAAAAAGAGGACATGACCAAGCAATGTCACGCATGCATTTAGCTGGAATTTGTGCGCAATCTGGAAGAAAACAAGAAGCCGTTAGTTTATTAGCGGAAGCAAAAAAAGCAGATGACAGTGGCATGTTGAAAGAGCAGATTAAAATGATGCAAAGTCAACTTCAAAATGCTCCTTCTAAAAATCAAATGCGCATGGCTCAAATGATGGGAGGAAGAAAGAAAACGCCTAAGATGCGTTAATTACATGAAGTTACTTGCAACGTTTCCTGAAAACTATGAATTGATTGACGCTGGAGGCGGAAAGAAACTCGAACGTTGGGGAGAAATTATTACTATCCGACCAGAACACCAAGCTTATTTTCAAGCTGCATTGCCTTTAAACGATTGGAAAAAACAAGCTAATTGGGAATTTATTCCAGAAAAAGAAGGTGCATTATCTGGTCAATGGAAAGCGTTGAATAAGAGTCAACAACGAACTTGGGAAATAGCCATTGAAAATGCGCGATTTCAATTATCCTTAACAAGTAACAAGCACTTAGGATTATTTCCAGAGCAACAGACCAACTGGGAATTCATCACCCAATTTTTAAATCCAAGCAAACGATTTTTAAATGCCTTTGCATATACCGGTGCGGCATCCGTTATAGGTCGTTTAACAGGTGCTGAAGTCATTCATTGCGATAGTTCCAAGTCAATTATCGAATGGGCAAAAACAAATCAAGCACTTTCTGAAGTAACGGGCATAAAATGGGTGTTGGAGGATGCATTAAAATTCATTCAACGAGAAGTAAAACGCGGCAATAAATACGACTTGATTCAGCTCGATCCGCCTGCTTGGGGAATTGGTTCCAACGGTGAAAAATGGAAGTTAGAAGAAAAACTAGCTGAGTTGATCCAAAGCAGTTATGAATTATTACATCCAAAAGGTGTTTTAATCATCAATACCTATTCGCCAAAATTAACTCTTGAAAAGTTCAATAAAACACTACAACTTCTTCCCAAATCTGCGCATATCCTTTCTAGCTCTGAGTTATGGATGCATACAGTGAGTGAAAAATCACTCTTTTATGGCTTACTTGCGCGCATTCAGAAAATCAAGTAATAATTTCGTTTTTGATCGCATACATTACCAATCCTGCAATGTTTTTTGCTCCTGTTTTTTGCAATAAATTGGTTCTTATTGTTTCTACTGTTCGTTTTGATTTGAAAACTTTATCAGCAATTTCTTGGGTGGTAAATTCTTCGCAAATCATCCGTAGTACAACTTTTTCAGAGTCCGTTAATTGATCTTTTAATTCGGAAAAAGTTGGCTTCATCCCTCCTTTTTTCATCAAAGAGGCTATTAATAATTTAGACGTTCGATCGTTGAGGTAATAACCTGTTTCGATGATACTATAAATAGCTTTTGCAATCTCCTCTGGATCATCATCTTTTGACAAATAACCATTAGCCCCATTTTCAATGGCTGATTTCACAAACTCATCTTCCGAATACATTGATAAAATCAAGACTTTAGTTGCTGGAAAGCGTTCGCGAATTTGTCGCGTTGTTTCAATTCCATTTAAAATAGGCATCCTGAAATCTACAATTGCAATATCGGCAACTTGATCCTCTAATCGTTGCAATAGTTCTAACCCATTTTCAGCCAAATAGACAACTTCTATCCGATCAAAGGTATGCAAGATATTTGCTAATCCTTGTCTGAAAATAAGCTGATCTTCAGCAATACAAACAGTTATATTTCTTGTTGTGGTTTCCATCTAAGACTCACTTTTGTTCCTTGTTCTAATTGTTTAAAATGCATTTTGGCACCAATATGTTGAACACGACTTTCCATGTTTTTTAGGCCAAGTGTTGGTATAGCTTTGGGTGTGTGAGTTTTTGGTGTAAAACCATCTCCGTTATCTTCGATAAAAACGGATAATCCGGATGTTGTTTGTTTAACGTTTACAATTACAGACGTTGCGTGTGCGTATTTGATAATATTGTTTAATAATTCCTGTACGATCCGGTAGCAAGATAATTCTATTTCTTTGTTTTGTGCTTTGGAACTGCCCGTGTTGATTATCGAAACAGTAAATTGAATCGCTTCAATTTGATCATTCAACTGGTTGATTAAACTTGTGATTGCTGTAACAAGACCAAACTCTTCTAAAACAGTAGGCAACAATTCATTCGAAATTCTGCGGACTTTCTTAATTACTGTTTGTAGCGTATTGTTTAATTTAGTTTTGGCTTCCAAGTCTTCTGGTAAAACCGCAACCATAAACTTGATAGCAGTTAACGTAGAGCCAACGTCATCGTGCAATTCTAAAGCGATTCTTCGTTGCTCAGCTTCTTTTGCTTCGATAATTGATTTGGTCAGTTGTTGTTGATTATCGAGTTTTAATTGTTGTAATTCCAGACGCTTATTTTGCATTTTTCGTTGGTAAATAAACACGAAAGCAATGATGGCAAATGACAAAAATATCATCCCAAAAGTGATGAAGTAAAAGATCATTTCGTTGTGGGATTTTTGCGTGCCATCCATAAGGACAAGGTACAGACAATATTTGTAAAAATCAACAATAGAATATTCGTTAAATCGATTTTAACAGACAAATTACCATTGATGACTTCATTGAATAATAAATTGAGAAACAAGGTGCCGGAGTAGTAAACTAGCCATACTGAAGCTATCCAAAACGGAGGGAATTTGGTTAAATCATCTACAGTTTCGTAATAAAAAATTTCGAAGAAAAAATAGAGAATTAAACCAATAATAAACAAAGCACCAAGTGCTAATTGAAAAGCGTTGTAGCGATCAAACCCAAATGCCAATGCACTCCAAGTTGAAAAAATGAAATAGGCTGAAATAACGATTAAAAAAAACAATTTAGCTTTTTTTTGCCGGAGAAATTGCTGAATAAAATAAAAAATTATCGATGTATCCAACAAAGCGTAAAATGAAAAGACAAATAGGTTATTGTGGTATTTCTTTGCAATCCAAATAGAAATAATATCCGTAAATGCAGAAATACTTAATAAAAGAAGAACCGGAATGTACATCCGATTCAACTTTTTAAAAACAAGCAAATATACTCCAACCAATATCGGTAAAAAATGAAGGTATATGGAAAAAGTATATAAGAAATCAATCATGAATTAAGTGCGTTTTTCGTTGGGCATCTAGGCGGACATTTAATTGATTTGTCAACGATTAAATTCAAGTTGTCGTTTTCATCTGCATCTGCACTAACTAAAACTAGTTCTTGAATCCCATCTTCGTTCAATCCATAATAAACGCGAATTCCCATCGAGCCGGGTTGAGCTAATAATGCTTCAAGCAAATCTCGTCCGTAAAATGCTGATTGCACCCCTGTTGGGTTTTCATCCCTGTAATTTTTCGTGTAAGTCGCGCCAGTTTCTAGGCTAATCGCTTCACCTTCTGTTCCATTAAATGACATAATTTAAAGTGTTTTTAAGTTCATTGCAATGATAAATCCATTTTATCAAATAAAAAAACAGCTAGAAAACTCAATAGCTAAAAATCTAAGTCATTTCACTGTTTTTCAATGAGTTGAAAAAGATATTGATCTGAAAAAAATGTGTTTTTGCGCAAAATTAACTGCGGTTTCCCGCAATAAGAATGGGTATTTATACTGATATTAATGAACTGTTAAAGTCTATCTTTGTGAAACTAAAAAAACGATAATATTCACCACCAATCAATATAATACAGCAGGTTTAGCAATAGACCTGCTGTTTTTTTATCGGTTTTTCTTGCGTTTTTCCTCCAACCAGCGCGGTACTTTCTTCTCCACTTGGTGACGGTCGCCTAGTAACTTTTCAATTAACTCTGGTTGATTTGCTTTTGCTAAGCGTTGGCGGATCCAATCTTGATTTTCGCGTTTGTACCAAAAGAAAAAACGGTTTTGATTTTTCTTTTCTTCCGGTGACTTTGCTGTTTTTATTGGTTTCAATGTATACGGGTGAACTCCTGTGTAATAAATAACTTCTGCAACGGTCATCGGAGTTGGGGTAAAGTCCTGTACTTGCTCCAACTGAAAGCCCATGTCTTTTGTTTCAGCAGCCAAATTCGCCATGTCAACTTCTTCACAACCAGGATGCGAAGAAATAAAATACGGAATAAGCGGTTGATTCAAACCGTGTTTTTCTTGCAAACGATCGTATTTTTCTTTGAACTTATGGAAATACTTGAACGACGGCTTTCGCATCACACGTAAGGTAGCGTCGGAAGTATGTTCTGGAGCAACTTTCAAACGACCACTTACATGGCGTGTGATCAATTGTTCAATGTATTCATCGTGATTGCCATCTTCGTTATTCTTATTGAAATCGTCGACTAACAAATCATAACGAACACCAGAACCAACAAACGCTTTCTTGATACTTGGGTGCGCATCAATTTTACGGTAAAGATCGGTCATCGCTTTGTGTGACGTATCCAAATTATTGCAAATTACAGGGTGAATACAACTTGGACTCGAACAACGTTCGCAAATTGCTTCGTCTTTCCCCTTCATTCGGTACATATTTGCAGAAGGACCGCCTATATCGGATAAATATCCTTTGAATTCAGGATGTTGAACAACCTCATCAATTTCCTTCATGATGCTTTTTTCGCTCCGCGATGCAATGAATTTTCCTTGATGGGCTGAAATGGTACAAAAACTACACCCACCAAAACACCCACGGTGCATGTTGACTGAAAATTTGATCATTTCATAAGCAGGAATTGTACCTCTTTTCTTGTATTTTGGATGTGGCAAACGCGTGTAGGGCAAATCAAACGATTGATCCATTTCTGACTCCGTCATTGTTCTGTACGGAGGATTGATAACCAATGTTTGCTCACCGACATGTTGAATGATTCGGTTGGCATTTAACTTATTGGACTCAACCTCAACTATTTTGAAATTTGCTGCATATTTAATTTTATCCGAAAGACATTCTTCATGGCTAGCTAATTCTACCGTTTCCCAATTTTTATTCTTGGGTAAGTCTTTTGATTTATCCTGTAAAAAAGCAATTTGTGGAATGGTTGTTAAATTGGAAAATGGCACGCCTTTTTTTACCAAGCGCAATAAATCGCGCAAAGGTTGCTCTCCCATTCCATAGACTAAAACATCCGCTCCAGCGTCAACCAATATGGATGGAAATAGTTTGTCAGCCCAATAATCATAATGCGTAACACGTCGCAAACTCGCCTCAATTCCTCCAATCAATACAGGAACATCTGGATAAATTTCTTTTAATATTTTGGTATAAACCGTTGTTGCGTAATCTGGACGAAAACCTGCTTCTCCACCAGGAGTGTACGCATCAGTTGAACGCAAACGCTTTCCAGCGGTATAATGATTGACCATTGAGTCCATACAACCAGCTGTGACACCGAAGAAATATTTTGGTTTTCCTAATTTTTTAAAATCGCGTAAATCATCCCGCCAATTGGGTTGAGCGATGATGCCAATTTTGAAACCTTCACTTTCGATAATACGCCCAATAACAGCCGTTCCGAAGGCCGGGTGATCTACATAAGCGTCACCAGAAATTAAAATAACATCCAGTTCATCCCAACCGCGTTTTTCAATCTCTTTTTTGGTTAAGGGTAACCAGTCCGTAATTGGTCGTTCATCAATCATGTTGTAAAATTAGTGAATTTGAAAGTAGCAAGCACACACAAGTTACAACAAACAAAAAAGTCAATGGTTGCAAAAATTTTTATGATTCAATAAAAAAAACTAATTTTAGTCACGATGAATTGGAAATACCTACTAATAGGAATCATAGGATTAACTGCCTGCGGGACAAAACAGGCAGAAAAAACGGGTACGTCTGCGCTGAAACCAACACTCATTCACCCGCTTTTTTTTCAAGATGAAGTTGCGGCAGTTATTAATTTTCCGTTTTGGTTCAACGACTCCATCATTCGCAAAAACAATATCGAATCATTTGAATTATTGACTTATGGCAGTGTCGTTGATGAAGAAGCAAATGAAAAAAAGTTTCCCAAAAAAAGCGTGCATTACCATTTCAACAAAAAAGGACATTTAAGCTATATTCAACAAACCAATTTCTCAGAAGGAATCATCATTTCTCACCAAACTTTTGAAATCATTGAATCGTTGAAACCGCCATACCATGGGGTGAAACGCTTGAATAATACCTACGGAATTGAAAACAGTTCGTACTTAATTATTCCATTCAAATACAAAGTAAACGTTCATCAATTTGACAACAATCAAAAGGGAGAACGCTTGCATTACATCGCGAACGAAAAGTATGCAGGTGCCTTGTCTGTTGATTCAATTGCTTCGCCTGGTCCAAGCGATTGGATTATCATTGGGACACCCGAGCGACCAATCAAACGCTACCGCGTAAAAAACAAGGTTTCAGAGTCGGCTGTAACACATTACACCTATAAAACAGACAATCTACCAGCGAATACCACAAACGAAGACTTCCCGTTTACTAAAAAACGAAGCTACAATTATGGGAAAAATGGTGTTTTCAGCGGATACACCGATTCTACTTTCATCGACAACACATTTGTAACCAGAAATTTGAATGTACTGCTTTACAATAAAAAAGGCTTGCCAATTGGTATCGTGCACAAAAAAGATCATGTTGATGGCACTGCTAATTTTATTTCAAAAGAAATTATTCGCTACAATTTTTTCAAAAAATAAGCCTTAAAAGAAAATTAACGGTTGCAAGATTAACCTTATCTTTACAGCAATTAAAATCGATTTATATGAATTTCAATACAAATCGGGTGTTTGACCAACAAGATTGCCTCGTTGTACTCGTTGGAAAAAAAGTAGAAACACCCAAAAATCTTCCCGCAATTGTGCAGGAGGAACTGACACTATTTTCAGAAAAGTCCAGTGATGATTTGCATTCATTGACGCTTGGAGGAAAACACTATTTCTTTGTGAAACCGTTGGCAAACGAAGAAAAATACCGCATTATTGGTCACAAAATTAGAACTGCTTTACCAAAAGAAGTAGCTAGTTTGATGATTACTGGAAGTAAATCAACCAGCCTTGCTTGTGCAGAAGGTATTGCACTTTCCAATTACCAATTCATTCACTACCGTAAAAATGCGGAAAGCGAAAAAAATCAGCTATGCGCAATCGATTTTTCTGCAAAAATAGCAGCTGATGCTATTAACGAATTGAGCGCAACTATTGCTGCTGTTTGTTGGGCAAGAGATTTGGTGAATGAACCGGTATCATATTTAACTGCAACCAAATTAGCGGAAGAAATAGAAGCGAAAGGAAAAGAAGCTAATTTTTCTGTGACAATTCTTGAGAAATCGAAAATCGAAGCACTTAAAATGGGTGGACTTTTAGCGGTAAATAAAGGATCTATTGAGCCACCAACGTTCACGATTATCGAATACAAACCCAACAATGCACGCAACAAAAAACCAATTGTTTTGGTTGGAAAAGGAGTTGTTTATGATACCGGTGGTTTGAGTCTGAAACCTACTGCAGGTTCGATGGATTCGATGAAATCGGACATGGCTGGCGCTGCTTGTATGGCTGGAACAATTTATGCCGCAGCGAAAATGGGCTTAGACGTTCATCTTATTGGATTAATTCCTGCAACGGATAACCGCCCAGGATTGAATGCATATGCTCCTGGTGACATCATTAAAATGTACGACGGAACGACAGTGGAAGTATTGAATACCGATGCTGAAGGACGTATGGTTTTAGCTGATGCACTTGCATACTCCGATAAATTCAAACCCGAATTAGTAATCGATGCTGCGACTTTAACTGGAGCTGCCGTTCGTGCAATTGGTCAAAAAGCTTCGTGTGTGATGGGAAATGCCGATAAAAAGTACTTCCACTTACTTGATGAGGCTGGCATGGAAACGTATGAACGTGTGGTACAATTGCCATTTTGGGACGATTATTTCGACGAAATGAAATCGAAAATTGCCGATTTAAACAACCTAGGTGGCGGAATGGCTGGCATGATTACAGCAGGCAAATTCTTGGAACACTTTGTCAAAGCTCCATACATTCACATGGATATCGCTGGTCCAGCTTATTTAGAAAAACCGCAAGATTACAGAGGTCTTGGTGGAACTGGAACAGGCATTCGTTTATTGATTAATTTCCTAAAAAGACTAGCATGATGGACGAAGAAAAAACAGTTCAGAAAACAGCGGTAGCGAAAGAAGAAGTAACGACAACTCCTGTTCGTGTTGGAATTTCAGTTGGTGATATCAATGGAATTGGACCAGAGGTTATTATCAAAGCTTTAAACGATAGTCGTTTGTTACTTGATTGTACGCCAATCATTTATGCATCGACAAAAACAATGTCGTACCACAAAAAAATGTTGAACGATAACGATTTCATGTACCAATCGTGTAAAAATGCAACGGAAGCGCAAAATCGTAAAATAAATATTGTCAACGTTTGGAACGAAGAAATACAATTCGAAATTGGTATAGGAACTGAAATCAGTGGAAAATACGCCTTCGAATCGCTCGAAAAAGCAACCGAAGATTTAGCTTCTGGTAAAATTGATGTGTTGGTAACAGCCCCAATTTCAAAAGAAGCAATTGGAAAAGCTGGATTCAAATTCCCTGGGCACACGGAATATTTGGCCGATATGGCAGGTCAAGAAGATGCGTTGATGATGATGGTGAGTGGCGCGTTACGCGTTGCATTGGTTACTTCTCATGTACCATTAAAAGATGTTCCTGCTGCTTTGACGAAAGAAAAAGTATTGAGTAAAATCAAAGTGTTGGAGGCGTCTTTGAAAAAAGATTTTGGCATCCAACGACCACGAATTGCTGTATTTGGATTAAATCCACATGCAAGTGAAAACGGTAAAATGGGTTCCGAAGAAGCAGATGTAATCATTCCAGCAATCAAAGAAGCGACAAGTTCAGGCACATTTGCAGCGGGTCCTTTTCCTGCAGATGGATTTTTTGGCAGCAATGCACGCGCGCAATTTGACGGAGTGCTCGCAATGTATCACGATCAAGGATTGGCAGCATTCAAAGCATTGGCTTTCGAAGATGGCGTTAATTTCACTGCTGGACTTCCAATTGTTCGCACATCGCCCGACCATGGAACAGCATTTGACATCGCTGGACAAAATACTGCAAATCCGCAATCGATGCGCAGTGCCATTTATTTAGCAATCGATGTTTTTCGGACACATCAATTTTTTAAGGAAATAAACGAAAATCCATTAAAGGTTCAAAATCAAAATAATACCAAGCGAAAACCTTACGGAAGAGAGGCAAAAGACGAATAATTGGAAAAAAGAAAAGTTATGAACAAAGTTTCGTGATTTTTTTCTACCTTTGCCCTCCAAATTTTATTGAGTGAAAAAACCAAACAGTGCGTTCGTTATTCCTTTTGCAGGATTAAAAATTGGGACACACCATTTTGAGTTTGATCTCGATAAAGCGTTCTTTGATAACATCGGTGTTTCTTTAATCGATGATGGTGAAGTGAAAGCTTCCTTGATTTTTGAGAAAAAAGAAACAATGATGATAGCCGATTTTTCGGTAACTGGTCATGTAAATACAACTTGCGATCGTTGCAACGATCCGATTGTTTTGCCAGTTGAAGGAGTGTTTCGCATCATATACAAGTTTGGTCCAGATTTATCTGACGACGACAACTTGATTGTGTTGGAAGATGATGCTTATGAAATAGCTATTGATATTCCTTTTTATGAGTTGATGGTGATTTCATTACCCTCGCGCATCTTGCACGAACAAGGAAAATGTAATCCGGAAATGATGGCGCTTTATGACAGCATGATTGTCAATGCAAGTGAACCTGATTTTCAAGATGATGAAGACTGGGACGACGAAGATTGGGATGATGAAGATTGGGACGAAGAAGATAATGATGAGGACAATGATACGGATGAAAACGAATCATTGGATGAATCACCAGAAGATAATGATAAACCGATTGATCCAAGGTGGTCAGTTTTGAAGAATTTAAAATAACGATTTAATAAATAAGTAAAATGGCACATCCAAAGCGCAGAATTTCGACAACGCGTCGTGACAAAAGAAGAACGCATGTGAAAGCAATTGCTAACAACATCGCAACATGTCCTACAACAGGTCAGCCACATTTATTCCACCATGCACACTGGCATGAAGGAAAATTGTACTACAAAGGAAGAGTAGTTGCTGAAAAAGAAGTGGCGATTTAATTCGTTGCTTAAGTAGTAATTAAATTCCTCCTGATGAAGATAGGAATCGATATTTTGGGCGGTGATTTCGCTCCGGATGCAAACATAGCCGGTGCAGTCCTTGCTAGAAAAGAGCTTCCTCAGGATGTTACAATCGTGTTGATAGGCGACCAAGATCAAATCTTGAGTGGCCTTAATGCATTGAATGTAACTTCCGATGGATTTGAAGTTGTTCATGCGCCAGACATCATTACGATGCATGATCATCCAACGCGTGCTATTCCTCAAAAACCGAATAGTAGTATAGCTGTTGGCTTTGATTTATTGGCGAAAAATGAAATTGATGTTTTTGCAAGCACTGGTAATACTGGTGCAATGCTTGTTGGTGCTATTTACAAAGTAAACACTGTGGCTGGTATTATCCGTCCTTGTATTACTTCTGTTTTACCAACAGTTGATGGCAATAATTCAATTTTATTGGATGTTGGTTCAAATGCAGATTGTAAAGCAGATGTCTTGTATCAATTCGCTGTATTGGGGTCGCTGTACGCTAAAAATGTTTACGGTATTGAAAAACCTCGAATAGCTTTGTTGAACATTGGTGAAGAAGCGAGCAAAGGAAATTTATTGACCATTGCAGCGCACAAATTAATGGAGGACTCTGATGAAATAAATTTTGTGGGAAATTTAGAAGGACGTGATTTGTTTACTGGCAAAGCAGACGTTATTGTTTGTGACGGTTTTACAGGTAACGTTGTTTTGAAACAAGCTGAAGGAATTTATACATTGATGCGTAAACGTGGTATAAAAGATGACTATTTTGACCGATTTAATTATGAAAATTACGGAGGAACTCCTATTTTAGGCGTCAAAGGAAACGTAATCATTGGTCACGGCATCTCAAACGATAAAGCAGTCAGAAGTATGTTGATGCATTCCTATGAAGTAGCTAAATCAGGATTAGCAAATAAAATAAACGAAGCATTTAATCAATAAATAATGGGTAAAATCACTGCAGCAATCACAGGTGTTTGTGGCTATCTTCCAGAAGAAGTAGTGACAAATGAAGATTTGGCAAAAATCGTTGATACATCTGATGAATGGATTACTTCACGAACAGGTATCAAAGAACGACGAATCTTGAGAGACGGTGCTAGTTCCGATATGGGAGCTGAAGCGATCAAAGGTTTGTTGAAAAAAACAAACACAGATCCACTTGACATCGAATTAGTGATTTGCGCAACGGTTACACCCGATTATCCTTTTCCAAGTACTGCAAATGTCATGACTGATAAAGCAGGATTAACAAATGCTTGGGGATTTGATTTAATTGCAGCATGTTCTGGTTTCATTTATGCTTTGACAACCGCAACAAGTTTTATTGAATCAGGAAAATATAAAAAAATTATCGTAGTTGGTGTTGACAAAATGAGTTCAATATTGGATTACGAAGACAGAACTACTTGTGTCATTTTTGGTGATGGCGCTGGTGCTGTTTTATTGGAACCAAATACAGAAGGTTTGGGAATTCAAGACAGCATTTTAAGAAGTGATGGTTCTGGAAGACAATACCTTATTCAGCCAGGAGGTGGTTCAGCGAATCCTCCTTCACACGAAACGGTTGATAACCGCATGCATTTTGTAAAACAAGAAGGAAAACAAGTTTTTAAATTTGCAGTAACAAATATGGCAGAAGTTTCTGCTGAAATAATGGAAAGAAACAAGTTGACATCAGAAGATGTTGATTGGTTAGTTCCGCATCAAGCAAATTTGCGTATTATTGATGCAACTGCAAATAGAATGGGATTGCCAGCTGAAAAAGTAATGATTAATATTCAACGTTACGGAAATACGACTGCTGGTACATTACCATTGTGTTTATGGGACTGGGAATCACAGCTTAAAAAAGGCGACAACCTTATTTTATCTGCCTTTGGTGGTGGATTTACATGGGGAGCTGTTTACCTAAAATGGGCGTACAATTCATAATTAATTATAAACTAGAAAAAGTAAGTACGATATGAATCTAAATGAAATCCAAGACTTAATTAAGTTTGTAGCAAAATCTGGTGTTACAGAGGTTGAAATTGAACAAAAAGACTTTAAAATTACTATTAAGTCAGAAAAGCAAAAAGCGGACGCACCTATTTACGTGCAAGCTACAGCCCCTGTTGCTGCTGCTCCTGCTCCTGCACCAGTTGCTCCTGCCGCTCCTGCTGCTCCTGCTGCTCCTGCCGCAAGTGAAGAAGATAAATACATCGTTGTTAAGTCTCCAATGATTGGTACATTCTACCGCTCAGCTGGTCCAGATAAAGATGCGTTTGTTTCAGTTGGTCAAACAATCAACAAAGGAGATACCGTTTGTATCATCGAAGCAATGAAATTATTCAACGAGATTGAATCAGAATTATCAGGTAAAATTGTAAAAGTACTTGTTGATGATGCAACTCCTGTTGAATACGATCAACCATTATTCTTGGTAGATCCTGCATAATTTTCGACCAGTTAGGTCAAAATGAATTGAACAAAACAAACTAGTATGTTTAAAAAAATATTAATTGCCAATCGTGGTGAGATTGCTTTGCGCATCATTCGTACGTGTAAAGAAATGGGCATCAAAACAGTAGCTGTTTACTCAACTGCTGACAAAGATAGCTTACCCGTTCGCTTTGCTGATGAAGCTGTATGTATTGGACCTGCTGTTAGTAGTAAATCATACTTATCGATTCCAAATATTATTGCTGCAGCTGAAATAACAAATGCTGACGCAATTCACCCTGGTTATGGATTCTTGTCTGAGAATGAAAAATTCTCTAAAGTTTGTCAAGAACATGGCATCAAATTTATTGGCGCTTTACCAGAACAAATCGCTGGTATGGGTGATAAAGCAACTGCAAAAGCGACAATGATTGCTGCAGGTGTACCGTGTATTCCAGGATCAAAAGGTTTATTAACCGATTTAGACGATGCTTTTGCTACTGCTGAAGTTGTTCGTTACCCAGTAATATTGAAAGCGACTGCCGGAGGTGGTGGAAAAGGTATGCGTATCGTTTGGAATAAAGATGAAATGGAAAACGCATGGGATTCAGCTCGTCAAGAAGCGGGAGCAGCATTTGGAAATGATGGCATCTACATGGAGAAATTCATCGAAGAACCACGTCATATCGAAATCCAAATCGCTGGTGACCAATTCGGAAACGCTTGTCACCTTTCAGAACGCGACTGTTCGATTCAACGTCGTCACCAAAAACTAGTCGAAGAAACGCCTTCTCCTTTCATGACGGATGAATTACGTGAACGAATGGGAGAAGCTGCTATCAAAGCTGCGAAAGCGGTTAGATACGAAGGTGTTGGAACAGTAGAATTTTTAGTTGACAAGAATCGTGATTTTTATTTCATGGAAATGAACACACGTATTCAAGTTGAACACACTATTACAGAAGAAGTAATCAATTTTGATTTGATCAAAGAGCAAATTAAAATTGCTGCTGGTGAGAAAATTTCTGGAAAAAATTATTTCCCATTAATGCACGCTATTCAGTGTCGTATCAATGCGGAAGACCCATACAACGACTTCCGACCTTCACCAGGAAAAATTACTAGTTACCATTCACCAGGTGGACATGGTGTTCGAATTGACACGCATGCATACGCAGGTTATATCATTCCGTCAAACTATGATTCAATGATTGGTAAATTAATTGTTGTTGCACAAACGCGTGAAGAAGCAATTTTGAAAATGAAACGTGCATTGGATGAATACATCATTGAAGGTGTAAAAACAACCATTCCTTTTCACCAAAAATTAATGGACGATCCGAAATTTAGAGAAGGTGATTTCACTACTAAATTCATGGAAACATTTGAATTTTAAATCAAAATCAACAATATCAAGGGTGCTCAAAAAGCACCCTTTTTTTGTTATAATAATTGCTTGAGAAACGCTGCTAACTGACCTGCAATTAATTGGTGCTCTTCCACTGTAGGATGCGCATCACAACCTCCACGAAAATGTCCGTTGTAGATAAAACTGTGCACTGAAAAATCAGTTGACTCATTGAAAGAACGCGCTATTTTGGGTAATACTTGCGCATGAAACTGACTGAGTTTTTCATCGGCCATTGGACTGGAACAGCAAACAATTTGTGCAGTTGGATTCTCCATTTTCAACCGTTTGATAAACGAACGATAGCGTTCAACAAAAACGCCTTCCGCTTGTAAACCATCATTCTGACCCAATGTAATGCAAATAATTTGAGGCTGTTGGGCTTTGTTATCCCATTTTTCACCAGTCGGATTGAAATCAATGGCGTGATAAACTTCAGGCAATGTATAGGATGTTCCACAACAACTGCGCGTTAATCCAATTCCTGAAACAGATGACAACAAGTAATCCATTCCCAACGTTCGAGCAACGGTTGGTCCATAGGCATCATAAGCATTGTGTTGGTCGTACCAACTAGCAGTTGCACACGAAGACAAACTCAAATCACTTCCATTACCACACGTAATTGAATCGCCAATAAATTCGATAATTGCTTGTTTTTTTGAACTTGACAGCACTAACTTATCACAACTAATTTCATGAAATTGAATAAATCCAATAGCACTTTCCGTGTCTTTGCAAATTGTAACTTGGTGAACAGTGTCGGTTAAATTAGAGGCGATTGCAATACGGTTGTATTTCCCTGTCAATTTAATTCTTTTGGCTTTGCCATCTACAACAACATGTATGTAATTGTGGTGATTGCCATATTTCATCTCATCTATCACTGAAATGGAACAATCTGTTCCTGAAAATGCAAATTGAACATACGCTCCCGGTGCCCAAACTTTTGGTGCTTTCGCATTACTAAAATCGAAACGCCCATGAAATGAAATGGCATAATGATCAAATGAAATCGATTTTTCTTGACTTATTTCATAACTAAAGCCAAGTATGACAATCAAGCTTGACAATAAAAAAAGGTAACGCATTGGTTCAATTTGTGGCAAAAGTAAACAAGTTTAAGCAGAAGATATCTGTAAATAGTTCACAAAATTTCATAAGTCAAATCAATGAGAATGTTCTAGTTAAAAAAAAATAAAACTATTTCGTTGAAGGTTGTAACTTTTCATTGAATTTTTAGTCTTACATTCGATACTATAGAATGACAACGAACGACTACAACAAAGCTGTGGAAGATTATGCGGATCCGATTTATCGTTATGCGGTGAGTATGATGCGTAATAAAATGCTCGCAGAAGACATTGTACAAGAGACATTTGCAAAAGTTTGGGTGAAACACGAACAAATTCAGGCTGAAAAAATTAAGTCCTATTTGTTTACAACAGCCTATCACTGTGCAATTGATTCGTTGAAAAAAGAACAAAAAACGAGCACCATAGATGACACCGATGTGACCGATCAACGTGAAAATTCACATCACTTTGATTTGCAAGCACAATTACACGAAGCCTTGGACAAATTACCAAGTATTCAAAAGTCTGTTGTTTTGTTGCGCGACTACGAAGGATATTCCTATTCCGAAATCGCAGCAATTACTGAATTGAATGAGTCACAAGTAAAAGTGTACATCTTTCGCGCACGACAAACGTTGAAGAACTATATAAGAAAGATTGAATTGATAGCATGAAAACGCTGATAACAATAGCTAATTACGAGGCCTTTTATCTGGATGAATTAGAAGGAAATTTAACCGAAGAACAATCGGCTGAATTGCACTGCTTTTTATTGGAGCATCCCGAATTAGCCATATCTGTTGATTCGTTACCCTATTTAGAAAGTAATGAGCTGTTACCAGTATTTGAAAAAGCTTTGTTATACGCGTTCAACCCTGCAAGCGAAATTACTTTAGAAAACATTCCGTATGCAATCATAGCGCAACAAGAAGGTGTTTTGACTAAAAAACAAACGGAACAATTAGCTGAATTAATTAGAAATAATCCAACAATTGACACAACACCCTACCCTACTTTGGTTGCGCCAAAGCTAAGTCATCCCAATAAAGAGCAATTAAAAAAACAGACAAGTCGCATTGTACCTATACGTTGGTTAAGTATTGGTGCTGTAGCTGCAGGTATCGCATTGATTGTGACTTTTAATTCAAAGCAAACTATTCCAGTTGAAAAACATAAGCATGTGAAAATGCTTGCTAATCAACCAATTCGTTCACACAAAAAAAACAGCGAAAAAACTCCAAAAAAACTTGAAGCAAAACAGCAAGGATTAATAAGCGTGAACAGTTATATTTCCTGCTCGTTTCCAAAACCTGTAACGCCTGTTGAACAAGTACATATACACGAAAAACCGATTGAACCGCAAATCATTCTGCCGGAAAATCCAATTGAAAACGTACCGACGGTAGTTTTAAATGAATTGAATCCGCAAACCAATGGCTTGATTATTCAAAATAATGCAGCAAATAACGATGATGTTCTTGCTTTGGTGACGTCAATTATTGCTACTAAATTAAATACTCCAATCGATTATAAAATCACCAAAGCCAACGGAAATGAAAAAGGTGAGATTTATTTTAAAATCGGACGCTTTGAATTTTCACGGAAAGTTTCCAAGTAACAAGCGTAACATAAAAATGTACTTGTAATTTCAACAGCACCGCTAAAATTTGTGTAAATTTGTACAAATTAATCGTACAAAAACATGTCACATTCAGCTAAAGTTGATATTTCAAAAACACTCAGCCAATTAGGAATTAATGCTGAAAACCTTGGTGCTTCAACAGGAAGTCATTGGTTAAACACTACTGGTGCAACAATCGAATCGTTTTCGCCTGTTGATGGAAAGTGTATTGCAACTGTAACAAGTGCAACTCCTTCTGACTACGAAGCTGTAGTCGCAAAAGCACAAGAGGCATTTCTTAGCTGGCGCATGATTCCCGCTCCAAAACGTGGGGAAGTCGTTCGTCAATTAGCTGAAAAAATCCGTGAATACAAGCAACCATTAGGTGAATTGGTTTCATACGAAATGGGGAAATCGCTCCAAGAAGGATTAGGTGAGGTGCAAGAAATGATCGATATCTGTGACTTCGCAGTTGGTTTATCTCGTCAATTATATGGTTTGACAATGCATTCAGAACGTCCAGGACACCGTATGTACGAACAATACCACCCACTAGGAATTGTAGGAATTATTTCTGCGTTCAACTTTCCAGTTGCAGTTTGGAATTGGAACACAGCGTTAGCTTGGGTTTGTGGTGATGTTTGTATTTGGAAACCATCCGAAAAAACGCCATTAACGGCAATTGCTTGTCAAAAAATTACGCAAGAAGTTTTCGCTGCAAACGATGTTCCAGAAGGAGTTTCATGTTTGGTTATCGGAGACGCTGAAATTGGAAAAATAATGGCAAACGATGGTCGTGTTCCGTTGGTATCTGCAACAGGTTCAACGCGCATGGGGAAATCCATTGGCGAGGCAGTTGGACGCCGTTTAGGCAAATCGTTGCTTGAGTTAGGGGGAAACAATGCAATCATCATTACGGAATCAGCTGATTTGAAAATGGTTGTTCCTGGAGCTGTATTTGGTGCTGTCGGAACAGCTGGACAACGTTGTACGTCAACACGTCGTTTGATTATTCACGATTCGATTTACGACAAAGTAAAAGAAGCATTAGTAAAAGCATACAACCAATTGCAAATTGGTGATCCATTGGATCAAAACAACCACGTTGGTCCACTTATTGACAAAGACGCAGTTGCTGCTTACCAAAATGCCTTAACGCAAGTTGTTGCTGAAGGTGGTAAATTAGTAGTCGAAGGCGGTGTTTTATCGGGTGCTGGTTACGAATCAGGTTGCTATGTAAAACCGGCTATCGCTGAAGCAGAAAATCATTTCAAAATTGTGCAACACGAGACTTTTGCTCCTGTGTTATACATCATGAAATATTCAGGTAGTCTTGAAAACGCTATCGCAATTCAAAACGGTGTTCCGCAAGGATTGTCATCAGCAATCATGACGAATAACTTGAAAGAAGCAGAAGCATTTTTATCACAAGCTGGTTCAGACTGTGGTATTGCAAATGTGAATATCGGTACTTCAGGTGCTGAAATTGGCGGTGCTTTTGGTGGTGAAAAAGAAACTGGAGGCGGTCGTGAATCAGGTTCTGATGCGTGGAAAGTGTACATGAGAAGACAAACAAATACAATCAACTATTCGGACAGTTTGCCATTGGCGCAAGGTATCAAATTTGATTTATAAACAACTATAATAAAATAAAAGCCCTTATTAG
>CALJKJ010000056.1 GCA_937973685.1 uncultured Flavobacteriales bacterium | reverse complement strand
GGATTTGGAATATCGATGCCTTCTACTTTGTACACAATTCCTAAAGGTGAATTTCCACGCACAACGATATCATTTCTAGAATCGTCAGCTCCTTGTACACCGGCAAAATTACTCGCCATACGTGCAGGGTCTCCACGTGAACCAGCATAACGCTCTGTTTCTTCCACAGAAAATTGTTGGGCGGAAACAGTAGCCATTTCGTTTTTCACTTCCCCTTGTTTTTGAGCGACAATTACTACTTCTTCCACTTCAGCAACAGATTCCAACAGTTTCACTTCAACAACCGATTCTGTTCCAGAATTTACGGTCACGGTTTGCGTTGAAGCTATGTAGGACGGTGCTACTACTTTTAATACATATTTTCCAACAAGGACTTTCGTAATAACAAACTCGCCATTTTCATTGGTGATTGCAGTATATTTTGTTTGATTATCCAGTAACAAACTAACTTGACCTCCAATAACTTCGCTTTCTGTTTCTTTTTCAACAACTTTCCCGCGTACGGTTTGTGTCGGTTGTGCAATTGCCAACGGGGCAATAAATAGTAAAAATAAGACGATTAATTGTTTCATTTTCATCGGTTTTGGGTGTTAATGAATGGTTTTTAAATAGGTTTCTTTGGTCCATTCTTTGATGTAAACTGTTTTTAAATCCAAAATCCCCATCGGATTGTTTTTTAAATTTCGGACTTTGGAATAACTTAATTGAAAATCGTTGGCATACCACAGTACCATTAATGGCGGATTCTTCATTAATTCTATTTCTGCCTTGGCGTACCATTTGAAGCGATCCACTTGTGTCGCAGCTTTACTAGCTTGTTCAAAATAATAATCAAACACTTTGTTTTTATAACGTGATTGATTCAATCGAGAAGGTTTTTTTAGGGAACTTGGCACATATTTTCCATAAAAATTAGACAAAAAAGTCTCTGGACTGGAATAATCAGCGACCCAAGCTGTTCGAAAAATATCTCCTTTCGCAAAATCAGCATCTTTTTCTTTTTGTTCGAAGCTAGAACCATCAATGTTTACATGAACACCTAATACTTGAAATAATTGCGTAGCCACCTCATCTGCAATTTGAGAATTGATATCGCTTATGTTAAAGCGTAAGTTGACATCTCCAAATTTCTCACCCGATGGATATCCCGCATCTGCTAGCAACTCACGTGCTTTTTCGGGATTAAATCCATAACTCACACTGCCAATTGCAGTAAAATTATATCCTTTAAAGAAATTGCGAATTGGTGGAACAATTCCAAATAATCCAGGTTCATAAAACTGCCCTTTCAATACTTTTTGAGTTAACTTTTCTCGGTCAATTGCATAATTAAATGCTTGTCTTACGCGCACATCTTGAAAACGTGGTTCAGACATGTTGAAAAAGTAAAAATTTGTAAAAAGCAACGGATTGTTATACAAAACCATCAATGGAGGAACGGCGTTAAAATCGTTGATTCTTCCCTCCAGCATTTTAGTGATTTTGGAAGTTGGCAATGAATTAATCAAGTGAATTTGACCTTTTTCAAACAATGAAAGCTGCGCCAATTGATCTGGTTGAATGTGAAACACAACACTATCCAAATATGGCAAGGCATTACCTTTCGCGTCAGTTAAATAATAATCCGGATTTTTTACCAAAAGTACTTTTCTGGAAGATTTAGAGCTTTTTTGAGCAAGCATGAATGGCCCAGTTCCAACAATATCGTTTTCGTGCTGAGCAAGCACCACTTTTTTAGAAATGATTGCTGCGTTTGTTTGTGCAATTTTATTGATGAAATTGTGATCAGGAGCAATTAGGGTCAATGTGATTTCATTAGCAGTAACAGAAATACCCGAAATTGTTTTCGCTTTCCCTTCATAAAAAGCCTTCGCACCCTTCAATTGATCGCGAAACAGAAATAGATACGCAGCAGAGGGCTCACTATCTTTGGTGGGTTGACAAGCTTTTTCAAACGTGAAAACAACATCTTCAACTGTTAATTTTCTATCTTCCAACGATGAAAAAACATCGTTTTCATGAAAATAGACATCGTTGCGCAATTCGAAAGTATACGTTAATCCATCGCCGGAAACGTGCCATTTGGAAGCAATTTGTGGTTGAACTTTCAAATCATTGACATTGAAACTTACTAATCCTTCCATAACCTGCGTTAAAACAGAATTGGTATACATGTCTGTCACATCGCGCGCTAAATATGTACCTGGATCATTTTGCAATGCAAGCGCCAATGTTCCGCCAGCAAACTCAAATTGTGGCTTGTCTGAAGAACGATTACAACTCGAAAAAACCAACAATAAAACAAGTGCTAAAAAGTATATTTTCATAAGTTTTGCTGTAGTATCTATGTACAATTTTACAAATAAAAATCTGTAAATGAATAAAAAAGTGTGTTGCATACACAAAACCATTTGAAAATTGTAGCGATTTAACAAGCAGGTTATGAAATAATTGGCCCACAGTGAAGAAAGTGTGAAAATTACAATTAATGTGACTTGGAAAATTAAATAATTGAACTTATACTTGTACTAGATTTCTAGAAGCTACTAGCAAAGATGAAAAAAATTAAAGTGCTACTACCCTTATTAATTGCCTGTTTCATTCATTTTACGAGTGTTGCAAATTTATCTATTGAAGGAAATTATCAAGGAAAAAGTCTCTACGTTCAAAATCCAGAAAACAGCGATGGTTTTGGGTATTGCATCACAAAAGTGACTGTTAATGGTAAAATTCTGCCTAGCGGAATTGCACAAAGTGCTTTCGAAATTGATTTTTCCATTTTTAAAATAGCAATTGGCGAAAAAGTTTTTATTGTGCTCGAGCATAGCGATGATTGCAAACCTAAAATCATTAATCCCGAAGTTTTATTGCCGCAAAGCACTTTTTTTACCGTTGATATTGCGGTGACTAATAATGGAATGTTAACTTGGAAAACTACAAACGAACAAGGGAAACTGCCTTTCATTATTGAACAATTCCGTTGGAACAAATGGGTTCAAATAGGAGAAGTGCAAGGAAAAGGAACCAATGAAACAAATAGTTACGAATTTCAAGTGATGCCTCACTCCGGAGAAAATACCATTCGGGTTGTTCAAATCGATAATTCTGGTGAAAAGCGAGCTTCAAAAATCGTCAAATTTCAATCGACTGTTGCAGTCGTAGAAAAAAATCCCGTAAAAGTAAAAAACAGCATCACCTTTACAGCAAATGGTGTTGCTGTAGCAACCAAATATGAGATTTACGACGCATATGGTAACATCGTCAAAAAAGGAGTTGGTAATTCTGTTCCATGTTCCAATTTGTCTAAAGGCGCATATTATCTTAATTTTGACAACAAAACAGAAAAGTTTTTCAAAAATTAAGTGTTCATTCAAACACGTCACACCCATTTACCATGAATAAAATTGAACACATCGGAATTGCAGTGAGCAACCTCGAAGAGGCCATTCAAACATATACCGAATTGTTAAATAGTCCTTGCTATAAAACAGAAGAAGTCGCGAGCGAAGGTGTGAAAACTGCTTTTTTTCAAATTGGCGATTCAAAAATCGAATTGTTAGAAGCAACCCATGAAGAAAGTCCAATTGCAAAATTCATTGCAAAAAAGGGGCAGGGAATTCACCACATTGCTTTTGATGTAACGGATATTGAAGCATCCATGGCAGCATACAAGGAAAAAGGATTTCAATTATTGAACGAAACACCAAAAAATGGTGCAGACAATAAATTAGTTGCGTTTATTCACCCAAAATCTGCAAACGGCGTTTTGGTCGAATTGTGTCAAGAAAAAAGTAAGTGAATAGCCGAATTCGAAGCAACCAAAACCGACTGTAATCCAGCTTTTTTTGCACCCTCAACATGGCGTTCGGTATCGTCAATAAAAATCGTTTCAGCTGGCAACAAGCCTTGTTCTTCACAAACATTCAAAAAAATTGCCTCTGATGGCTTGCGCATGCCCATTTCGTGTGACAAATAAACGCGATCAAAATAATCGTTGAGCTTTTTATCAGGAACAGTTTGTTGTAACGATCTATTAACTGCATCAATGTGCAAGGCATTCGTGTTACTCAATAATAACACCTTGCGCGTTTTTCTTAATTCTGTCAACCAATCCAAACGCTCGACGGGAATATCCATAATCATCGCATTCCAAGCATGCACAACTTGATTTGCATTACAACCTTGTGGCAATAAATCCAACAAACGATTGACAAAATGAAAAGCCGACACTTCTCCTATTTCAAAACGGTCAAATAATTCGGTTTGGGCAGCTTGTGTATACTTATCATCAAAATCAATGAGTCCGAGTTGTTTGAAAGCTGTTGCCGTTTTGGTGTAATCAATATTGATGATTACTCCGCCCAAATCGAATATAATTGCCGTGTTTTCGTCTAATTTCATGCAACAAAAGTAAGGGAAAACAATAACTTAATTACCTTTGAATAAAAAATGAAATGAAAGCAATTGGAGAAACATCACTGGCAATATGGAAAATGCTTTCGTTGCAATTGTCTCATGAACTTATCATTCAGAAGTTACACGAACAACTCTCCAAAGACTTTGATCGAATTGGCAAACCATTTGCTGCGATTAACAAAGAAGACCCGAGTGAATGGATTCCATTACTTGCAACAGTCATCAGTTTACTTACTTCAGAGGAATTAAACCAATTGCTTTATGTGATTGATTTACCTGAAAATTGGTCCAAACAATTGAGCGAAGATGCCGCTGCTTTTCATTTACTTGCTGAGGCAATTTTATACCGCGAATTGACCAAGATTTATTTTAAAATTCAATATGCTTGACATAAAAAAGCAGTAATTGGCCTTTTTCAACATGCGTTAAAAAACGTTATATATCAATTTAGCAAATTTTAATCGGTGTGATGTGCACTTCCTTCCTATAAATTGTCTTAACTTTACCCACCATTTTAGTGCACAAACATGGATAGAGTTACCTACGTCGGAAATGCAGACGTAAATGCGATAGCGCATTTGTATCAATCATATTGTAAAGACCCAGAAAGTGTTGACATTGGCTGGAAAAAATTCTTCGAAGGATTTGATTTCGCTCGAACAAATTTCGAGGACGATGGCGCAATTCCTGAAAACTTTCAAAAAGAGTTCAAAGTAATCAACTTGATCAATGGCTACAGAAGCCGCGGACATTTGTTCACAAAAACAAACCCTGTTCGCGAACGTAGAAAATACGAGCCAACGTTAGCAATTGAAAATTTTGGATTAGAAACAGCTGATTTAGAAACTGTTTTTCAAGCTGGAGAACAAATTGGAATTGGCGCAGCTACGCTTTCAGCGATTATCCATCATTTGGAATTGACGTATTGTCAATCAATCGGAATCGAATACATGTTCATGCGTGAACCATCGCGTTTGGATTGGTTTCGCAACAAAATTGAGATTTCCAATCGCCCAACTTTCGATGTTAAACGCAAAATCTCTGTGTACAACAAATTGGTGCAAGCTGCCAATTTCGAGGCTTTCTTAGGAAAAAAATACGTTGGACAAAAACGATTCTCGATTGAAGGTGGTGAGGCATTGATTCCTGCATTGGACGCCTTGGTAGAAAAAGGTTCTGATTTAGGGGTTGAGTATTTTGTCATGGGAATGGCACACCGTGGTCGTTTGAACACGTTGACAAATATTTTCCAAAAACGTCCGCAAGATATTTTCTCCGAATTTGAAGGAAAAGAATTTGATTACGATGCTTCGTTTGATGGTGATGTGAAATACCACCAAGGATATACAAGCGAAGTAAAAAGTGCAAACGGTAAAACGATCGGATTAACACTTGCGCCAAATCCATCACATTTGGAAGCGGTGGACCCAGTTGTGCAAGGTATTGCGCGTGCAAAAATCGATCACACATACAAAAGCGAAGACAAAGTTTGTCCCGTAATGATTCACGGTGATGCAGCTGTTGCTGGTCAGGGAATTGTTTACGAAGTCATTCAAATGGCTCAATTAGATGGATACCGTGCTGGTGGAACAATTCACATCGTTGTAAATAACCAAGTTGGTTTTACAACGAATTTCCACGATGCGCGTTCATCAACCTACTGTACCGATGTTGCCAAAACAACATTAACACCTGTCTTTCACGTTAACGGAGACGATATTGAAGCAGTAATCCAGACAATAGAAATTGCGATGGAATACCGCCAACAATTCAAAAGCGACGTATTTATTGACTTATTGTGTTACCGTAAATACGGTCACAACGAAGGTGATGAGCCAAAATTCACGCAACCGAAATTATACAACATCATTGCAAAACACCCGAATCCGAAAGACATTTACTTGAAGCAATTACTTGCTGAAGGTGCTGTTTCGGCTGCAGATGCAAAGAAAATAGAAGACGATTACAACGCGTTTTTAGAAAGCGAACACGAAACGTCACGTAAAAATGACAAAGCGATTGTTTGGGATTTCTTGAGCAAAACGTGGGAAGGTTTCAGACACAGTAAACCAGCAGACTTTGATCAAAGTCCTGAGACAGGAATTGCGAAAGATCAGTTATTGACTCTAGGAAGAAAATTAGCAACACTTCCTGAAGGGAAAAAATATTTCCGAAAAATTCAAAAAATATTTGATGACCGTTTAGCAGCAATTGAAACGAACAATTTAGATTGGGGAACTGCTGAAATGTTAGCTTATGCAACATTGTTAAACGAAGGAAATCCTGTTCGTTTATCCGGACAAGATGTGGAACGTGGTACATTTTCTCACCGTCATGCTGTGGTAAAAACAGAAGATACGGAAGAAGAAATTGAAACATTGAACATGCTTTCTGAAAAACAAGCTCCGTTTTCTGTTTACAACTCGTTTTTATCCGAATACGGAGTGTTAGGTTTTGAATACGGTTATTCATTAGCGACGCCTCAAGGTTTAACGATTTGGGAAGCGCAATTTGGAGATTTCTTCAATGGTGCACAAATCATGATTGACCAATTCATTACTGCTGGAGAAGACAAATGGTCGACACAAAGTGGTTTGGTGATGTTGTTACCGCATGGTTACGAAGGTCAAGGTGCTGAACACTCAAGTGGACGCATGGAACGTTTCTTGCAACAATGTGCAGATGAAAACATTCAAGTGGTGAATACGTCAACTCCTGCCAATCATTTCCATTTATTGCGCAGACAGTTAAACCGTCCATTCAGAAAACCATTAGTTGTTTTCTCGCCAAAAATGTTGTTGCGTTACCCAGCTGCAACGTCAACGTTAGAAGAAATGGCAACTGGTCGTTTCCAAGAGGTAATCGATGATGCAAAAGCGAAAGTTGGAACAATTGATACCGTAGTTTTCTGTTCAGGTAAATTCTACTACGAAGCATCTGAAAAAGCAACAGAAATGGGCGTTGATAACATGGCATTTGTGCGTGTTGAACAATTATATCCGTTGCCACAAAAACAAATCGAAGCGGTTATTGCAAAATACCAACCAAAAAATATTGTTTGGGCACAAGAAGAACCTGAAAATATGGGTGCTTGGAATTACATTGCAATGAAGTTACGCCATATTCCATTCATTGGAATAACACGTGTTGCAGCAGCGGCAGCAGCAGAAGGATCTAAAAAATTACACGAACGTCGATTGAAACAATTATTTGCTGATTTGTTTCAATTTGCAAAAAAATAAATAACTTTCTGACTAACAGAAGGTAAGATAACTTAAAAGATAAGACGATGTCAATGCTTGAAATGAAAGTGCCAAGTCCAGGAGAATCAATTTCTGAAGTAGAAATTGCAACATGGTTGGTTTCAGATGGAGATTATGTTGAAAAAGACCAAGCAATTGCTGAGGTTGATTCAGACAAAGCAACGTTAGAACTTCCTGCTGAACAAAGCGGAATAATTACTTTAAAAGCTGAAGAAGGTGAAGTGGTGAAAGTTGGACAAGTAGTTTGTTTGATTGACACTTCAGCAGCACGTCCTGAAGGTGCAGTAGCTCCAGTTGCTGTGGTTGCAGAAAAAGTTGCAGAAGCAGCAGCACCAGTTAGCACTCCTACACCTACAACAGCTCCAAATCCTGGTCCTGTTGCAGACAGTTATGCAAAAGGAACTCCTTCACCTGCAGCAGCAAAAGTGATTGCAGAAAACAATGTAAATACAGCAAAAATTGCTGGCACTGGAAAAGATGGTCGCATCACAAAACAAGATGTTGTTGCCGCTATGACAGCTGGTGTTGCTGCATCTGATGCACAAGGTTGGGGAGGAACGCGTGAGCAAACACGTGAAAAAATGTCCATGCTTCGTCGTAAAGTTGCTGAGCGTTTGGTTTCAGTGAAAAATGAAACAGCGATGTTGACAACGTTCAATGAAGTAGATATGAAGCCTATCATGGATTTGCGTGCAAAATACAAAGATCAGTTCGCTAAATTCCACGAAGTAAATCTTGGATTTATGTCTTTCTTCACGAAAGCAGTGACAGAAGCATTGAATTTATTCCCTGCTGTCAATGGACAAATTGATGGCAACGAGATGATTTTCCATAATTACGCAGATATTGGTATTGCCGTTTCATCTCCAAAAGGATTGATGGTGCCAGTGGTGCGTAATGCAGAACAAATGAGCTTAGCTGAAATTGAGCGCGAAATCAAACGATTAGCAATCAAAGCACGCGATGGAAAAATTACACCAGACGATATGACCGGTGGAACGTTTACGATTACAAATGGAGGTGTCTTTGGATCAATGATGTCAACGCCAATTATCAATCCACCACAATCCGCAATTTTAGGAATGCACAACATCGTTGAGCGTCCAATCGCTGTGAATGGAAAAGTTGAAATTCGTCCAATGATGTATTTAGCGTTGTCGTATGACCACCGCATCATTGATGGACGTGAGTCTGTTGGTTTCTTGGTGAAAGTAAAAGAAATGATTGAAAATCCGGAACGTATCATCTTTGGAGGAAAAGATCCTGCAGCTGTTTTACTTGGATTATAAAAAATAGCCATTTAACGTTACAAAACCGTTACATTTTTTTGTGACGGTTTTTTTTGTGGTCAATTTTAGTATTTTTAAGACTTAAAATTGGATAATGAATCCCAAAATAGACGAATACATCAACAAGGCGAAACAATGGCAAGAAGAAATGGAACTACTCCGTTCGATTTTATTGAGCTGTCAATTGACAGAGGAATTAAAATGGGGCGTTCCATGCTACACATTCCAGAAAAGTAATGTTGTGTTGATTCACGCGTTCAAGGAATACGTAGGACTCGGTTTTTTCAAAGGAGCTTTATTGAAAGATGAAGCAAACTTATTAAGTAAACCAGGTGAAAACTCGCAATCATCTCGGCAATTGCGTTACACGAGTCTCCAAGAAATTCAAGCTAACGAGCAACTCATTCGCGCATACCTGTTTGAAGCAATAGAGGTAGAAAAAGCGGGATTGAAAGTGACGCTAAAAAAGACAGAAGAATACGATATCCCTGTTGAATTTCAGAAAATACTTGCTGAAAATTCGGCATTAAATACCGCTTATGAAGCATTAACTCCCGGTAGAAAACGCGCATATTTGTTGCATTTCTCCGGAGCAAAACAAGCGGAAACGCGCATAGCACGTATTGAGAAAATGATTCCTCGGATAATGATCGGAAAAGGATTTAACGATTGTATTTGTGGGTTATCGAAACGCATGCCAGGCTGCGATGGTTCACACAAATTTATTCAATCAGCATGAAAAAATTTGCAAGTGTTGGCGCATTGATTGGATTCATTTTTATTGGCTTACTACTTTTATCAAATAAATACTCCTCTCCAACTTGGGGAAAATGGTGGCAACTAAAACCATTATTAGTCGTTCCACTGACATGTGCAATTGCTGGAAGCTTAATTTATGTAATACATCCAAAAAAACCTTTCTCAAAATGGAGAATTTTCGTTTTTTTGACACTTGCATTGCTTGGTTTTCTATTCAGTTTATGGATAGGAATAATTATTGGCCTTGATGGCACTTTATGGAATTAACAACTTAAAATAAACAAACATGAAAATTTTAAAACGTAGTTTACTCGTACTTATAAGTCTAGTCGCTTTGGTACTCATCACCGCTTTATTTGTGGATGGAAAATTTAGTGCAACAAAGAAAATCACCATTAATCAACCCAATGAGGTGGTTTTTGCTTATATCAAGCAATTGAAAAACCAAGATAATTACAGCGCTTGGGGGAAAATGGATCCAAAAATGAAAAAAACCTACAAAGGTACAGATGGGACAGTTGGTTTTGTGTCTGCTTGGGAAAGCAAGGATGATAATGTAGGAGCTGGCGAACAAGAAATTATCAAAATTGACGAAAACAAACGCATTGATTACGAATTGCGTTTCAAAAAGCCGTTTGAATCCGTTTCACCAGCATTTATGACAACAAAAGCTATTTCACCAACAGCTACTGAAGTACAATGGGGATTTAGTGGTGAAATGAATTATCCGTTGAATATCATGCAGTTATTCCTAGACATGGACGCGATGATAGGTGATGATTTCGAAAAAGGATTGACGAATTTAAAGGGTATCTTAGAAAAATAATTGCTACTGTTGAAAAAATTAGCATCCCTTACAAAACGAGAAAAGGAGGTTTTAATCGTTACACTTGGTGTTGTTTCAACGCTTGGTTTCATGCTGAAATTGCCTCGCATTTTTCATCATTTCGACAAAGAACTGCACGCCCTGTTTTATTTCTTTGCAGCTTTTGTATTAACTGCGTTGTACCCAAAAAAACACGTGTTCATTGCCTTGTTTCTTACATTCTTTGGCGTTTGCATCGAAGTTGCGCAACAGTTGTCCAATCGTTTGTTTGTAAAACGTATTCATGGGCGTTTCGATAGCGAGGACGTCATCGCAAATTGCAAAGGAATATTATTTTTCTCCATCATTTACATCTGTTGGAGTTTGTTTAAAAAAATCATCGCATGAAAAACAACTTAATGGAACTTCACTTTGAAGTAACGATCCAAACAACTGCTGAAAACCTATGGAATTGCTTGTGGCAACCAGAAAATTACCAACAATGGACCAGTAAATTCTGCGCTGGAAATTATTACGAAACAACTGCTTTTGAAGCAGGTAGTGACATACGTTTTTTGACACCCAATGGTCAAGGAATGTACAGTGTAATTGAAATAATGGAACCACACAACTTACTCGTTTTCAAACATCTTGGAGAAATCACCAATTTTGAAAACGAAGTCAATTCGGACGGAAGTCAATTGTGGAAAGATGCCCGCGAGCGCTACGAAATAACAGAAAACGGAAGTCAGTTGACTCTAAAAGTAACTGTTGATACGTTAGAAATGTATCTGGCTCATACAAAACAGATGTTTACAGATGCACTCGCTGATTTAAAAGCCATGGCAGAGAAGTGAACTTAGTTCCGTTGCTTAAAATAACGCTCCGCTCGTTCCAGAAATCCCCAGCCAATTGCTTTTAAATTTGCTTCTGTAGCCATGATGATGAACACATCGTTTGCATTGATTGCTTGCTCAAAATTGACTTGATAGGTAAACAACTCTTTGGTTTGAAATTCTGGATACACCTGTTTGTTGTAATACCAAAAATGGGTTTGATCAAATACAGTGGATATTCCAGCATTATACATTCCCCAAAAGAAACTATCCGAAACAACCAATACGTTTGGTTTTTTGGTCTTCAATTGCTCAAAATGAAAATCAGGATAAGCCATCTTCAATCCTTCTAAATCTACTAACAAATTCATGCCATCGCCAATGTCTTTGTCCTCAAATTGAGCAGTGGTTGAAAATGAAATTCCGCTTGTTTGTAAATTACCCAAATCAAATTGTTGGAACTGTTCAATCGCTTTGATCAACGAATCAGCAACCAAGCTCATGCCATAATGACTCCAATGAATGCCTAATTTGGGATATAGCGGATACTTTGTTTTCTTTTTTAGACTCAAAAACCAGGCGTTAAAATCAATTAATGGTACGTTTTTAGCCATTAACTGTTTGCGCAATGAAAAGTAATTGGTGTGTTTGTTTTGCTTTTTCAAGCGGAAATTATCAGGGAAAAACTCCGGATAGTACGACCCTTTTCCAGCAGCAAAGACAACAATTAATTGTTTGTTCCTACGATTGAATTGATGTGTCAAATACGCCAAACGATTTGCAGTATTTTCAATACTATCCAGTCCAACATAGTCGGTACCATTGTACGCATCGATGTATGCTCGTTCGTACAAGTAATTTTCTTTTCCAATGAGTACTCCGTTTGCATTCGCTTGTCGGTACAACCAAAAATCTACCTGATTATTCAAACGAACGCAGGAATTCCTGAAACCGAAACAAGCATTGACGTACTTTTCTTTTTTCTTTTGGTAGGTTGATGAAAACCAATCTTTCCATGAAAATCGACGGTACTCTGGTTCTGCCAATGCACCAATTAACGGTTTTTCTTCGAAGAATTTTAAGCGCGCTTGCAGTAACGGTAGAAAGAGCATTGCAAAAATGATTCCCAGCAATGTCCGTTTAAAATAAAGTGATTGCTTGCTCATCAGAAACGGAAATATATAAATGGATTAAACCCCGATGATGTAATAGCAGCAACGGATAACACAAATAAAACCAAAGTGCAAACAAGCATGACTACATGACGCACATACGTATAATCTTGCACATAAACGGCTTGTTGCAAGCGAAGTGTCCGTTTGGTAATTGCGAAAAAAGAGAAGAAAAGCGCAACAAATAACATCGTTTTTGATTCCAATGAAAACAAATAGGGCTTGTTTGTTTCGAAGGAAAACAGTTGTTTCACATACAACAATGCATGACTAATTTTTTCAATTCG
Source organism: uncultured Flavobacteriales bacterium (assembly GCA_937973685.1). Classification (GTDB taxonomy): domain Bacteria; phylum Bacteroidota; class Bacteroidia; order Flavobacteriales_D; family Crocinitomicaceae; genus Fluviicola. Next base: position 11,207 of record CALJKJ010000056.1, on the reverse strand, counting down.
GAAAAAGACCCAGCCAATTGAAACCAAGAAGAAAGTAATGGCAATGCTTGGTAACTTTCCGATTTTTTCGAAAAAACGTCCTAAAAACATCCGTTCTAACACAATAAAGAAACCGTGGTAAGCGCCCCAAAGTACAAAGCTCCAACTAGCGCCGTGCCACAATCCCGAAGCTAGGAAAACAAGTGCTAAATTGAAATAAATACGCGAAGTGGTTACTTTGTTTCCTCCCAAAGGAATGTATAAATAATTTTTCATCCATGTCCCCAACGATATGTGCCACCTTCGCCAAAATTCAGTGATACTTCTTGCCAAATAGGGATTGTCAAAATTCTCTGCAATCCGAAAACCGAACATGCGTGCAAGTCCAATTGCCATGTCACTATACCCGCTAAAATCAAAATAAATCTGCAAGGTATAAGCAATACTTCCAATCCAAGCGGTAGTCGTTGATAATTGATGCAAATCGCTTTTGAATATCTCATCGGCTAACAAGCCCATTTGATTTGCGATCAGTACTTTTTTTGCCAAACCTAAGACAAAGCGATAAAAACCAATTAATTTGTCGTCAATAACATCGGGTCGTTGTGTCAATTGATCGGCCAAATCGTGGTAGCGAATAATGGGTCCAGCAATCAGTTTTGGAAACAGCAAAATATACAATAGGTAATCTTGAAAACGTTTTAACGGAGCATGCGTTTTGCGGTACACATCGACTACATAAGTAATGGTTTCAAACGTATAAAAAGAAATGCCAATAGGTAAAATTAATTTCACCCAATGAATCGGATTCAACCCAATACCTTGGAACAACAAATTGATATTTTCAATGAAAAAATTGGAGTATTTAAAATACACCAACAATCCAAGATTGATTCCTACCGAAGTAATTAAATAAGCCTTCCTGTGACGTAAATTGGAAGACGCATCCATTTTTGAAACAAGGAAAAAATCAACGATTGTTGTTAATAGAATAATAAAAATAAATGATGGCGCACCCCACGCATAAAAAACACCACTTGCAACAAGTAAAACGCTGTTTTTAAACTTCCTTGGCACAATAAAATACACGGCCAAAATACTTGGAAGGAAATACAATAAGAAGAGGATGCTACTAAATACCATTTCAGCGACTAAAGATAGAAAAATCATCGGAAAACATGTTTGTTTCGCTCTTTTCCAACCCTACAGGTGCTTTTATCGTTGGTAGCAATGGATAGTTGCAAGCAATTAACTATTTTTGAAACAAAAATTACATTATGCGCATTTTATTTATCGGTTTTTTTGTGGGTTTGCTAGCTGCTTGTTCGGACAATTCTTCTGTTAAAAAAGAAATTGTCAATGTGGATGCATTGTATAAAAAATACCCTGACAGCGTGCCGTTTATTATTGCACATGGAAATAAAATGGTAGACAAATACAATTTCAATGCTGCATTAAAAGATGGTGCGAAAGCCTACCGCATGCAACCAAACAATTTAGATGCACGCTTTTTGTACGCAATGGCGCTGAATAACCGAGCTTCTCGAACTGTTTCTGATGTGATAAATGCACAAAAACACTTCCAGTTCATTGTTAAAAAAGAACCGAAGAATCTAAAAGCATTGATTGCTTTGTCGTCTACCTATTCCCAACAAGGCGATTATGAAAAAGCGTTTAAATACATCAACAGTGTGTTGAAAATTGACAAGCATTACCGCGATGCGTACATCATGAAGGGTACGATTTACTTGAGTTTGGGAAATAATAAATTAGCAAAATCTTCGTATCAAACGGCTTTGGATCAAGACCCTGATTTTTACGAAGCAGCCTTGCGACTTGGGTTAATTTACCAAAGCGAAAAAGATCCGTACTGTATTGAATATTTTATTACTGCAACGCAATTGAAACCTAACGATATTGAAGCTTTGTACAATTTGGCGTTTGCCTACCAAGAATTCAACAAAAACGAAGAAGCGTTGGCAACTTATCGCTTGATGTACAAAAAAGACCCAAGCTTTGCTCCGAGCCTATTCCAACAAGGTTATATCAAACAATTCAATCAAATTCAAAGCGATAGCGCACAGTTTTACTACGAAAGATGTTTGGCAAACGAACCGCGCTACGTGGAGGCTTGGCATAATCTTGGAATGATTTTCGAAAGTAAAGGAGATAAACTGGAAGCGATTAAATACTACAAAAACGCGGTGAAATACAACAAAGATTTCGAACTTTCAAAAACAGCTATCACGCGCTTAGCAAAATGAATCTAAAACAAAGCGCAATCTTCCAAACTGTACTGGAAGCAGCACTTCCACTTGCAGGCTATTTTTATTGGCATTGGGATACCAGTTTCATTTTATTGTTTTACTTACTGGATTGGATCTTATTTCTGGCAATTAATTCGGTAAAAGCAAAAAAACGCTTCGCTTACAGTGGATTAGAGACTGAAAAAAAACAAGCGTTCCGGACACTTTTATTGGGAAGTGCTTTCCTTTTTGCAACTTGTTTTATCGTCATCTTGAACATGCAACTACTCCAACCCACTTTTCATTTCACCGACCGAGTTATTGCCTTTTTGATGTACGAAGACATTGGAATTGCACAAGGTTATGTGTTATTACCCTTATTGCTGTTGAATGGAATTTCCGTTTACAAACAGCAATTTATTCGACCAGAACTTTATAAATACTTGACGATGGGACAACTCATCAACGAAAGTTCGAAACAAGGATTGCTCTTACTCGCTTGTGCTGGTTTGTTTTTTGGCGTTTCACTTTTCAAGCAACTTCCAGAAGAAATCTTGTTGTTCAGCACCATTATTGGCACAACGGGATATCGGATTGTTGAACGCTTGAAATTTGCCCGCTTATTTCACCACTAATGGTATACTTCGTTGAATGTGATGCCTAAGGTCGCTAGTTCATCTAAAATAGGATTGTAAACTTCTGGAACAATTGGCAACACAACCCCTGTAAGCTGTAATTGATTTGTCAATATCATTTTAGCACAAATGGCAACTGGCAAGCCAACAGTATTGGACATCGCTGTGAAAACTGGATCTTCACCTATCGTTACCATGGAAGAATCAATGCTCGATTTTTGACCATTCAATTCGTAGTCAAATTGATGCACCATCACCAACATATCTTTGTCATTTGGCGCCAAGCTCCATTTTGCCACTAAAATCTTTTCGAGCAGTTGCGCTGGACTTGCATTTGGAATTCCTAGTTGAACTGTACTATCAAAAATACCCAACCACTCAAATTTATCGATGGAATCAACTCCGTACTGTTCACAAGCTGCCAGCCATTTTTCTTCAATGGGAACACCTTCGTTGAACGGTAAAAATGCATTGATAAAATCACGTGGCGTAAAAAACTCAGAACCTTCCATCGTGTATGAATCATCTGTCATCCCGAATTGCACAAAAATGTTCCAATAATGACAAAATCCTGCGCGTCTTAAAGTTCCACGATAAATAGTTGGAATGGTTTCCAATCCGTATATACTTCTGTAAGACAATGAATCCCTGTTCGCATAACCATCAAAATCACCAAATCCATCAATGGAAACGGCGTCCAAACGCGTGAACAATTGATTATAGGTAATGTATTTGTATTGATTTCTGTCAATGTATTGCGCTGCTTTTCCTTGTCCTGCAACAACTACATTTCTTGGATTCCAAGTAAATTTATAGTGCCACGGATTATTATCTGATTCAGGAGCTATCAACCCACCGCAATACGATTTAAAACTAGTAATTGTTGCTCCTTTGCCGCGTAATTCATCAATGATTCGCATAGCACTCATGTGATCAATTCCTGGGTCAACACCAATTTCATTCATGAATAACAAACCTGCTTGTTTCACTTCTTGATGCAAAGCTTTCATTTCTGGTGAAATATAAGAAGGTGTGATCAAGTGTTTTTTTAGTGCGAGGCAATCACGGGCAATGTCAATATGAAAACGAGCGGGTAACATACTAATCACCAAATCAGCTTGCGCAATTTCAGGTAAGCGTTCTTCTTGATTGAGTGCGTTGATTGTTAATGCAACTCCTCGTGGGTGCTTGTTCAATTTGCGTTCCACCATTTCAAGCGATTGGTCAACAACGCGTACTTGCCAATTATACATTTCGGCGTGAGCCAACAAATAACGTATCAATGATGATGCTGACAATCCAGCTCCGAGGACAAGTATTTTTTTCATTGGTGTGATTACCTTTATGTTTCAGGGACGAAAATAAGGAGCTAATTCGAAACAACGGTTAAATAATGAACAAAAAGTGATGGAATTGTTGTTATTTAAAATTAGTCTCGTGAGTTTCAATGCTTTTTAAAATTTTTGTCGCCAACACATCACTGAGTTTGAAATAACTTTCGTTCGTCCAGCCTGCCACGTGTGGCGTTAACAAAACACGTTTGCTGTCCAATAAATAGGTTAAAGCCTCGGGCATTGAATCGCTAAAAAACGACTCAAAAGAGGCTTTTTCAAATTCGTTTACATCCAGTCCAGCACCCAACACTTTACCGCTTTCAATTGCAGCAATCAAAGCTGTTGTATCGACAATTTTACCGCGGGAACAATTCAACAAGAAAATTGATTTCCCTAAGCCGTCAAAAAATTCATGATCCGCAAAGTGAATTGTTTCGTCATTTTGAGGAATGTGAAAAGAAATCACATCTGATTTACGGATTAGGGCTTCCAAGGTCGCTTCAATAACAAAATCGGTTCCAAAACCAGTCTTGTATTTGTCATAAGCCAAGCATGTTACATCAAAACCGCGCAACTTTTTAGCAAATGAAGCACCGTTATTGCCATATCCGATAATACCAACTGTTTTACCATCTAATTCTACTCCCCTGTTTCCTTCTCGGTCCCAAATGCCTTTTCGAATTTCATTGTTGGCTGTTGGGATCTTATTCATCATTGCAAGCAACATACCCAACGCATGTTCACCAACTGCATTGCGGTTTCCCTCTGGCGCATTGAATAATTGAATGCCCCGTTGTGCGCAGTAAACTTCATCAATGTTTTCCATTCCTGCACCAGAACGAGCAATAAATGACAAATTGGGCGCAAATTGCAAGAAAGCTTCCTGCATTGGAAAACGTGAGCGAATCACAATGCCATCAGCGTCTTTTAAGGCTGTTTGACATCTTTCAAGTGACCAGTCTTCGGCAAAAATACAGGTGAATTGTCCACTCTCCGAAAGCCTTTCCGCAAGAATAGGATGAACAGTATCTAGGAAATAGACTTTTTTCATATAACAGCTTTTACCTCACGAAAATAGGGAAAAAGCCCTGATAAGTAACGTTTCTCTTGTACTAAAATGAAATCAGGTAAATTCTGCGTATCTTCGCTGATTGAATTTAGTAGCATCGAAGAATATGAGCACGGCAATTGATCTTACAATTTACAATAGTCTTACTGGAGAAAAAGAAAAGTTTGAACCAATTCACGCTGGGAAAGTAGGAATGTATGTTTGTGGACCCACCCTATACAGCGAGCCACACATGGGTAACATGCGTACATTTATCAACTTCGATTTGATTTACCGTTATTTGTTAAAACTTGGACTGCAAGTAAAATACGTGCGTAATATTACAGATGCCGGTCACATAACCAATTCAGCTGGAGAAGCAGTTGATAGCATTGGAAAAGTAGCCAAATTGGAACAAGTACAATCGCTCGAAATTGTCTACAAATACAACACGAAATTCCAAGAATTACAACGCATTTATAACTTGCTTTCGCCAACAATTGAACCTACTGCAACGGCTCACATTCAAGAACAAATTGAACACATCGAGCAAATCATTGCCAATGGCTTTGGATACGTTGTTAACGGTTCCGTTTACTTTGATGTCCGCGCGTACAGTGAACAATTTGAGTACGGCATTTTAAGTGGGCGAAAAGTTGACGAATTAGCGGAAGAAACACGCGCCTTGCATGCGCAAGAAGAAAAACGCTTTTTTGCTGATTTTGCACTTTGGAAAAAAGCAAATCCAGACGATATGCAAATATGGCGCTCTCCTTGGGGAGACGGAAATCCTGGATGGCACATTGAATGTACAGCAATGAGTACCAAATACTTGGGGGCTCAGTTCGATATTCACGGTGGCGGAATGGATTTGAAATTCCCACACCACGAAGACGAAATTGCGCAAAACTGTGGTTCTTTGGGCTGCAATCCAGCGCGTTACTGGATGCACGCAAACATGTTAAACGTGAACGGACAAAAAATGTCGAAATCGCTTGGAAATTATTTCTTACCAAAAGAAATTGTTGAAGGAACGACGACTATTTTTGATAAACCATATTCCCCAGCTGTCATTCGTTTTTGTATGATGCAAGCGCACTACAGAAGCACCTTAGATCTTTCTGCAGATTCCTTGAATGCTGCTGAAAAAGGATTTACCCGTTTGGGAGATGCCTTGCTATTATTGCCAACAATTACGGCAAGTGAAACGTCTTCAATGGATGTTTCAGCGCTTGTTCAATCGTTTTACAAAGCGATGAACGATGATTTCAATGCACCAATGCTTATCGCTGCTTTGTTTGAAGGAGTGAAATACATCAATGCGTTGGCAGAAAATAAAGCAACGATTTCAGCAACCGATTTAGCCGTATTAACCGCAGAATTTCATTCGTTTATTGGCGATGTACTTGGCTTACACATAGCAAAAGCAACAAGTGATGACGCATTAAACGCAACGATGGAATTGGTGTTAGCGATGCGCAAAAAAGCTCGTGAAGAAAAAGATTGGACTACTTCCGATCAAATTCGCGATAAATTGCAAGCGGCGGGAATCGTTGTCAAAGATGGAAAAGATGGCGCAAGCTGGTCAGTGAAATAATTGAATGGGTGTTTTTGGAAAAACATATAAACTCTGCAGTCGCAAAACAATCGACTTACTTTTCAAAGAAGGAAAGCAAATGCGCTCGTTTCCTTTTGTGGTTTATTGGAAAGAAGCAACACTGACAGAAGCGGTTCCTTTTCAATTGGTTTTTTCTGCACCAAAACGCTCGTTTCGTCGGGCACACGACCGCAATAAAATCAAACGCCTTTTGCGCGAGACATTTCGCAATAAAAAAGAAAATTTGGAGTTAATTCTTCAAGAACAGCAAAAACAAGTCGCGTTATTTGTCATCTATGCGCACAAAGAAGAATTACCCTTCGCGGAATTGCTGGTTCATACTGAAAAACTAATAACAAAATTAAGTACCGAAATAAAAAACAATAGCAACAATGCAACAAATTAAAACAGCTCTTTTTGTCGTTCTCTTTGGTCTAACGACTTGTTTTAACAGTTCTGCTCAGTCCAACGGATTTGAAGTGTTAAAATCGCTCGAATTGATGGATTTGATTTTTCAACAATTGGAAACAAACTATGTTGACGATATCAAACCAGGTGAAATGAGCAAAACGGCAATTGATGCCATGTTAAAAGAATTGGATCCCTACACGGTTTACTACCACGAAGCAAACATGGAAGATTACCGCTTGATGACAACAGGTCAATACGGTGGCATTGGCGCATTGATTCGTAAAATTGACGGATTTACTTACATTGCTGAACCTTACGAAGGTAATCCTGCGCAAAAAGCAGGAGCACAAGCTGGAGATAAAATCTTGTCCATCGACGGAAAAGACATGAAGGACAAACCTTCTGACGAAGTATCTGCAGCGTTGAAAGGTTCAAAAGGCTCGACTTTGGAATTGAAAATAGAACGCAACGGCACTATCCAAACATTGAACATCACACGCGACGAAATCAAACTGCAAGACGTTCCTTACGCTGGCATGTTGGCAAATAACATTGGCTACATCAAACTCAACAGCTTCACGCAAACAGCTTCTTCTGAAGTGAAAGCTGCTTACGACAAGTTGAAAAGTCAAGGTATGACAGCATTGGTACTTGACTTACGTGGAAATGGAGGTGGAATTTTGATGGAAGCTGTTAAAATCGTTAATTTCTTTGTCAAAAAAGGGCAAGCAGTTGTCACTACAAAAGGACGTATTCAAGAAGAAAATCGCGTTTACGCTACTCCATCAGAGCCTGTTGATTTATCGATTCCATTGGTTGTGCTCATCGACGAAGGATCGGCTTCTGCTTCTGAAATTGTATCAGGAAGTTTACAAGATTTAGACCGCGCAGTCATCATAGGTGAAACATCGTATGGAAAGGGATTGGTGCAACGCACTTTTGATTTGAAATACGGTTCAAAAATCAAATTGACGATTTCTAAATATTACACACCTTCTGGAAGATGTGTGCAACGCCTCGAGTATTACGACAAAGAAGCTGGTGAAAAACCAAAAGCAATTGCTGATTCCCTTGTCAAAACATTTACAACAACAACTGGTAGAAAAGTAATTGATGGCCGTGGTATTGAACCAGATATCAAAGTCGAAAAAGATGAAGCGAGTCGCTTATTGGCACAATTGGTTATCAGCAATGTTATTTTTAACTATGCAACAAAGTACCACCAAACACATCCAACAATAGCTGAGGCAAATTCATTCTTGCTTTCAGATGCTGATTACGAAGCATTCAAGCTATACGCGATGCAACAAACGTTTACTTATAATACTGCATCGGAGGAGCAACTCGAAAAAATGAAAAAAATTGCCGAAGAAGAAGGATATTTTGAAGATATAAAAGTAGCCTATGCAGAGTTGTTAACGAAAGTAACGCCTTCGAAAGAACGCGATTTAGATAAATTCAAAAAAGAAATTAATTTCTACTTATCCAATGAAATCGTTTCGCGTTACTATTACCAAAGCGGAAGAGCACAACAAGCCTTCCAAAACGATTTGGATTTGAAAAAAGCCATTGAAATTTTATTAGACAGCAAAAAGTACAATACTATTCTTGGAAAATAAGCGTTAAGAAAAAGAAACGATTGCACTTATGTTGGATAGACTTACCGGAAAACCCGTTCACGCAACCATCCATTTCATTGCTTGTACTGGCCTAGCTTTTGGTTTACCGTGGAGTAAAATTCCGCTTTCGTTGGCAACAGCTTTGTTGCTACTCAACTTATTAATCGCTGGCGATTTCAAGTCGTATTGGCAACGTTGGACAACAAATTCGGTGTTGAAATGGTTGTTGTTGTATTTGTTTATCGAATGGTGCTCGTTGTTGTGGACAAGTGATTTCAATTATGCACTCCACGATTTACGTGTGAAACTACCTTTGGTCATCATTCCGTTGATTATGGTCGCTTTTCCTTTTAAACATCCAAAAGCAGTACCTACACTTGTTTGCATTTTTCTTGGCATGTTGACCTTGACTTCTGTCATCAACATGGGCTTTTATTTTCAATGGTGGGGAAACAAACAATATGCAGATATTCGCGGTTTGTCCTTGTTTGGTTCGCACATCCGCTATGCCTTATTGGTTGTAATGGGTATCGTTTTTTCCGTTAGCTGGTTGGTTCGAAAATTCCCATTTCGCATCATTCCACTATTGCTGATTAGTTGGTGGTTGTTTTATTTGTATTATTCACAAGTTGTTGCAGGTTACAGCGCATTCTTGAGTGTTGTTGTAATTGGATTATTGGTGCTATTACGCAACATTCAAAACAAAACAAAACGCATTGTGCTGTTGATTTGTTTTGTGGTTCCTAGTGTGTTTTTCGTGCGGAACATGGTGGTAATTCTTCAACCCATTCCACATAAAGTTACTTTGGAAGCTTTGCCTGAAAAAACAATAAACGGCAATTATTACACCAGAGATATTCAAACAATGCGGTGGGAAAATGGCTATCCGATTATCGCTCAAATTTGTGAAACAGAAATTGAACCTGCTTGGAACAAGGTATCAACTATCGATTACCAATCGGGACGCGATAAGAAAGGAAACCCACTGAAATTAACGCTTTGGCGCTTTTTAGCATCAAAAGGCTTGCCGAAAGATTCGTTAGGAATGTCTCAATTAAGTCAACAAGAAATTACGTGGATTGAAAACGGAACAGCTTCGATTCTTTTCACGCAAGGTGGATTGAAAGCGCGCTTGTACAGCATTCAAAATCAACTAGAAAATCACGACGATCCAAATGGACATTCGCTCTTACAACGCTTATTTTATTGGAAAGCTGCAACAGCAATCATCTCCGAAAACTGGGTATTTGGTGTTGGCGCTGGCGATGTGGAACAAGCGTTTCAAACCCATTACGCCAAGACAAACAGTCAATTACAACTTGAAAACAGAAAACGTGCGCATAATCAATTTTTAACAAGCTGGGTCACTTCTGGCATTTTTGGATTTTGTGCATTTATCCTACTTTGGTTAATGCAATGGCGTTTTGCATGGAAAAATCGTGCCATTGAATGGTTGTGTTTTATCGGAATTTGTCTGAGTTCCTTTTTGTCAGAAGACACCATTGAAACCCAAGTTGGTCTCACATTTGTTGCTTTCTTTTTTGGACTTTTCGCAGCAAACACGGTTGTTCCTGCAAAAAAAGCAGCGAAAGATGGAACCTTAACCCAAATTTAACGTAAACGGATAGCAAAAGCAATCACATAACCGATTTAAAGGGTTAATTTTGTAAAAAAATTACATGCGTTTTGAACTAACAAAAGAATTCCTCGAGCGTATCCGACAAGCAATTGATTCGGAAGATACGCCGTGGATCAAAGCGCATATAGTTGATTTACACTTTGCCGATATTGCCGAAATCATGGACGAATTGTCCAACGATCAGGCAAAATTCCTCTACTTCCACCTCGACGAAGAGTTGCAGGCTGACGTATTGATGGAATTGGAAGAAGACATTCGTGACCGCTTCCTAGCTTCGCTTTCATCGAAAGAGATGGCTGAACAACTCGAGAACCTTGATTCCGATGACGCTGCCGATATCTTAGGGGAGCTTCCCGACGAAAAAATCCAAGAAGTCATCTCCCAAATGGAGGATGATGAAGCTGCTGACGATATCGTTGACCTCTTAAATTACGACGAAGATACCGCTGGGGGTCTCATGCAAAAAGAGTTCATCCAAGCAAAACTCGATTGGCCAGTCAACAGAGCATTGGTTGAATTGCGCCGACAAGCAGAAGATGTGGAACAAGTTTACACCATCTATGTTGTTGATGATTTGAATAAATTAGTTGGTGTACTTTCGTTGAAACGCTTGCTTTTTGCGAAACCAAAAACATCTATCAGAGAACTTTTTAACGACAAAAATTTGATTTTTGTCAAAACGAGTGACTCGAGTGAACG
>CALJKJ010000055.1 GCA_937973685.1 uncultured Flavobacteriales bacterium | reverse complement strand
GCTTGTCCAATAAACGCTGGCAAAACACGTCCATCATTCAAACGCATTTTTGGTCCGTAAGTATTAAAAATACGAACAATGCGCGTTTCAACCCCATGAAACGTGTGATACGCCATTGTCATTGCTTCTTGAAAACGTTTTGCTTCATCGTAGACACCTCTTGGACCAACAGGATTTACATTTCCCCAATATGCTTCTGTTTGAGGGTGAACTGTTGGATCGCCATACACTTCAGAAGTACTTGCAATCAAAACGCGTGCTTTTTTCACACGAGCCAAGCCCAAACAATTATGAATTCCTAAGGATCCTACTTTTAACGTTTGAATGGGAATTTTCAAGTAATCAATGGGACTTGCTGGTGAAGCAAAATGAAGAATATAATCCAGTTTTCCCGGAATATGTATGAATTTACTCACATCGTGGTTGTAAAATTCAAAATTTGATAGCGGGAACAAATGCTCAATGTTTTTCAAACGACCAGTTATCAAATTATCCATTGCAATGACATGAAAGCCATCTTTTATAAAGCGATCACACAAGTGCGAACCTAAAAAACCCGCAGCTCCTGTGATTAAAATACGTTTTTGTGCTTCCATGTTACATGCTTATTGTTTGTCTACCAATTGATTGATAGTAAAATCCTTTTTCATTCATTTCGTTGACTTCGAATAAATTTCTTCCGTCAAAAATGACTTTATCGTTCATCAGCGAAGCCATTTTTTCAAAATCGGGATTTCTAAAGACGCCCCACTCGGTACAAATTAACAAAGCATCTGCATTCTCTAATGCGGCGTATTCATTATCCGCATACGCAATTTTATCGCCAAGTAATTGGTTTACGTTATTCATTGCTTCTGGATCATAAGCCGATACCGTTGCTCCTTTCTCCAATAAAGCGTTGATCAAATACAAAGCTGGTGCTTCACGAATATCGTCGGTATCTGGTTTAAAAGCCAATCCCCAAACAGCAATCTTTTTGCCTGCCAATTCTCCTCTGAAGAAATTAGTGATTTTCGGTAATAAAATTGTTTTTTGAGACTCATTTACTTTCATAACAGCCTTCAATATCTCAAACGAATACGCTTGTTCATTTCCAGAGTTGACCAATGCTTGGACATCTTTTGGAAAACAAGAGCCTCCATAACCAATTCCTGGAAACAAAAATCGACGACCAATGCGTTCATCTGAACCAATTCCAATGCGTACTTTGTCAACATCAGCACCAACAATCTCGCAAAAATTTGCGATTTCATTCATGAAAGTGATTTTAGTTGCTAAAAAAGCATTCGCCGCATATTTTGTCAATTCAGCAGATTTCTCGTCCATGAATAAGATTGGATTTCCTTGGCGCACAAATGGTTTGTATAATTGCTCCATGATTTTTTGAGCGCGTTCTGAAGAAGAACCAATAACAACCCTGTCAGGTTTCATGAAATCTTCTACAGCAAAACCTTCGCGTAAAAATTCAGGATTTGAAACAACATCAAAAGGTACGCGCGCATTTTTAGCTATTACAGCTGTTACTTTTTCAGCTGTACCAACTGGAACGGTACTTTTATCGACGATAACTTTGTAATCGGTTAGTAATTTTCCCAAATCATCTGCCACTGCTAAAATATATTTCAAATCGGCAGAACCGTCTGCTCCTGGAGGAGTTGGCAAGGCTAAAAATATTATTTCCGCATCTTTTATACCTGCTGCTAAATCTGTCGTAAACGACAAACGTTTTGCAGCGATATTTCGTTCAAATAACACATCAAGTTGCGGTTCATAAATAGGCATTTCACCATTTTTTAATCGCTCTACTTTTTTTGCATCAATGTCAACACAAATCACTTGATTGCCCGTTTCAGCAAAACAAGTTCCTGTAACAAGGCCAACATAACCTGTTCCAATTACAGCTATTTTCTTCATTTATTGATGCTGATAAAATTTAATACTTCTGTACAAATCAACTGTTGTTGTTCGGCAGTCATTTCAGTATGGATGGGCAATGAAATAACGGAAGCTGTCAATGATTCTGTAACAGGCAAATCCAATTCCCCTAGTTGAAATGCAGCAAACATGGGTTGTTTGTGTGCAGGCTTTGGATAATAAATCATGCTTGGAATTCCTTTTTCAGCCAGATATGTTTGTAATTCATCACGGTTTAATCCAACTAATTGGATCGTGTATTGGTGAAAAACATGATTCGAATAGGTACTTCTTTTGGGTATAATGATGTGAGATAAATTTCCTAACAATTCATCGTATCGCGCTGCAACAGCCTGACGAGCAGCGATATAATTTTCTAAATGGGGTAATTTCACATTCAAAACAGCTGCTTGAATAGCATCTAAACGTGAATTGCACCCAACTATTTCGTGGTGATATTTTTGTTTTTGTCCATGATTCGCAATCATTTTCAGACGTTCAGCCAATTCGGAATTATTCGTATACATCGCGCCACCATCTCCATAACAACCCAAGTTTTTAGACGGAAAAAAAGAAGTACAACCTATGTCGCCTATTGTACCCAATTTAGCTACAGTGCCATCGCTGAAATAATAATCGCCCCCAATTCCTTGTGCATTATCTTCGACTACAGCTAATTGGTGTTTTTTGGCTAAACGCATGATCGATTCCATGTCTGCTGCTTGGCCATACAAATGTACAGGTACGATTGCTTTTGTTTGTGGGGTAATCGCTTGCTCAATTTTGGTTGGATCAATACAAAACGTATGCGGCTCAACATCGACAAAAACAGGTTTTAAACCCAACAATGCAATAACTTCTGTGGTAGCCATGTATGTAAACGAAGGAGTAATCACCTCGTCACCTGGTTTTAATCCAAGCGCCATCAGTGCTATTTGCAACGCATCAGTACCATTGGCACACGGGATAACATGTTTTACATCCAAGTAAGCTTCGAACGATTGTTGAAACCTTGTAACTACAGGGCCTCCAATAAAATGAGCGGTCGTTAAAACCTCATCTATCGCTGCTTGTATTTCTGTTTTTATTGCTTCGTATTGACCAGATAAGTCAACCATTTCTATTTTCTTCACTTCGATACGACTGTTAATGCGTTATGTTTCTTAACAAAACAAAAAGTAAAGATACATATTTTTCTAGTGAAATTGGGCGATTTTTCGAATGAATTAATAAGTTGAAAGTGTATTCATTACTTTTTCAATTTTAGCAAGAGTAACATCGTTCGAACACGAAAAATTTGTAACGATAATCGCAAAAGCAATACGGCGTCCAGAAGTGCTTTCAACGTATCCAGCGTATGATTTAATGCGGTTCATTGTACCACTTTTTGCATGCACCCTGTTTTCTCCTGGTTGATTTTTGCAAACCGTTGATAATGTCCCCGATACGCCGGCAACTGGTAGTGTGTTGTAAAACGTTTGAAATTCTTTTGCTGTTGTCATGTACTTTAGTAGTTGGCTAAAATGATCTGCAGAAATTCCATTACTACGCGACAAACCACTTCCGTCATTAATGTAGAGACCATTTGTATTGATTTTATCACGCCAAAAAGCGTCCAATTTATCCAAACTATTGTCCGTTGTTCCTACTCCATTTGTACCGTATCCAACTAAACAAAGCAAGGATTCCGCAAATAAATTAACAGATTTCATATTGGTCCACCAAGCAATTGATCCTACTGTTTTTCCGTAATGCGTGTATATCAATTGCTTGGTCGCATAACGTATTGCTGGTGACTGACTTGGTTGTTTCCGAGCATTCGCATAACCAGACTCAACTTGAATGCCTTTTGTACCCAAAACACGCACAAATTCAGCAGCAAATGTCAACTCTGGATCTGGCAAACTTCCTTTCACCACAAAACGATTTACCCCTTTTTCTAATGTTCCTGTGCCAAAACGATCCAACGAATATGGCGCACCGAAAATATATGAATTATCTCCTTTTCCACCAGCAGTAATGTAATTTGTGAAGTTCAATTCAGGAATGGTAGGAAAAGTTCCAGTTAGTACTGTTTTGGAACCAATCGTTGTGCTTGTTTTGAAATAATAGCGCAACATGTTGTCATAAATTGGCAAACCCGATGCTCCTGCACCATAATAATTCCCCATATCGCTCCAGCCCCAACCATCTGGTGCACCTTGGTAGCCAAATTCTGAAGCATCGGAAATTACGGAACCTGTTATTTTTTTTATTCCCATTTTCAATAAGGTATCCGCCCATTTTTGTAAAAACTGGTCTTCTAAACCATCGCCATTATAATACCGACTTCCAAGTGCAGCATCTCCTCCTCCTCGAATCCATAAATTACCCGACAAAACACTATCTGCTTGAATAATTCCGTCTATATAAATTCTCGTTTTAGGTGCATAATCTGCTCCCAACACTTCTAAGGCAGTGGCCGTTGCAAATAATTTAGTAGTGGAAGCAGGTGCTAAACTTAATGTAGGATTTAATGATGCAATTTGTTCTCCAGTAGCACAATCCACAGCAGAAAAACTTATCCCTGCATGAATAAAACAAGGCTCAGCAGCAAATGAATTTATCGCTTGTTGCACCGTATTTTGGCTAAAAACGACTAATGTCACGCAAAGTTGAAACAGAAGGAATGACATTTTTATTGAGGATTGGAATAAACGCATGTATCAAAATTCGTTGAAAAAAGAACGCTGAAATATGTCAGTGAAAAAACTTTTTAACATTGCTAGCTGAATAGCCTAATGCTCAAATCACGTTATTAACTAAAAATCTTTACTTTTGTCTAACGAATTTACGCCAATTTATATGCCAAGAGTACTCAGAATTATTAATCGATTTAACATTGGTGGACCAACCTACAACGCAACATTTTTATCGGCGTTTTTATCGGATGATTTTGAAACTTTATTGGTTGGGGGTCTACCAGAACCAGACGAAGAAGATTCCCTTTATATTCCTGAAAAATACGGTGTTAAACCACTTTTAATCTCTGAATTACAACGGACACCGAATTTTAAAAGTGATCGAATTGCCTACAAAAAATTAAAAGAAATCATACGTGATTTCAAACCAGATATCGTTCATACTCATGCATCAAAAGCCGGTGCATTGGGTCGTAAAGCTGCATTGGCTTGCCAAGTTCCTGTCATTATTCACACTTTTCATGGCCATGTTTTTCATTCCTATTTTGGACGTTTGAAAACAACTTTGTATCAATTCATTGAACAACGATTAGCTGCTAAAACAACAAAAATCATTGCAATTAGTCCCTTACAAAAAGAAGAACTTACTAATGTCTACCACATTTGTAAGCCCGAAAAGATTTCGGTAATTCCATTGGGATTTGATTTGGAACAATTTCAAGAAAATTTAAGCGAGAAAAGACGAATCACTCGTGAAAAACACCAACTAACTGAAAATGAAGTCGCTGTTGCAATTGTTGGGCGTTTAGCTCCAATTAAAAATCACGCGCTTTTTTTAGCTGTTGTAGAAATATTAGCGCAAAAAAAATGCACTGCACGTTTTTTCATTGTAGGTGACGGCATTGAAAATGAAGCAATTTCAAAAGAAGTTGAGCGTTTGAAAAAAACCTATGGAGTTGCTATTGAAATGACAAGTTGGATAAAAGATATTGCAACATTCAATGCAGGAATGGATATCATGTGTTTGACTTCCAATAATGAAGGAACGCCCGTCAGTTTAATCGAAGCACAAGCATGTAATCTTCCTGTCGTTAGTACTGATGTTGGCGGAGTAAAAGACATTCTAATTCCAGGTGAAACGGGCTTCATTGTGCCAAAAAACGATGCGAATGCTTTTGCCCGCGCATTAGAAAAACTGATTGAATCAAAGGAACTTCGCGCTGAAATGTCTGAAAAAAGTTGGACATTTGTGAAAAACAAATTTCATTATCGTAATTTGGTAGCTCAAACTGAAGCGCTTTACCGTGAATTATTACAAAAATAAAACAACATGAATTATTTAAAATACATTGGTTTACTTTTAGGTGTTTTTTATTTAACAGCTTGTAATATCAATAAAAACCTAATGTTTCGTGAACCTCAAGGTGAAATTACAGCTGCTGATAGCATTCCATTAAAACCAATTTCCGATTATACGATAGCACAAAATGATTTGTTTGAATTTCAGTTGTTCACCAATAATGGCGAAAAAATAATCGATGGTATGAACGGAATTAACCCCGAAATAAAACAAACAAAAACAATCACCTATTTGGTTAGAAGTGATGGAACAAGTGACTTGCCGTTGTTAGGCACTGTTCATTTGGAAGGTTTGACCATCAAAAAATGTGAGGATACCTTGTCTAAGTTATATCAACTCAAAAGCGGATATATCAATCCATTTGTTCAAGTGAAAATTACCAATAGAAGAGTAATCGTTTTTACTGGAAATGGTGCAGATGCAAAAGTAATCAGTCTGCAAAATGACAATACTACGCTGATGGAAGTAATCGCTTTAGCAGGAGGAATTGCCAGTAGAGGTAAAAGTGAAAATGTGAAACTAATGCGGGTTGAAAGTGGCATCCGAAAAGTATATACGATGGATTTATCTACGATAGATGGATTAAAATATGCTGACTTAATTGTTCAAGCCAACGATTACATTTATATTGAGCCTAGAGAACAGGTTGCAAAAGAAGTTCTCAACAACAGCGCTCCAATCATTTCATTGCTATCAAGTGTTTTGGTTATTTTTACGGTCTTAACAACATTAAAATAAGGTGAGCAGTTCAAATTATGTCATTAATAAAGACTTCAATGTTACCATTGCACGTGTTATTCTACGTCGTAATTGGTGGATTGCACTAGCTGCTATTTTATTGATGAGTCTTTTCGCTTTTCTTTATTTACGCTATACAAAGCCACTTTATGAATCACGAATAGTCATACAATTAGGGGAAAAAGACAAAGGAAAAGAATTACTTGAAATTGAAAATATCAATACCAAAGACAATATTTCGAGTGAATTAGAATTGTTGCGTTCCGAGTTGTTATTTGATTTTGCACTTGAAAAATTGAATTTGAATGTTTCTGTGTTTTCTAAAGGCAAGTTTTTAACAGAAGAAAAATACCATCAAAGCACGTTTACAGTTTTACCTTACGAATTGATTGATAGTAACTTATGTGCAATTCCAATATATCTTCAAGCGAAAAACAATCAAATTGAAGTGCACTATGAATTATATGGGAAAAAATTCAACTTTATTTGCGTTCAAAACAAACGATTAAAAACACCTCATTTTGATGTAACGATCAAAACAAATTCTTGGAACAATTTTTTAGCTGATGATAATGCCAATGAATTATATTTCACTTTCAATAACCGCAAAGAATTGGTTAAACGTTTGTTGCCAAACTTGGTAGTCGAACCAGTTGATGCTCAAGCAAAAACTATTGAAATCAAATATATTGGAAATAACGCAGAGTTTTGTCACGATATTACTCAATCCGTTGCAGCTGCATTTTTCACGTACGATGAAGACATGAAGCGAAAGAGTTCGGAGAATATTTTAAATTTTCTCGAACAACAAATTGATTCCATCGCTGGTGAATTACAATTGTCAAAAGATAGCCTAAGCCAGTACCAACGAACAACACAACTAACTGATCCTGAAATGTCAGGAAATAGTTTAACAGAGAACATTGGACTTTATCAAGGTCAGTTATTTGTTATTCAAGATGAATTAGCAACTCTTAATTTAGTAAAAACCAAATTGTCAAACGATCCTAATCGGGTGGAAATTTACCGTTTGATACCCGAAATGCTTGGAAAGAGTTATGAACTTTCTTTGACAAAACAAATAAACGATTTGAACTTGTTATTGGAGAGAAAAGAGGAACTTTTGACAACAGTAAATGAAAATCATGCTGAAATAAAAAACATTCAGTCAAAACTTGTATTCAAAATTCAAAACATAAGAAGAAGTGTTGACGTTATCTACGAACGATTACAGAAAAGTGCGCAATTAATCCGATCTAAAATTGGAGGATTTGAAGGTGAATACATGGCTTTGCCAGATAAAAAAATGGAGTTCAATCGGTTAAAATCTTTACAAAATTTAAACGATAAATATTTTACTTTATTGACTGAAAAAAAGATTTTATATTCGATTTCAAATGCAGGTTACACATCAAACAACCGAGTTTTAAATCAAGCAACTTTTTCAAATGACCCGATTAGTCCGAACAAAAATAAAACGTATGGGATATTTATTTTTGTAGGATTTATACTTGCAATTAGCTTTCTCGTTATCAAGTATTTAACCTACAATGAAATCACAACTGTTGATGATCTTAAATTTTTACTGCATCAAAATGCAATCATTTTGGGAACAATTCCTGAAGTAAAAAACAAAGTCGGTTTTAGTCAACTAGTGGTTCATAATTCTGCTAAATCAATACTTTCAGAGGCACTTCGAGCTATTCGAACAAATATAAGTTTCATCAATTCACATGCGAAAACTATTGCTATTTCCTCTTCTATTTCTGGTGAAGGAAAAACTTTTGTTGCGCTAAACCTTGCAGGAATTCTTGCGCTTTCTGATAAAAAAATAGTTTTACTTGATCTCGACTTGAGAAAACCAAAAGTTCACTTAGGGCTAGGGAAGCAAAATGATGCGGGAATTAGTAATGCAATAATAGGTAATGTTTCACTCAACGAAATAATTCAACAGACTGAAATTGAAAACTTGGATTTTATTTCAGCAGGAAGTATCCCACCAAACCCATCTGAGTTAATCTTGAGTGATGCATTCAATACTATCTTAAACGAGCTTAAACATAGATATGACATTGTTGTGATCGACAGTCCACCTGTAGGAATTGTGACAGATGGCGTACAAGTACTTTCTGAATCAGATATTCCAATTTATGTTTTCAGATCCAACTTTTCTAAACGAATTTTCGCAAAGAAAATAAATGATTTGTATCAATTGAAGCAAATAAAAAACATCAATGTCATCCTAAACAATGTTTCCATCTCAAAAAGTGAATTTGGTTATGGTTATGGTTATTACGAAGAAGAAAAAACTAAATGATGAACGCAATCCCTACTGATATTAAAGAAGTTTTTATTTTAGAACCAAGAGTTTTTCAAGATGAAAGAGGTCTCTTTTTTGAAAGTTTTCAGCAAGAAAAATTCAATGATTTAATAGGTCAAGCAGTTACCTTTGTTCAAGATAATGAATCTATTTCAAAAAAAGGGGTGCTCAGAGGTCTTCATTATCAAAATCCACCTTTCGCACAAGGAAAATTGGTTCGAGTAATCAGTGGAAGTGTTTTAGATGTTGCAGTTGATATTCGCAAAGATTCTCCTACATATGGACAACATGTTGCTGTTCTTTTGAGTTCAGAAAACAAAAAACAATTATGGATACCCGAAGGCTTTGCTCATGGATTTGTTGCCCTAGAAGATGATACTGTTTTTCAATACAAATGCACTAACTTTTATCATACAGCAGCTGAACAAGCACTTCGTTGGGATGATTCAACTTTGGCGATAAATTGGCATATTGATCACCCTTTGCTATCACCAAAAGACGAAATCGCACCCACTTTTGATCAATTTCAATCACCTTTCTAATGGTAGTTGAAATTATTTTTGCTGGTTGTTGTTTTTTTGTAATTGGACTAATTATTAGCCTTGTTAGCAACAAATTGCTGTTAAGTTTTTCTCAAACACTAGGCATTAGAAATAAAAATGATATTACTGTTCGATGGTCCAATGAATCAAAGCCATCGTTAGGTGGAGTTGCTTTTTTTGTTGCTTTTTTACTTGGTGCAATTGCCTATTCCATTATTTTTTACACCGAAAATATTTTTCATAACAAAGAGTTTGTTGGCTTGTTTGGCGCAGGTCTAATTGCGTTTATTATGGGCTTGGCCGATGACGCGTACAATACGAAACCATACCTGAAATTATCTGTTCAAATCCTTTGTGGATTAATTCTTGTTGCTACAGATTCACTTATAGCCATCACACCTGTTTTCTTCATCAATGCATTACTAACTGTAACATGGGTTGTACTCATTATGAATTCGCTAAATATGCTTGATAACATGGATGGAATAACTGGTACAAATGCGTTATTTATCCTTGCAACTTGTCTCGCAAGCGATATTATTTTGTACGATTGGAACATGAACCTATGGACATTGACATTGTGTATTCAAGTAGGTGCGCTGGTCGGATTTTTATATTACAACATTCACCCTTCAAAATTATTTATGGGAGATGCAGGAAGTCAATTTATTGGTCTTTTTACCGCATTTTATGCGATACACGATTTATCAAATATTGGTGTTAAAACCGGTCAATCTCCTCTTATCGGACTAATAATTGTTTTGATCGCATTTGCACCAACTCTTGTCGATACATTGAGCGTGGTCATAAACCGCATCAAAAAAGGAAAATCTCCAATGGTAGGAGGAAAAGATCATACAACTCATCATTTGGTCTATGCGGGTTATTCAGATAAACAAGTTTGGTATATCTTTTTATTGCTTTCAATTTCTTCATTAATTATTGCAATTATTGCCATTTATGCAGCCAAATGGAATATTATTGGTCTAGTATATTCGCTTACATTATATGTTTTTGCTGTTTTTATTTTCTTGTACGAAAAAACCATCCGTTTCAAACAAAAAAATAAGTGATTATTTTCAGAATAGCACTCTTTTAAACCATTTCCTTGTAATTTTGTTGTAACAAGTAACAGCCAATTTTGCGCTGTGGTAATGATGATTATGGCTGATAAAACAAAACAAAACTCCATCGATATTTATGGTGCGAAAGAGCATAACTTGAAAAATGTTACGCTTTCTATTCCTAGAAATAAATTGGTTGTTTTCACAGGTCTTAGTGGAAGTGGAAAATCTTCTCTTGCTTTTGATACCATTTTTGCTGAAGGCCAACGCCGTTACATCGAAACTTTTTCTGCCTACGCAAGACAGTTTTTAGGTGGTTTGGAACGACCAGATGTCGAAAAAATTGATGGCTTAAGTCCAGTTATTGCTATCGAACAGAAAACAGTTTCACGAAGCCCGCGCTCTACTGTTGGAACGATTACAGAAATCTATGACTTTCTTCGTCTCTTGTATGCACGTGTAGGAACAGCAATCTCTTACAATACCGGCGAACAAATGGTGAAGTATTCCGACGAGCAAATTGCCGATTTGATCATCGCAGACTTTATTGGAAAAAAAATAAATGTTTTAGCACCTAAGATCAAAGGAAGAAAAGGTCATTACCGCGAATTGTTTGAACAAATTGCAAAAATGGGCTTTACCAAAGTGCGCATTGATGGAGAAATTGTTGATATCGAACGAGGGATGCGCCTAGATCGTTACAAAATTCACGATATTGAAATGGTCGTCGACCGCATGCAAATTGCAGATTCGGATAAAAAACGCATCTACGACGCTGTCGTTTTAGCAATGAAACATGGAAATAAAGCAATGATGATTCATGACATTGAAACAAATGAAGTGCGTCATTTCTCTCGTTTTTTGATGTGTCCAACAACAGGAATTTCATATCCTGAACCAGAACCAAGTTTGTTTTCGTTCAATTCACCTTATGGCGCATGTAGCTTGTGTAATGGTTTAGGGGAAATAGCAGAGATCGATCGTGACAAAGTTATCCCAGATGCAAATTTGAGTATCAAAAAAGGAGGTTTGGCACCCATTGGAGAATACAAGAAGAATTGGTTTTTTGAACGCATTGATAGTTACTTACAACAAGAAGGATATTCACTGAACACGCCAATTAAAGACTTGCCAGATGACATTATCCACATCATATTAAACGGAAACGAAGGTCTTGAAACAAGCGTGAAAGACACCACGATTCGCTTTGAAGGATTAGCTGGATTTATGGCGCGGCATGCCGAAGAAAGTTCTGCTAGTATTCAACGTTGGGCACAAAGTTTCATGAACAAAATCACCTGCCCAGATTGCAAAGGAACGCGTCTCAAAAAAGAAGCGCTGAACTTTATTATTGCTGAAAAAAACATTGGCGAAATTGCCGCGATGGACTTGTTAGAAGTCGCTCATTGGGTTGAAAACATTACTTATCATCTCACCAAAGAGCAACAATTAATCGGTACGGAAATATTAAAGGAAATCCGAAATCGTGTGCGCTTCATATTAGATGTTGGATTGGAATATTTGACCCTACACCGCTCTGCGAGAAGTCTTTCAGGTGGTGAAGCACAACGCATTCGTTTGGCAACGCAAATTGGTTCAGAATTGATGAATGTGCTCTATATTTTAGATGAACCAAGTATCGGTTTGCACCAACGCGATAATACCCGTTTGATTAATTCACTCAAAAAATTGCGCGATACCGGAAATTCAGTGATTGTTGTGGAACACGACCGAGAAATGATGGAAGCGGCTGACTATGTGGTTGATATCGGTCCGGGAGCTGGCGTTCATGGTGGACAGATTGTTAATGCTGCACCATTCAACGAACTGGTTAGTACCGACTCCATGACAACGAAATACTTGAACGGGGAATTAGAAATCGCCATACCGAAGAAAAGAAGAAAAGGGAACGAAAAAACACTCGTTTTAAAAGGTGCAACAGGAAATAATTTAAAAAATGTCGACCTCACAATACCTTTGGGAACTTTAACGTGTGTAACAGGAGTTTCGGGCAGTGGGAAATCAACTTTAATCAACCACACGCTCTACCCTATTTTAAATGCGCACATTTACAACGGCGTAAAAAAACCAATGCCCTATAAAAGTATCCATGGGCTTGAAAACATTGACAAAGTAATTGAAATAGACCAAAGTCCGATTGGACGAACACCACGCAGTAATCCTGCAACATATACAAACGTTTTTACAGAAATTAGAACACTTTTTGCTGCACTGCCAGAAGCGCAAATTAGGGGTTACAAAGCTGGACGTTTTTCGTTCAATGTCGCTGGTGGAAGGTGTGAAACCTGCGGTGGTGGCGGACTAAAAGTCATCGAAATGAACTTCCTCCCAGATGTTTATGTCGAATGTGAAACGTGTAATGGAAAACGTTACAACCGTGAAACATTAGAAGTCCGTTACAAAGGAAAATCGATTAACGACGTGTTAGCAATGACAATCGAGGATGCAGCTGTGTTTTTTGAAAACATTCCAAAAATTCATCGTCCGTTGGCAACCATGAATTCGGTTGGACTAGGTTACATCAAATTGGGGCAACCATCCACAACATTGAGTGGTGGCGAAGCGCAACGCATCAAGCTTTCTGGGGAGTTAACCAAAAGAGGAACGGGCAACACAATTTATATTCTTGATGAACCAAGTACTGGTTTGCATTTCGAGGATATTCGCATGTTGATTGATGTCTTGCAACGCTTAGTTGATGATGGAAACACGGTTTTGGTCATCGAACACAACTTGGATATCGTAAAAGTTGCAGACCATATCATTGATGTTGGTCCTGAAGGAGGAAGAGAAGGAGGGAAAATCGTTTGCAAAGGAACGCCAGAAGAACTCATTAAAAAGCACACCGCTATTTCTCATACGGCTAAGTACTTAAAAATGGAAATTGATCACATGAACAAGATTCGAAAAAGCTGATACTTAAGGCAATTTCTCTACTAATTGTTCCGTATTGTTTTTATCAAAGTAGGTACATGTTTTTTCATTCAAGTCCATTACCCATTTTTCAATACCCGTTGCTGCGCAGTCGTTACAAAATGTAACGAAATCGGTGTGACCTTGTTGGTGAAGTAATAAACGCGTTTTGAACGTTGGTAAGTCGCAATTATCAGCTATCGTTAGTGGTTCGAATAATCCAGGAGCTGAAAGCTGGAAATCTGATGCACCAAAATAAACCGTGTGACTATCAGTAGCCCATGTTTCGAATCGTTGCACACCCAATGCATAAATTTCATTGATATAATTTGGGAAATCTGCACCGGATTTTACTTTGCTATGTGCTGCTGCTATTGCTGCTAATTCAAACATTTGTTACTTTTTGAAGTGCAATATTAAATAAATATTTTTTCAATAATCGCATTTTGCAGCATACTAAATCGTTCAAGTATAAATGAATCAACTTTGTAGCTTGAAATAACCGTAAATAATGTAATTTTAAG
The DNA here is from genome assembly GCA_937973685.1 of uncultured Flavobacteriales bacterium. Lineage (GTDB taxonomy): Bacteria > Bacteroidota > Bacteroidia > Flavobacteriales_D > Crocinitomicaceae > Fluviicola. The sequence continues at coordinate 20,451 of CALJKJ010000055.1, read as the reverse complement.
CAATTGAATACAAATAGTAAGCAACCATGAATGTAACATCAAAAGACTGGAACGAAATTAAAACAAACGATAGTTGGGCAATTTTTAAAATCATGTCCGAATTTGTTGAAGGTTATGAACGCATGGCACGCATTGGTCCATGTATTTCCATTTTTGGCTCTGCTCGTACGCCCGAAAACAGTCCATACTATCAACTAAGTGCAGAAATAGGCGGGAAACTAGCAGCCGCTGGATATGGTGTGATTACTGGTGGTGGTCCTGGAATTATGGAAGCTGGAAACAAAGGTGCTTTTAACGTTGGTGGGAAATCGGTAGGATTGAACATCGATTTGCCGTTTGAACAATTTCACAACAAATACATTGATCGTGACCACAATATCAATTTTGACTATTTCTTTGTTAGAAAAGTAATTTTTGTCAAATACTCGCAAGGATTTGTGGTAATGCCTGGTGGTTTTGGTACGATGGACGAATTGTTTGAAGCCATCACGCTCATCCAAACGAAGAAAATAACCAAACGTCCCATCGTATTAATCGGATCGGATTATTGGACAGGATTAGTGAAATGGGTAAAAGAAGTGATGTTAGAAAAAGAACACAACATCTCTCCCGAAGACATGAATTATTTGAATATCGTTGATACTGCTGACGAAGCTGTTAAATACATAGAAGACTTCTACAAAACACACGAACTGAGTCCAAATTTCTAAGCAGGCCAAGTAGCTGCAACAACTTTGTCCGCGGCACCTGCATTTTCAGCAAAAAGTGCTGCTAAATTGGTTTTGGAAATCAATTGATTTTGTTGGAAATAATTCACTGCCTGTTCAAATGCTTCTGCATCAGCTATGCTTATCGCTGCTTGCTTGTCCAAAAACAATTGCGCCTCTGGAAAACGCTTGAAATTTGGCCCGAATATTACTGGAACGCCAAATGCGCCTGGCTCTAAAATATTGTGCAATTTCCCAGTGAATCCTCCTCCAACGTATGCTATTTGTGCAAACTGATAAGCAGTTGTTAATTGCCCAATGGTATCCAAAATAAAAATAGGTGCAGTTGTTTCTTCTTCGCTGGTATAGCGATTAACTTGACCAGCAAACACATTGGTAATCAACTTTATAGTTTCCTCTGAAATTGTATGAGGAGCAATGATAATCTTCCAAGAAGTCGCTAATCGTTGCAAAGCTGGTGCAATTTTTTCTAAATCAACTGGCCAGATGCTCCCAAGAATAAGTGTCGGTTGCCCAGCAACAAATCGGTTTATTTTTTCGGAAGTTTCATGCGCCGCTGCAACAGCTAACATGCGGTCATAACGCGTATCACCTGTTACAGTAACTTGGTCAATGCCAATGTTCTTTAACAATTGTTTCGACTGTTCATCTTGCACATAAAAATGGTCAAACAAGCACAAAGCTTTCCGGAAAAAACCGCCATACCACTTGAAAAAACGATGAGTAGGTCGAAATAAACTACTGACTCCGTATATGTTTGCACCCTGTCGTTTTGCTGCTTTTAAATGATTGTACCAAAATTCATACTTTACAAAAAAGACAAGTTTTGGTTGTAAAAAAGCAACGAATTTTGTGGCTTTTGCTTTGGTGTCCAAGGGTAAATAAAGTGCTAAATCAACTGAATGCTTGCGTTTGTGGTAATGTTCCATACCAGAAGGACTAAAAAACGTTACCACTAAAAACAGGGACGGATCTTTTTCCTTTAGTGCATTCATCACCGGTAATCCCTGATCAAATTCACCCAATGAAGCGCAGTGAAACCAAATTACTTTGCTGTTTGATGGGATTTCAATCCCTTCAAAGCCTTGTTGTCTACCTACAATCCACTTGTTTGCTTTTTCATGAAAAAGCGCTGCAAAACGCATAAGTAGGTAAAAAACGCGTATCCCGAAGCCGTAAAACAACCGCATCAATCGTAGTAAAAATCTTTTGGTTTACGTTCATAAATCGGAATAAACCACCCCAATTTGATACCATATTGCAAATCCAAACGTTGAGCAGTTGAGACAGGAACGGTTGGTTGATCGAAGAAAATAGTACGGCGATTGTAGGTCAACCCTTGTGAACAATAAAATCCGCCATAAAAATTCACAAATCCTTTGTTAGCCATAAATGCATAACCAATAAATTGATGGAAATTCAAGCCTGTTGTATAGCGATCATATCCTTTCCGATAAGTTAATTCCAACGTAGGAATAACTTGGTCCTGTGTCTCCACACGCATTTTGTGTTGGATATAACCCAATCCTCCGTGAACATAAATTCCCGAATTGCTATTCGGACCTGCAATTGAAAATACTTTTCCAATCATTAAATTAACGTTAAAACCTCTTGCGGTAACCAATACACGTGCAACATCTCCATTGACATCCGTAATATTTCCGTAACTATCAATTAAATGACTGAACAGCGTGTTTATTTTTATTTGATCACCAAAAATAAAATTCCCGTCTAATCCTAATACCCAGTTTCGATTGGTTTTATAACCTGCCATAACACCCAAATGATTCAAGGTGCCAAAACGTTCTTTCAAATCACCTCCAGGGGCAATTAATCCGTAGTGCAAACCTATCCAAGGTGTACTGATGATGGAATCTTTGACATTTCTTTGAGCAGAAAGCAACAATGAATTCACAAGTAATAAACCGAATAAAAATTGTTTCATTTGTTTCATACGAACATCAAAGTTAGTGAAATCTTTGTCTGTATACATGCATAGAAAACGTGTATTTGTAATCCATTCATTCTCAGCAACGCTTAATTTGACTGATTATTTCATCCGCATCGCTTTTGAAGGAGCAATTTTTGCTACCAAATACGAAGGAATTAATAGTGCTGACAAACAAATAATCAAAGTAAGAACGTTCAAACCAATAATCGAAAGCACTGAAATTGAAACAGGAACGGCATCTAAATAATAAATCTTTGGGTCAAGTGGAATAAGTTGAAAGTTAGCTTGTAACAAACAAATTCCAACACCAATGATATTTCCCCATACCATTCCCTTGAGAATTAACTTTCCAAAATGAACCAAAAACACTTTGCGCAATTGCCAATTGGTTGCTCCCATCGCTTTAAATACACCAATAAAACTACTGCGTAATAAAATCATTACCAACAATGCTGAACCCATGTTGATGATGCCAATCACTAACATCAGCAACAACACAATCGCCATGTTGATGTCTAAAAAACTCAACCAAACAAACAAATCGCGTTGGTTGTCTTTGATGCTTTTTACTTGAACTGTTTGTGAAAAATTCGGATTAAAAACAACCGCTTTTTGAACGGAACGCTTTACTTTTTCTAAGGCTTCAAAATCGCTAATCATTAACTCATACGAACCAACATAATTGGAATATGAGCCTTTCCCAGGCGTTGAGGTAAATCTAATTTTTTTTGCGCCAGCATTAATTTGAAAGCGATTACCCGTATCATCCAAATACATTTTATTGATTGTCTGTTCAGCTGTCAATTGAATCAAACATGCCGCATTTTTATCTCCTGAAAGGGAAATTTTCAAATAAGCCGTGTCGGCAATACTCGTTTCACCATCGCGCAATTGCGAAGCGCCAGTTGGCTCGTCCAAACGCGTCCAAAAATCTGCTGCAATGAGACGGATAAGCGTATCTTTGGTAGGACAAATTTGATAACCTGCATAACGCTCAAATCCATTTCCCCAATCGTAGCGATAATTTCCATTTCCACCAACTACATTTGCACGAATAACTAATTCGCCATTGGTCAATGTATCGTCTACTTCAATAGCTGCTTGTATTCCCCAATCATTCAATTGTTGCACTTGGTCGATGGAACAAACCACCAATTCTTTGTCAAAATCGGCTAAACCTGTTTCGAAAATGCCAACTATCTTGAATTCTCGTTGAATGGGTTGCTGTTTAACGAAAAATGCTGCAACGGTGTCACCCAACGCATAATGTAAATTCTGAGCAATGCTTTTAGAAACAAGTAATTCGTTTGATTGAGCTTTCGAGAAATTAGGAATCCGACCGGCAATCAAATGTGTTTTAAAAAATTGCCAATTGTACGATTTATCAACACCTTTTAAAATAACTCCAAGAATTTCTTTTTGCCCTTTATCGGAAGCCGATTGCAACAAAGCGGGCTTGTAAGCAACTGATTGTAAAGAGGTAACGCCATCAATTGAACGGGTTAAATCCTCAAACTTTTTATCGCGTAATAAGGGTGCTGTTTCAATTAAAGTTCCTTCGCCATCTTTTTGTATGGAAATATGTGAACCAAAACCAATAACTTTACGGCTGACTTCTTGTTGAAAACCATCGACAATTGCTATGGTAACTGTATTCACAATCATAGCAAGCGCGATACTGATTGTTGCTATTCGAGTAATTGGACGTGCAACTTTTTTCCCTTCAACAGATTGTTTTTGAAGAGTTCGAGCAATGAAAAATATAAAATTCCAATTAGTACGCATGCGATTACGAAATTACATAAAGCTTTTGTCCATACAAAGTATTTGTGTGCTTTTCCTTGTTGGCTGTTCATGGAAAAAAGAAAAAACAGATCCAACAAGCAATACAATTGCAACAAACACACAACAACGCGAACAAATCATCAAAGAGTCTGAAAATTACCAACCAGAAGTATATCAGACAGCGCAAATGCCTACTTTGCAACTTGGGAACGGCCGCATGAACCTTTATCTGGACTCGTTAAGAGGTCGACGTGTTGCAATTGTTGCCAACCAATCATCTGTTATTGGAAAAACACATTTGGTCGATTCCTTACTTGCTTTAGGCATTCAAATACAAAAAGTTTTTGCGCCAGAACATGGATTCAGAGGAACGGCAGATGCTGGTGAAAAAGTTTGGTCGCACAAAGACCCCATAACTGGTTTGCCGATCGTTTCGCTTTATGGAAATAACAAAAAACCGCGTGCCGATCAATTGTGGGATGTTGATATCGTATTGTTTGATATTCAAGATGTTGGTGTTCGTTTTTACACGTATATTTCGACGCTGCATTACGTCATGGAAGCGTGTGCTGAAAACAACAAAGCGTTGATTGTATTGGACCGACCAAATCCAAATGCACACTACATCGATGGGCCAATGCTCGAAAAAGATCAAGTTTCATTCATTGGCATGCATCCTGTTCCAATAGTGTACGGAATGACAATCGGGGAATATGCCTTGATGATTAACGGAGAATTTTGGTTAGCAAAAAACAATACTTGCAAATTATACATCGTTCCGTGTAAAAATTACAGCCACAAACAAAAGTTTGAAATCGCAATTCCTCCTTCTCCTAATTTACGAACTGATTTAGCAATTACGCTCTACCCAAGTTTGTGCTTTTTTGAAGCAACAACAGTGAGTATTGGTCGTGGAACAGAACGTCCATTTGAAATGTATGGACATCCAAACTTTCGGAAAACTGATTTTGAGTTCATTCCCATGCCAACAACTGGTGCGAAAGAACCATTGTGGCAAAACAAATCGTGTAATGGTTATGACCTGAGAACAGTTCAGCGAAAAAGAGCTTATGAAATAAACTTGAATTGGCTCATCAACGCTCGGGACCAATTAGGTGATTCGATACCATTTATTGATCAGAAAAACTTTTTTGACCGTTTGGCAGGCACAACAAAATTGCGCCAACAGTTAAAAGATGGATTAACAGCAAAAGAAATCAAAAATTCGTGGAAGCCTGCTATTGATACCTTCTTAGTAACGCGGCAGAAATACTTGATTTACCAATAATTACAGCTTGTTGATTGCTACTTTTTCGGCACCTTCAAGAACAGTTTCCTTCATCGATTCCATGTATTTTAGCAATTCAGCACGTAATTTTACATCTGATGCTCCCAAGATTTTAGCAGCCAATATTCCTGCATTTTTTGCAGCATTGATTGCTACCGTTGCCACTGGTATTCCGTTTGGCATTTGAACAATCGACAAAAGACTATCCCATCCGTCTATCGAATTACTCGACTTGATTGGAACACCAATTACTGGAAGTGGTGTTAAAGATGCTGTCATTCCTGGTAAATGTGCAGCACCGCCAGCACCTGCAATGATAACTTTCAATCCACGGTCAGCAGCTGTTTTCGCATAGTCAAACATACGTTCTGGAGTACGGTGTGCAGATACAATTGTTAATTCGTAAGGAATTCCAAATGCTTCTAAAATTGCCGATGCTTCTTGCATAATTGGAAGATCCGAAGTACTTCCCATAATGATACCAACCATGTTTTTTTGGTGTAAAAATAAGAAACATAATTTGTAATTAGGTGTTTATCGGCAGGAGAACCGTGAATCTTTTTATTGGAACGAATTTACTATTCACACTCATTTTGTTGATTTAATTTACGAACGGGCATGCGGAAACTTAGATTCTATCGTAATTTTACAAAAAAATCTAAAATGCGGTTATTCTATTTTCTTCTTGTTTGCTCGTTAAATATCTCCTTGCGCTTATTCTACAAACGCATTTTATTTATTAACAAGCCAAAACATTTTTTTAATAGAACAATTTACGTTTCAAATCACCCAAATTCCTTCATGGACCCAATTATGTTGGGCGCATTGAGTAAGTCTATTTTTAATTTCATGACGCGCTCTGATGTTTTTAAATGGTGGTTGAAACCTTTCCTTTGGCTCGCGCACATGTTGCCAATTTACCGCCAACACGATGGGGAAAATACCCAAGAAAAAAACAAAACTGTCTTTAACCGTGTCAACAAAACACTTGCAAGTGGCCGAAATATCTTGATTTTTGGAGAGGGATTTACAGATGATACGCCTATTCGCGGATTAAAACCAATCAAAAAAGGTGCGGTCCGAATGGGATTAACAGCTTTGGAAGGATGCAACTGGGAAAAGAAAATTTACTTGGCTTCTATCGGGATTAATTACACGGATAGAAACACCATTGGCAGCGAAATAGTAGTCAAATTTGGCGCACAAATTTGCCTCAATGATTACCGAAAAGAATTTGAAGAAAATACGGCAAAAACGATCAACGATGTAACAAAAAAACTAGAAGGAATGATGCAAGACTGTGTCATTTATGTTGCTGATAAAAGCAATTATGCACTCCTAGAAGGCATCATGCAAATCACGCGAAAAGGTTTCAATCACGCCAACCACAACGAGCAATTAGCGTTGAAAGAACGTTTTGATTACGCTAAAAAATTAGCGCATTGGATCAATGAAAATGCAAGCGAGGAAAACGAAGCAATCAACCAGCTGAAAAAGGAATTGAATGCTTATTTTTCGCTCGAAAAAAGAATGCACATTCAAGATCGTTTTGTTGTTGGCAATGCTGATCCAGCAACCTTTAACCGAACAAAAGAATTACTGTTATTATTGACAACTTGGCCTGTTGCTATTCTTGGAGCACTACAAGGATTTATTCCGTATATCTTAGCCAAAAAACTAACCGAAAAAATCATGAAACGCAAGGTGTTTTGGGGTTCTGTAAAAATGTTACTTGGAAAAGTATTTGGAACAATTTATTCAATTCCAATTGTCATGTGGCTTACTAAAAATTACTTCCCGCACTGGTCGTTTGGCGTCCTATACTTTTTGTTTGTAGCCCCTGCGTTGTGGAAGTTCTCTTACGATTATGGAACGTGGTTCAAGGAATACAAATTAAAAGGTCTAATGCGAAAAGCAGACATGACAAAATTTGTTGCAAAACGGAATCAATTGGCACAACAAATCGAAGAATTAGTTCCGGTGGCTTAGTTGCTTACTTTAGCGTTTTCCGATATAAACAGCTAGTATACAAAGGACAACAGAAACCAGAATATTCAATCCGGCATAAACAAACTGCCCTTTTTCTATCAACGCTAAATTTTCTTTTGCAAAAGATGAAAAAGTACTGAATCCACCACATACGCCTATGACTAAAAACGCATACCAATCATCCGAATGGTGAATTTTATCTTTCAATAATGCGACAAAAACACCCAAAAGAAATGATGCGACAACATTCGAAATAAGTGTTGCCATTGGTAAGGTAGTACTCGCAACTTTATCCGTAAATAACGAAACAAAATAACGCAACAATGCGCCAATTCCTCCTCCTAAAAAAACAAAAATAGCTGCCATATCAACTTATTTTTTTGTCAAAAGTAATGGTTTTAAAAGGTAGCGAAAGCTGAAATAACTGATTGTTGCTCCCCACAACCCACCAACGATAACATCACTTGGGTAATGAACGCCCAAATACACGCGGCTCAAACTGACCATACATGCAATGATGAGCAACAACCAAATTAAATTTTTGCGATATGGCCGCAAGGTCATTCCTGCTAAAATTGTCAACGAAAAGAAATTAGCTGCATGCGAACTCACAAAACCATATTGTCCGCCTTTGTATACGTCACCGTTTGCAGCAACGTGAAAATACAATTGTTTTGAAAGCACTAAATGATGTGAAGGACGGTAACGTTGAAAAGTCTCTTTAAAAAAGATAACGGAAGTGAAATCAACAAGTGCGATTGTTGCTCCTACAATGACCAAAAAAAGAATCATTTTTCGAAAACCGAAGTATTTCCAAACAAACAACAACAACAACAAATAAAGCGGAATCCAAGTAAGCTTGCCTGAAAATAGCCAAAACAAGGTGTCAAGGAAGTGATTATGTATTCCGTTTATCGCTAAAACGATACTGCTGTCAATTGCCTTTAACCATTCAATCATCTGCCAATTTTGACCAAATCAAATCTTTTAATTCCGACAAACCTTGCTGCGCAACAGATGAAATGAACAAGTAAGGTATAGTTGGTAAATCCAAGGCAATTGCTGCTTTCAATTCATCGTCTAACATATCCGATTTCGTAATTGCTAACAAGCGTTCTTTGTGCAATAACTCCGGATTATATTGTTTTAATTCGTTTAATAGAATACGGTATTCTTCGTGAATATCTGGCGAATCGGCTGGAATCATGAACAACAAACATGCGTTGCGTTCAATGTGACGCAAAAAGCGTAATCCCAAACCTTTACCCAAATGCGCGCCTTCGATAATTCCAGGAATATCGGCCATCACAAACGAACGGTAGTCACGGTATTTGATGATTCCTAAATTAGGACGTACTGTAGTAAATGGGTAATCCCCAATTTCTGGTTTTGCAGAAGACATAACAGACAACAAGGTGCTTTTTCCTGCATTAGGAAAACCAACCAACCCAACATCAGCAAGGACTTTCATCTCTAACACCATCCAATTTTCAATCCCTGGTTCGCCCGGTTGTGCAAAACGTGGTGTTTGATAGGTTGGCGATTTAAAATGATCATTTCCAAGTCCCCCACGTCCTCCAGGAACCAAGATTTTTTCTTCGCCTTCCTCCGTGATTTCAAATAACACTTCGCCCGTTTCAGAATCACGCGCCAATGTACCAAGTGGCACATCAATGTATTTGTCTTGTCCTTGTTTTCCTTTTTGATTCTGAGCTGAGCCATGTCCTCCATGTCCAGCTTTGATGTGTTTGTGGAATTTTAAGTGCAACAAGGTCCAAAGTTGCTTGTTTCCACGCAATATGATATGGCCACCACGTCCACCATCTCCACCATCTGGACCACCTTGTGGGATGTATTTCTCTCGCCGAAAATGCGCAGAACCACCACCTCCATTTCCTGAAGTACAGTGTATTTTTACATAATCAACGAAGTTGTCTGAAGCCATTTTTTATTTCTCCTCTATAACCGAAAATAAACGGTTGGTAATTTCGTCAATGGTACCAATACCATCAACCGATTTATATTTGCCCTGTGCTTGGTAAAATTCTTTCACAGGTGCTGTTTCGTTTTTGTAAACGTTGATGCGGTTTTGAATAATCTCTGGATTTGCATCATCCGGTCTTCCACTCACTTCAGCACGTTTTTTCAAACGCTCACGCAACTCGTCTTCTGCAACTTCCAAACCAACCATCATCGAAATCGATGTGTTTATGGATGATAAAAAAACTTCCAATGCCTCTGCTTGTGCAGTTGTGCGTGGGAAACCATCAAAAATAAATCCCTTTGGTGAAGCATGTTGCAATACTTCGTTCTTCAACATATTGATCGTTACTTCATCTGGAACTAAATTCCCAGCATCCATGTAACTTTTCGCTAACAATCCTAATTCAGTAGCGCCTTTGATGTGTGCTCTAAAAATATCACCTGTTGACAAGTGAACTAATCCATACTGCTCAATCAATCGCTCTGATTGTGTTCCTTTCCCTGCTCCTGGAGGGCCAAATAATACAATGTTCAACATACCTTTTCTGCGGGTTTAACCCTTTAGTTGATAAATGTGCTTGGTATTTCTTCCAAACTCGTTGTAATCTAAGCCATAGCCGACTACAAATTTGTCTGGAATCGAAAATCCAATATATTTTGGGGTGTGTTTTCCTTTAAATGCCGCTGGCTTATATAACAACGTTGCTATTTCAACCGATTGAGGATGTTCCGCCTGTAACAAACTAAACAATTTTTCCATCGTAACGCCGGTGTCAACAATGTCTTCCAAAACAACAACGTGCTTTCCTTTGATCGGTCGATTCAGTCCAATTACTTCGTCAACACGTCCTGTTGAATTTAATCCGTGATAACTGCTCATTTTTACAAATGAAATCTCCGCATCAAACCCAATGTGCTTCATCAAATCAGCAGCAAACATGAATGCGCCATTCAACACAGCAATAAATACAACATCTTTACCCGCATAATCGTCGTTAAGCTTGTCTGCCATCAGACGAATCTCAGCAAGAATTGCCTCTTCCTGGATAAAAATCTCAAATGTCTTGTCGTGTAATTGAAGCACTCTGTTTGTTTATTTGGATACAAAAATAAGATTTTCAACGAAAGGAAACAATTTGAATGTAGGAAAGGTCGCGAAAACTATAGTTATTTAGCAAATTTCCATGCTTTTTCAACTGTTTTATTTTTATCCACATGGACACTTTTTTAAAAACAGGCATTTTGTATCTTTGCACCATGAAAAATTGGAACGGTAGCAACTTTAAATTAGGAATGTTAGGTGGTGGACAACTCGGAAGAATGTTCATTCAATCGGCGTTGAATTATGATGTTCACGTACATTGTATCGACCCAGACCCTACTGCTCCTTGTCAAAAAATTGCTGCTAGTTTTCAAGTCGGAAGCCTTACTGATTACCAAACAATCGTTGATTTTGGTAAAGACAAAGATGTGGTAACCGTTGAAATTGAACATGTCAACATCGAAGCCCTTGCTGCGTTGGAACAAGCTGGCGTGAAAGTTTTTCCCCAATCTAACGTATTGTCAATTGTTCAAGACAAAGGAGTGCAAAAGCAATTTTATGCTGCAAACGATTTGCCAACTGCTCCTTTTCAATTAATCGATAACAAAGCGCACTTATTAGCAACGCATCCACCATTTCCTTTCGTGTTGAAATTGCGCAAAGGTGGTTACGATGGAAAAGGGGTTCAAATTATCAAAAATGAAACCGATTTAGCAACAGCTTTTGATGCACCTTGTATTGTGGAAACAATGATTCCTTTTGAAAAAGAATTATCGGTTATTGTTGCCCGAAATGAAAACGGTGAAACAGCTGTTTACCCAAGTGTTGAATGTGAATTTAGCCCAACTGCCAACTTGGTTGAGTTTTTATTCTCTCCTGCTGAAATCTCCGCTTCAATTGAAAAAAACGCACAAGCGCTCGCGGTGAATGTGATCGATAAATTACAAATGGTCGGGATTTTAGCTGTCGAATTATTCTTGACGAAATCAGGTGAATTAATCATCAACGAGATTGCTCCACGTCCCCACAACAGCGGACACCATACCATTGAATGTTGCTTGACTTCTCAATTCGAACAACACATGAGAAGTGTGCTCAACATGCCACTTGGCGCAACCGATTTGCGTTGTCCGGGTGTCATGATCAATTTATTGGGTGAAGCTGGTTACGAAGGCGATGCCGTGTATAAAAACAGCAATGAAGTGCTTTCATGGAAAGGTGTTTACATTCACTTGTATGGCAAACAAACAACAAAACCTTTCCGCAAAATGGGGCACGTAACCATCATTGGTGAGGACTTAGCAGCAATCAAAAATACTGGAAGAAAAGTGGCGGAAACCTTGAAAGTGATTGCTTAATCGTTTTCGGTCAAAGCAGCCTTGAAATACGACGCTTTTTTAACCAAATACCAAACAGGTAAATAAGAAGCCAAGAAACTCAAGCTGCTTACTAATCCCACAATTAACAAGCCGTCTTTCCAACCAAAAGCAATTGGAAAAGCCTCTCCATTGGAGTTTGGCATTGCCAATATCGAAAAGTTCAATTGTACTGCACAGACAATTGTTCCGATAACAAGACCAATGATTATTCCCTTTGCAGCAATTAACAAGCCTTCAAAAAAGAAGATGCGGAACACAAATTGATTCGTTGCGCCAATGCGGATGAGCGTTTGAATGTTTTCCTTTTTTTCAATAAACAACATCGTTAACGAAGCCACTAAATTGAATGCTGCCAAGATGAAAATGAAAACCAAAATAAGTAAAACAATGCGTTTTTCAGATCGACTAGTTTTGAAGATTAATTCGTTTTTCTCCGCAGCGGTTTTCACCTCAAATTTGGGTCCTAATTGTTGTTGCAGTACTTCTTTCACAATCATTGGATCGCTTTCTTTTCCTATAGAAACAAACAAAGCAGTAATGTCCGTTGTGTAATTCAATTGTTCCCGTGCAAAAGTCAAGGGAACCAATAACTCATTAGCATTCACCTCTCTGTTGTAATTCATTCTCCCAACAATTGTCAACGGTGCTATCATAAACGGACTTTTGCGACTGCCAATTTTTGCTTCGCGCAAGGGTGTGTACAATAACAATTCCTCTTTACCATCTAATTCAGAAATGTAACCATCGAGCTTGTCCAACAGGGTTGCGCCAATAATTGCGGTTGCTTGATTTTCATCTAGAAAAACAGGAATACCATCGACCAAGTGATTTTTCAATGCACAATCAGTCAAATAACCAGGGTCAACACCAACCAAATGCGCATTTACCCATTTTTTCTGTTTCTTTAGGATGACTGTTTCTTCAACTGCTCTACTGACATTTTTTACACCAGGAACCGAGCTTATTGAACGCATATCAATGGTGTTTTCCAAAAAAGTTTTACCTTGTGTAGAGCGGATTGTAATCGGTGCATCGAAAGCAGAATACAAATTTTCAACCATGCGCTCAATGCCATTAAAAGCGGCTATCAAAATAACCAAAGCTGCAGTAATAACGGCAATGCCAATTACTGAAACGCGGGTAATCCAATGCACCAACGTACGCTGTTTTCGCGTATATCGAAGGTAACGTAGCGCTATGAAAAATGGAACTTTAATGAGGCTTCAATAATTGGTCAATTTCCATTGCATAATCCAACGAATCGTCAATATAAAAAAGCAATTCAGGGATTTTGTGCATGTTTTTCAAACGGCGCCCAACTTCTCCACGAATCTTTTTGCTGTTTTCATGAATGGATTGTAACACCACTTTTTTATCTGGTCCAGCAAAAATACTCAAATATATGCGCGCTAACGATAAATCTGAAGTTACCCGAACAATGGTAACACTCACCATTGCACCCAAGCAAATTTCACGTGCATTGCGTTGAAAATACGTCGATAATTCCTCTTGAATAACGCCTTCAACTCTACTTTGTCTAATCGAACTCATGGTACAAAGTTAACAAATGTATGCGCGTTTAACCACCTTGACCGACAAAAACATATCTTTGTGGTGCATGAAATCGATTTTAGCTTTTTATAAATATACCTTTTCTTACAAAGGTCAAGCGGTTTTAACCATCGTATACAATACCTTGTTTGTGATTTTCAACCTGGTATCAATGGTGTTGTTTATCCCGTTTTTACAATTGATTTTTCAAACTGGAACAGTCAAAGAAATCAAAAAACCGCTTCTTGACAGCGCCACTTCTTTTTTAGATTTTTGCAAAAATTGGTACAATTACACCATGCAAGAAATGGTGAAAAGAGATCCGAAAGAAGCACTTTTATTTGTTTGTATTTCTGTCTTTTTAGCTTTTTTCTTGAAAAACTTATTTCGCTACGGTGCAATTTGGCACCAATCCCAATTACGCATGGCAGTTGTACGAGATGTGAAAAATCAACTTTTTCACAAAGCATTGCGCTTACCATTAGCTTATTATTCGGACGAGCGGAAAGGTGACCTGATGTCACGCATGAACAGCGATGTTGGTGAAATAGAATTAGCAGTAATTGCTATTTTAGAACTAATATTTAGAGAACCGTTTGCAATCATTACGTCAATTGGTGGATTGATTTATATTAGTCCAAAATTAACTCTCATCTCTTTCATATTATTACCACTTTCAGCTTTTGTCATTTCTCGAATTGGTAAAAGTTTGAAAAGAACCGCACGTGCTGGTCAAGAACAAAACGGAATAGTTTTTTCGGCAATCGATGAAGCATTGAGCGGTGTGAAAGTCATCAAAGCTTTCAATGCCATTGGCTTTATAGTCGAACGCTTTCAAAAAATCAATTTGAAACACCAACAATTAATCACAAAAACGTTCCGTAAAAAGGATTTGTCAGCACCTTTAAATGAAGTACTTGGATCTGCAGTCATGCTTTGTCTCGTTTGGTTCGGTGGTATCATGATTTTAGACAAAGAAACAACAGGACTTACTGGTGAAGAATTCATTGCATTCATCATTATTTTCTCGCAATTGTTACGACCAATTCAAGGCATTTCAACTTCAATTGGCAATTTGAATAAAGCAGAACCATCACTTGATCGTATCAATGCAATTCTTACTGCCGATGAAGCAATTTACGAAGCAACAGATGCGCAAGCATTGCCAGAGTTGAAGTCTGGCATTTCGATAAAAAATGTTTCGTTTAAATACAAAGATGAATTGGTGATCAAAAATCTCTCGTTCGAATTAGCAAAGGGAAAAACGATTGCTTTAGTTGGTGAATCTGGAAGTGGTAAATCAACTATTGCTGATTTACTTCCGCGCTTTTACGATGTAACCGATGGAGCAATAGAAATTGATGGAGTCAATATCAAATCATACCAACTTGAAGCCTTGCACAAGGCTATAGGAATTGTGTCACAAGAATCAATTTTGTTTAACGACACCATTAAAAACAACATCGCTTTTGGAATGGATGATATGCCTATGGATAGCATAATTGCGGCTGCAAAAATTGCACATGCGCATCATTTTATTGAACAACTTGAAAACGGATACGATACCATCATTGGTGAACGAGGAAACAAATTGTCCGGTGGACAAAAACAACGCATAAGTATCGCACGAGCTGTTTTAAAAAATCCATCGATTCTAATTTTAGACGAAGCAACCTCTGCATTGGATACCGAAAGTGAACGTTATGTGCAGGAAGCGCTCGAAAGTTTGATGAAAGACAGAACATCACTGATCATTGCGCATCGACTTTCAACCATTCAAAATGCAGATGAAATCATTGTCTTGTCAAAAGGTGAAATTGTAGAACGAGGAACACATGAATCATTATTAAACCTCAAAGGCCTTTATTATAATCTCTGCTCGTTGCAAGGAATAAAAGACTAATTTCTGTTAATTTTAGCATTTTCTTGGCTAAACGACTAATTTTGCATAAATTAGAAAAAAAGCTACAGCAATAGTACAATGTTTTTACAAGCAACGAAATCACTTTTTGACCGTTTCCAATTCATGAGAATTCTTGTGCTTGTACTCTTATGTTGTTCTCACCAAGTGTTTGGTCAACTTGTTACATCAAGTCAAAGTCCGACTTCGTTAGTGCAAAATGTGTTGCTAGGCCCCGGAGTAACTGTTTCAAATATATTTTATTCAGGTTCACCCAGTGCAATCGGTTACTTCAATGGGGCAAATACAAACCTTGGAATTGCAGAAGGAATTGTTATGACAACTGGAACAATTGCTCCTGGAGGAACGGGGCCTCATGGCCCTAATAATTCTGGAACCTCAGGCGTTGACAATAACTTCTTTGGGTACAATCAGTTATCCAATTTAATTGGAAATATACAAACGTATAATGCAGCAATACTTGAATTTGACTTTGTGCCATATGCCGATACTGTTCGTTTTAAGTATGTGTTTGGATCTGAAGAATACCCAGAATTTGTTGGGTCCGATTTCAACGATGTCTTCGCGTTTTTTATCTCTGGTCCTGGAATTGCAGGTCTTCAAAATATTGCAAAATTACCCAATGGTCAAACCGTGGCTATTAATAATGTTAACGGCGGTAATCCGCCAACCTTCCCTCCCGTAAACGCTAATTATTTTGTAAACAATGGAACGGGTTCAAATGCACCTTACAATTCAAGTGCAACATACATACAATACGACGGTTTTACAAAAGTACTCGAAGCTGTTTCCAAAGTACAATGCGGGCAAACGTATCACTTAGTAATTGCAATTGCAGATGCATTAGATGGTATTTATGACTCCGGTATTTTTTTACAAGCAAATAGTTTGAGTTCAAAAGTTCCGGTTGAAGTAGATTACAACCTGTCATTTGATGCTTTTGGTGATGGACAAACGATGGCGGAAGGTTGTGTCACAACAGATGTTACATTAACAAGAAATACAGGAAATATTAACGTACCATTAACCATTCCAATTTCTGTTACTGGAACGGCAACAGCTGGTGTAGACTTTTCTCCCATTCCTACAAGTATAACTTTTCCTGCTGGCCAAGCGCAAACAAGTTTTAATTTTTCATCTTTAGCAGATGGATTAGTTGAAGGGGTTGAAACCGTGAATATCATTTTTCAAATACCAGATCCTTGTGGGGGAAATAACCCAATCACACTGAATCTAAAAATCAACGACATTCAACCTGTTACTGTAACGGTTAATTCTTCTTCATTGACCTGCCCAGGACAACCTGTCGAAATTATAGCCAATCCAGCTGGTGGCGTTGGTCCGTATACTTATTTGTGGAATACCGGGGCAACATCAAGTTCTATTTTTGTCAATCCTACCAGTACACAAACATTTACTGTAACAGTAACCGATGATTGTTTGCACCAATCTGCAACTGCAAGTAGCACCATCACCGTTCCTGTTTTTGTCCCGCTTGCCATTCTAACCACACCAAATATTACCGAAATTTGTCCCTACGTAGCAAAAGATTTGTCTGTTGTTCCTTCAGGAGGCGCTGGAGGTTACGAATATTCTTGGATGGATCAAAATGGTTTGGTCTTAACAACGGATTCACTCATAACAGTTACACCAAGCGCGTCTACTTTTTATGTGGTTCAAGTAACTGATTTCTGTGGAAACACCAAAATTGATACCGTTTTCTATACCATCACTAGTCCACCACTAGTTGTTACGATGAATAACCCTCCTGATATTTGTCCCTTCCAACCGGTGACAATTGCTGCAACTGCAACAGGTGGATTTGGACAATATTTTTATTTGTGGACCCATTCAGGTGAAACGACTTCTTCGGTTTCGGTTTCTCCAGGTGTTACAACCAATTATTTGGTAAAAGTTTCTGATGAATGCCAAACATTTACAGTAAATGGGAATGTCACAGTAACAGTTATCAAACCAAATGCAGATTTTGTGGCATTGAGTTCAACCTTTTTTGAAGATTTACCAGTGACCTTTCAAAATTTAAGTACAGGAGCAGTAAGTTATCAATGGGATTTAGGTGATGGTTCCACATCCACCATGGTTCATCCTTCCAACACGTATTTTACTCCCGATACATTTTATATTACGCTGATTGCGACCAATGCTTCAGGCTGTATCGATTCCATTACAAAACCACTTATTATTTTAGAAGAATATTGGGTGTATATTCCCAATACTTTTACGCCTGATGAAGGACGTTACAACAATACGTTTTGGATCAGCACTATTAACATCGAAAAAATGAACACGACCATCTTTAATCGTTGGGGTGAAATCATTTTTGAAACAAACGACGTCAACTTTCATTGGGATGGAAAATACGAGGGAAAAGTAATTCCTGATGGAACCTATGGGTATAAAGTAAGTTATATTACTAAATCCAAAATTGAAAACACGCTTTATGGGCATGTGAATATTTTAAAATAATTCTTTCTCTTTTTTCAGCAAAAACTTACCTTATATAAAAGGTGTTATAATGACTTTGTACGACCACCGTCAACAGGTACATTAATTCCATTGATATAACTTGCAGCGGGGGAAACTAAAAATGCAACTGCTGCTGCAATTTCTTCCGCTTCTGCAATACGTTTCATCGGCGATTCTTTTGCCATATCACTAAAAATGTCTGCTACTTGTTCTCCAGTTTTTTCAGATTTTGCTTCAGCAATTCCTTGCAGACGAATGGTGTTGGTTGCACCCGGTAAAACATTGTTCACACGAATATTAAATCCGCCCAATTCGTTAGCCAACGATTTACTCCAACTAGCAACAGCTCCACGAATGGTGTTCGAAACACCTAAACCTGGTAAGGGTTGTTTGACACTGGTTGAAATGATATTTACAATGCTTCCACCTCCCAAAGTTTTCATACCTGGAACAAGCGCCTGAACCAATAAGTGATTGCAAATCAAATGTTGATTGAACGTAGTAATAAATTCAGTGATATCGGCATCTATTATAGGTCCGCCTTTTGGCCCACCTGTGTTGTTGATCAAAATATCAATCAAATTACCACCAGTCAAATAACTTTCAATTGCTGTTTTCACTGCTTTATAATCCGAAAAATCAACAGCAATAAACTCATGCGTTTGATTGTGAGAAGTTGGTAATTCATTCATGACAAACTTCAACTTGTGAGCATCACGTGCAACCAATACAACTGAGGCACCTAATGAAGCTAACTCCAATGCAACTGCCTTCCCGATACCTTGCGTGCTCCCGCATACCAAGGCTCTTTTATTTGTTAAATTCAAATCCACGGCACAAAGATAATGCTTCGTACGAAAAACGTGTTAAATATTAAACGTTAGAATAATATTTCGTGAAATAACAATAGACTAACAGAACGTTGTTGATAACAGAAAAAGCGTATATATAAGGTCAGAATGGTGAAATGGTAATTCAAATACAATGAATTTGTAAAACGTGTTGCGTTTGTATTTATATAAATATATATTTGTGGTTACTAAAATTATAAATGTATGAAGAAATTTACGAGTCTATGGCGCTTAAAGCATTTAGCTGCTTTCGCCTTTGTGTTTCTTTTCAAAGGTTTATTTGCACAGGTCAGTGGGGTTAAAACCATCCCAACCGATTATGCGTCAATTACAGCTTTTGTTACAGATGTGAACACGAATGGTGTCGGCGCAGGTGGTGTAACTTTGAATGTTCCTGCGGGATACACAGAGACACTTACCGCACGTATTGTGATGACTGCTACAGGAACAGCAGCCAATCCAATCGTCATCCAAAAAAGTGGTACAGGAGCCAACCCTGTTCTTACATCGTATGTAGGGACAAATGCTACTCCTTCTACTACTGCAGATGGATTTTTTGTTCTATCAGGAAGTGACTACGTTACGATTGATGGGATTAACCTAACTGAAAGTAGTGCGAATACCACTGCTATTACAGTGATGGAATTTGGTTACGGTTTGTTCACTGCAAGTGCAACAGACGGTTGTCAAAACAACACGATTAAAAACTGTTACATTACCCTAAATCGTGTTCAAAACACTTCATGGGTAGCTCCAGGACCTGATGGTTCTGTTGGTATCATCGTTGTAAATGGTGCTGCAAGTGCAATCGGAGCAATTACTCCAACTGCTGCTTCAGGATCAAATTCAAACAACAAGTTTTACAGCAACACAATTGACAATACCAACATCGGTATTTCATTGAATGGTTTTGCTGCTCTTACTCCTTTTACATTAGCTGATACAGGTAATGATATTGGAGGTACGTCGTTAGCAACTGGTAATAACATTATCAATTTTGGTGGTGCTGCTGCTGCAACAAACCCTGCTGCTGGTGTGCGCCTTGCTAACCAATGGAATGCTAATATTTCATACAACACGATTGATAACAACCCTACAGGAACTGGTGTGAATCACGTTTCTACGTTAAGAGGTGTTTTTGTTAATGGTGGAGGTAACAATAGTAACTTAGATATCAATAACAATACTGTTTCATTGAAATTTGGTGGAACAACTTCTCAAGTTTCTGCTATTGAATGTTCACCTGCATCTGGTACAACAAACACAATCAATATCAATAACAACTTGATTACAAACTGTACGAATGATTTAGCAACATCTCATACATTCTATGGTGTTTACAATACTGCTGGTTCTTTGAACTTGAACATCAACAACAACAACTTTGTAAACAACAAAACAAAAGCAACTACAACATCGTACTCCTTATTATATAATACAGGTACTACCTTGGGTACGTTGAACATGAATGCGAACTCGTTGAGCCAAACATTCAA
>CALJKJ010000054.1 GCA_937973685.1 uncultured Flavobacteriales bacterium | reverse complement strand
ACAGTAACAATGGAAGTTGGTAAAGCTGTTGAAGAAGTTAAAGCTGGTAAAATTGACTTTAAAGTTGATAAATACGGTAACATTCACTCTTCAATCGGTAAATCTAGTTTCGAAGGAACTAAAATCCGTGAGAATGCATTTGAATTGATCCAACAATTAATCAAATTAAAGCCATCAGCTGCAAAAGGTACTTATATTAAAAGTATTTTCATCAGTTCTACAATGTCTCCAAGCATCCAAATTGATGCTAAATCTGTTGTAGCTTAATAATCTTGAAATATGAATAAAGATAATAAAGCACAGTACATTGAGGATCTTGCAGCTGAGTTAACTCAGGCAAATATCTTCTATCTTGCAGATACAGCTGACTTATCAGTAGAAACAATCAATCAATTACGTCGCCGTTGTTTTCAACAAGGTATTACACTACGTGTAGTGAAAAATACATTGTTAGCAAAAGCGATGGATCGTGTTGAAGGTAGAAATTACGACAACTTAGCATCTGTGTTAAGTGGTCCAACAGCTATCATTTTCTCTGAAGTAGGAAACGCTCCTGCAAAATTAATTAAGGAATTTCGCAAGAAAAATGATAAGCCAGTTCTTAAAGGAGCTTACATTGAAGAAGCAATCTTTATTGGTGATAACCAATTAGATGCGCTAGAAGCAATCAAGTCTCGTGAAGAGTTAATTGGTGACATCATTGGATTGTTACAAAGCCCAGCTAAAAATGTTATTTCTGGACTTACAGGTGGCGGATCTAAAATTGCTGGAATCCTTAAAACGCTCGGTGAACGAGCATAGTAAACAAATTATTTAAGAACCTTTTTAAATTTAATAAAATGGCTGATTTAAAACAAATCGCAGAAACGCTAGTAAATCTTACAGTAAAAGAAGTTAACGAACTAGCTACAATCTTGAAAGACGAGTACGGTATTGAGCCTGCTGCTGCTGCTCCAGTTATGATGGCTGGTGGTGCTGCTGCTGGTGGTGATGCTGCTGCTGAAAAAACAGAATTTGACGTTATCTTGAAATCAGGAGGTGCTAACAAGTTAGCAGTAGTTAAATTGGTAAAAGAATTAACTGGAAACGGTTTGAAAGAATCTAAAGACATCGTTGACGGTGCACCTGCTACATTGAAAGAAGGTGTTTCTAAAGACGAAGCTGAAGGTCTTAAAAAATCTCTAGAAGAAGCTGGTGCTGAAGTAGAGATCAAGTAATTTATTACTTTATTACACAGGAAAGGTGTCCGTCAATTGACGGATGCCTTAACCTGTTTTGAGCATTTAGCTAAAAAAGTCCTTTTCTCAATTAAATTTATTTAGCCTTGGCAACAACAAGCAATACATCAACGAGAATTAATTTTGCATCAAGCAAAAATCAGTTCGCATATCCAGACTTTTTGGATATTCAGCTTAAATCCTTCCAGGAGTTTTTCCAATTGGAAACGACACCTGAAAATCGTGAAAGCGAAGGATTGTACAAGGTATTTGCGGAGAATTTCCCAATTACTGACACACGAAATCAATTCGTGTTGGAGTTCCTCGATTATTTTATCGACCCTCCACGTTACACTATCGAAGAGTGTATCGAACGTGGCTTGACTTATAGCGTTCCGCTAAAAGCCAAATTAAAATTGTACTGTACAGACCCAGAGCACGAAGATTTTGAAACAATCGTGCAAGACGTGTACTTAGGAACAATTCCTTACATGACACCAAAAGGTTCATTCGTAATCAATGGTGCTGAGCGAGTTATTGTATCTCAATTACACCGTTCACCTGGAGTTTTCTTCGGTCAAAGTAGACATGCAAACGGTACGAAATTGTACTCTGCACGTGTCATTCCTTTCAAAGGATCTTGGATCGAATTTGCAACGGACATCAATAGTGTAATGTACGCTTACATCGATCGTAAGAAAAAATTACCTGTTACAACTTTGTTCCGTGCAATTGGTTATGAAACTGACAAAGATATTTTAGAAATATTCGGCCTTGCTGACGAAGTAAAGGCTAACAAGGCAAACTTGAAAAAATGTGTAGGTAGAAGACTAGCTGCTCGTGTATTGAAGTCTTGGATTGAGGACTTTGGAGACGAAGATACAGGAGAAGTTGTTTCTATTGAACGTAATGAAGTTATCTTGGACCGTGAAACAATATTGGAAGATTTCCATATTGATTTGATCATTGATGCAGGTGTGAAAACAATCATCTTCCACAAAGAAGATGCAAATACTGCTGATTACACGATTATTTACAACACACTTCAAAAAGATACATCAAATTCTGAAAAAGAAGCTGTTGAACATATTTACCGTCAATTACGTAACGCTGAGCCACCTGATTATGAAACGGCTAAAAGTGTATTTGAGAAATTATTCTTCTCAGACGCTCGTTACGATTTAGGTGAAGTAGGTCGTTACAGAATGAATAAAAAATTGAATATCGATAGTTCAGAGGCATCTCGAGTGCTTACTAAAAACGATATTCTTTCGATTATTAAATATTTAATTGAATTGATCAACTCCAAAGCGGATGTTGATGATATTGATCACTTGTCTAATCGTCGTGTTAGAACAGTAGGTGAGCAATTGTATTCTCAATTTGGTGTTGGTTTAGCTCGTATGGCTAGAACAATTCGTGAGCGTATGAATGTTCGTGATAATGAAGTCTTTACTCCAATTGACTTGATTAATGCGAAAACATTATCATCTGTCATCAATTCGTTCTTTGGAACAAATCAGTTGTCACAATTTATGGACCAGACAAATCCACTTTCTGAGGTAACTCACAAGCGTCGTTTGTCTGCACTAGGACCAGGCGGACTTTCTCGTGAAAGAGCTGGGTTTGAGGTACGTGACGTTCACTACACGCACTACGGTCGTTTGTGTACAATTGAAACACCTGAAGGACCAAACATTGGTTTGATTTCTTCGTTGTGTGTATTCGCGAAAGTAAATAAATTAGGATTTATCGAAACTCCGTATAGAGCTGTTGACAATGGTAAAGTAGCAATTCAATCAGAACCAGTTTATTTAACTGCGGAAGAAGAAGATGCTAAAATGATTGCTCAAGCAAATGCGATTATTGATGATAAAGGAAATTTCTTATCGGATGTTGTGAAAGCACGTTACGAAGGTGATTTCCCTGTTGTAAAACCTAACGACTTGCATTTAATGGATGTTGGAGCGAATCAAATTGCTTCAATTGCGGCTTCTTCAATTCCATTCTTGGAGCATGATGATGCCAACCGTGCATTGATGGGATCGAACATGCAACGTCAAGCTGTTCCTTTATTGAAACCACAATCTCCGATTGTTGGTACAGGTATCGAACGTTTGGTTGCACGTGACTCACGTGTATTGATTAATGCAGAAGGACCAGGTGTTGTTGAATATGTAGATGCAAACGAAATCGTTATTCGTTACGATTGGTCTTCAGAAGATAAATTGGTGAGTTTTGATAGTGAAGTAACACGTTACGGATTAACAAAATTCCAAAAAACGAATCAAAGTACGACAATTAACTTGAAACCAATCGTTCGCAAAGGTGATCGTATTGATAAAGGTCAAGTACTTTGTGAAGGCTATGCAACGCAAGGAGGTGAATTAGCATTAGGACAAAACTTGAAAGTAGCATTCATGCCTTGGAAGGGTTATAACTTCGAGGATGCGATTGTGATTTCTGAACGTGTTGTTCGTGATGATATTTTCACATCTATTCATATTGATGAATATGCATTAGAAGTTCGTGATACAAAAAGAGGTATGGAAGAATTAACTTCTGATATCCCGAATGTATCCGAAGAAGCGACGAAAGACTTAGATGAAAACGGATTGATTCGTATTGGTGCTGAGATCAAAGAAGGTGATATCCTTATTGGTAAAATCACGCCAAAAGGTGAAACAGATCCATCTCCAGAAGAGAAATTATTACGTGCTATCTTTGGTGACAAAGCAGGTGATGTAAAAGATGCATCATTGAAGGCTGGACCATCATTAAGAGGTGTTGTAATTGAGAAAAAATTATTCTCACGCGCAATCAAAGATCGTAAATCGAAAGCTCAAGACAAACCTGTATTGGAAGTCTTGGACTCAGAATACGAAAAAGATTATGCTTCATTGAAAGAAAAATTAGCAGACAAATTATTAGCTGTTTTAGGCGAACACAAATCTGCTGGAGTTTTCAATAATTTCAAAGAAGAAATCATTAAAAAAGGAACAAAATTCGCTCATAAGAATTTGTTAGCTATTGATTACACGATTGTTAATCCAACAAATTGGACAGCAGACGAGCACATCAATGCATTGGTTAGTCGTGTTTTACACAACTTTACTATCAAAGCAAATGACTTATTAGGAATTTACAAACGTAAAAAATTCCACATTTCTGTTGGAGACGAATTGCCAGCAGGTATCGTTAAAATGGCTAAAGTTTATGTCGCTAAGAAACGTAAGTTGAAAGTTGGTGATAAAATGGCTGGACGTCACGGTAACAAAGGTATCGTTGCAAACATTGTTCGCGCAGAAGATATGCCATTCTTGGAAGATGGAACACCAGTAGATATCGTATTGAATCCACTAGGGGTACCATCTCGTATGAACTT
>CALJKJ010000053.1 GCA_937973685.1 uncultured Flavobacteriales bacterium | reverse complement strand
GAGTGTAAGTAGAATACGTCACCTGGGTAAGCCTCACGACCTGGAGGACGACGTAACAACAAAGAAACTTCACGGTATGCAACCGCTTGTTTTGATAAATCATCAAATACGATCAATGCAGGACGTCCTGAATCACGGAAGAACTCACCAACCGCAGCACCAGTCATAGGCGCGTAAAATTGCATTGGAGCTGGATCAGATGCATTTGCAGCAACGATAACTGTGTAAGCCATCGCACCAGCATCCTCTAATTTCTTAACGATTCCTGCAACAGTTGAACCTTTTTGTCCAATTGCAACATAAATACAGAAAACAGGTTCTCCTCTATCGTAAAATTCTTTTTGATTAATGATTGCATCGATGGCAACTGTTGTTTTACCAGTTTGACGGTCACCAATGATTAACTCACGTTGTCCACGTCCAATTGGAATCATCGCATCAACCGCTTTGATACCTGTTTGAAGAGGCTCAGTTACTGGTTGACGGAAAATAACTCCTGGTGCTTTACGCTCGATTGGCATTTCGTACAATTGACCAGCAATTGGACCTTTACCATCGATTGGGTTACCTAGTGTGTCAATAACACGACCAACTAATCCTTCACCAACATTTACTGAAGCAATACGACCTAAACGTTTTACAGTATCTCCTTCTTTTACAGCTGAAGAACGACCAAGCAATACAGCTCCAACGTTATCTTCTTCTAAGTTCAATGCGATTCCTTGCAAACCACCTTCGAACTCAATCAATTCACCGTATTGAACACCTTTCAATCCGTAAACACGAGCGATACCATCACCAATTTGTAAAACGGTACCAACTTCTTGCAATTCAGCTTCTGTTCTGAAACCTGATAATTGCTCTCTTAAAATCGCAGAAACTTCTGCTGGTTTAACATCTGCCATGTTCTTTTTTTTTAATTGAGAATTTAAATGCTTTGGACCTACAAACTAATTGAAAGTCCTCGTATTTTGAAAGTTACACTTTCGATTCTCTTATTTTGTTAAACGTTGTTTCAATTGTGTTAATTGAGATGCTACTGAAGCATCAATCATTTGGTCGTCCATCTTAACGATAAAACCACCTATCAAAGTCTCATCAACCTCTTCAGTCACATCAAATGTTCCTGAAAAATGTTGTTGAATTTTTTCTAAAATACTTTTTCTTACTGAATCATCCAACTTAGTTGCACTAGTGATTGTGACAGGTAGTATACCTCTATGGTCATTTAACTGTGCTTCAAAAGCGATTGCTATTTCAGGAAGTATTGCTTCACGACCATTTTTTGCAATCAATTCAATGAATTGCGTTGATAAAGCATCAAAATGAGTGAACACTGTTTTTAAAACAGCTATTTTTTTGTCTGCACGAACAATTGGACTTGCAAGCATTAACTCAAAATCGCGGTTTTCAGCGCAAACAATGCTTAAAAACTTCATGTCACCAGCAACGACATCCAACACATTTCTTTCGATCGCTAAATCGAGTAATGCTTGTGCGTAACGGTTTGCAGTTTTAGAACCCTTCATGTTCGAATTAATTCAAATTAATATCACCAGCTAATTGCTCAGCTAACGCTTTTTGTTTTTCATTAGTCGCCAATTCTGCTTTAATGATTTTTTCAGCGATTTCAATTGAAATTGCAGCAACTTGCGTTTTTAATTCTGCAATAGCCGCAGCTTTCTCAGCATTGATTGAAGTCAAAGCTGTTGAAATAATTTTCTCAGCTTCAATTTTAGACGCGTGTTTTGCATCTTCAATCATTTTCGTTGCTGTTTCTTTTGCATCCTTAACAATAGCATCACGTTCGATACGTGCTTCTTTTAACAAATTCTCATTAGAAGCTTGCAACGCTTTCATTTCAGCTTTTGTTTGCTCAGCCAACGCCAACGCATCAGAGATTTTTTGCTCACGTGCATTAACAGATGAAAGAATTGGTTTCCAAATGAATTTCGTTAAAATAAAAAGTAGGATACAGAAAACTAATCCTGTCCAAAATAAAAGACCTAAGTCTGGTGTAATCAAATCCATTTTATCTTGTATTTATTGTTTTTTTTAATCAATGTAAAGATCCTGTTGCAACCAACCGTTGCAACAGGATTTCTTTAATTACTTCGCGTTTCCTAGTAGACCTACTACCACACCGAAAAGTGCAACACCTTCGATTAACGCTGCTGCGATAATCATAGCTGTTTGAATTTTTCCAGAAGCTTCAGGTTGACGAGCGATTGCGTCCATTGCTGAACCACCGATTCTACCAATACCTAATCCTGCTCCTAATACTGCAAGACCTGCTCCGATTGCTGCTATACTTCCGTACATAACTATATGTATTTAAAATTTACTAATTAATGATGCGCTTCTTCAACAGCCGCACCGATAAACAACGCTGACAACATTGCAAACAAGAAACCTTGTAAAAATGCTACCAACAACTCCAACACAGAAATAAACAATGCCATTGGCACTGACAATCCTCCCCATGCTA
>CALJKJ010000052.1 GCA_937973685.1 uncultured Flavobacteriales bacterium | reverse complement strand
AAGATGGAGTTGATCCTCGTACAATCGAACGTGAAATTGAAGTTGGTAAAGATTTAGCTATCCAAGAAGGTAAACCAGCTGAAATGGCTGAGAAAATCGCTCAAGGACGTTTGGCTAAATTCTTCAAAGAAAACACATTGTTAAGTCAAGAATTTATTCGTGACAACAAAATGACTGTGGAAGATTTCTTGAAATCAACTGAAAATGGTTTGACTGTTTCAGAATTTAAAAGATTCTCTTTGAGCTAATCAAAAGATTCAATCATAATTAAATCCCGTTAGTCTTCGATTAACGGGATTTTTTATTTGAATTCAGTTTGGCAATCTTTGCACCGATTCACCCGTTTCGAATGGATCGGGTAGATAAAAGAAATCAATGAAATCAAAACGGAAACAACAGTCCAAGTTGATTTTAACGCCAATACCTCCATTTCTATAGCTGTTGATGCACAAGCTGGACATTGAATAATTACCTCGTTTTCATCTAAATAGGGACGAGTCTCAATTTCTGCAAGAATTTTCATCGCAGCATCTACATCATTTGTTGCAACTGATAACTTTATTCCACCAACCGTGATGTTGAACAAGGGATTTAGTGTGACAATATTTTCATCAAACAAATAGCACGAAATCCCTTCTGCTTCAATAGCTGCTTTCAGAATGTGCGCATCCATTGCGTTATCAAATGTTTTCAGCGTAGTAAATGACATTTTTTTTGATTAAAATTAACGAAAGCATATGAATTGCACGCTTTTCTCTCAAAAAAAGAAACACGATTAAAAAATTTCTGAATGATTCCCCTTATATTTGTCACATAGCATTTGAAAATTATGAAATACCGTCGCATTCTACTAAAATTAAGTGGAGAATCCCTCATGGGAGATAAACAATTTGGAATTGATAATCAACGATTAAACGTTTACGCCAATCAAATCAAAGAAATCCATGAACTTGGTGTAGAAGTCGCAATTGTTATTGGAGGCGGTAATATTTTCAGAGGTGTACAAGCAGAAGAAGGTGGCATGGACCGTACTCACGGAGATTACATGGGAATGTTGGCTACGATGATTAATTCTATGGCGCTTCAAGCAGCATTGGAATCAGTTGGTTTACAAACTCGACTTCAATCGGCTATCGAAATGAAAGAAATTTCAGAACCGTATGTGCGCAGAAAAGCTGTTCGTCACCTTGAAAAAGGTAGAGTAGTTATTTTTGGTGCGGGTACAGGAAATCCATTTTTCACAACAGATTCAGCAGCATCGTTGCGCGCAATAGAAATCAATGCTGATGTTATTTTAAAAGGAACACGCGTTGATGGAATTTATACTGCTGACCCAGAAAAAGATCCGAATGCAACTAAATTTGATTATATCACGTTTGACGATGCTTACGGTAAAGGTTTGAAAGTAATGGACATGACTGCGTTTACTTTATGTAAAGAAAATGACTTGCCAATAATCGTTTTTGACATGGACACACCAGGAAATTTAAAACGACTATTAGCAGGAGAACAAGTTGGAACGATCGTTCGCAATTAATAACATTCATTTCTTAAAATATGATTGAGGATTTACAACTAATTTACGATGAAATAAAGTCATCAAATGCAAAAGCAATTGTGCACTTTGAAAATGAATTATTGAAAGTAAGAGCTGGAAAAGCAACGCCATCAATGTTATACAGCGTGATGGTAGATTATTATGGATCACCAACACCGATTCAACAAGTTGCAAATATCAGTTCTATGGATGCACGCACCTTAACAGTTCAAGCATGGGAAAAAAACATGTTGAATGAAATCGCTAAAGGAATCATGAATGCAAACTTGGGATTGAATCCACAGAATAATGGCGAACAATTAATCATTCAAATTCCACCATTGACGGAAGAGCGTAGACGTGACCTTGTTAAGAAAGCAAAAGCGGAAAGTGAACATGCTAAAATTGGTGTTCGTAATAACCGTAAAGATGGCATTGACATGATCAAAGACTTGAAAAATGAAGGAATGTCAGAAGATTTAGCGAAAGATGCTGATAACGAAGTGCAGAAGATTACGGATGCTTACATCAAAAAAATCGACGAGCTTTTAGAGTTGAAAGAAAAAGACATTATGACTATCTAATCATGAAAATAGCTTTTGTTTCTTTCTTGGCATTATTGCTTTTCGCTTGTTCCAAAAACAAACGAATTATCAATACACTAGCAGGGAAATGGCAGTTTTATGATATATTACATTACGATGGTTCTCATTCCTACCCGAATGAGACACTTATTTTTGAAAAGGGAGATGCGGATGGAAAATCCTTTCTCCCTTTAACTGTTTATAGTGGTGACACCATTAATGGATCGTATTTGGTTTCTAAAAAAGGGGATTACGTTTATTTTCAAAAAAATAATCAAAACAAAATCGATACTTGTTCTGTCGAAGATTTTGGAAAAACATTACTTGTTGTAAGAAATGTAGGAGATGTTTGGTATTTTAAAAAGTTAGAATAATCCTGCTTGAATTGGCACGAGTCCTTTTCCACCCACATAATACAAATAACCACTCACGTTTTTAAAACCAACTTCATGCAGTGCTGAAACATATGCATTCACCTGTTTCAAATAAGATGGTTTTTCTTCTCCCGTTTTAAAATCAATAACAACCGTTTCATTAGCGTTGTAAATTATTTTGTCTGGTCGAAGCTGCGTAGTTGCATCAATTGCTAGCGTTCGTTCGTTCAAATGCGTTCCTGCAGCAAACAATTGTTGAATTTGTTGGTTCGAATAAACCTCCTCAATCAAAACTAAAAGTTCTTGTTCAATTGCTTTCTCAATTTTCCCTTTACGTATTTCGGTATTTAAAAAGGTGATGGCTTCCTCTTTTGAGGAGCTGTTTTCCATTATTCCATGAAATTGATTTCCAATTCGTTTCTGTTTACTCAATGCAGTCGCCTCATCTTCATCTGTTGAAAACAAGCTAATTTCTGGGAACCATAAGAAATCCGACAAACTTGTTGCGGTAAACGATGAATCTGATATGCTTTCTTCGAAAGTTCGTTCTGGTTTGTTACCAATAACTCCCTGAATGAATTCGTCAGTGACGATAAATTCAGGATATAATGTACTTAGTGTAGTTAAAACTTTTTTGTTGGTATCTGAATGGCCAGAATTGGAGTAAAAATACAAGCGATCAACTGGACGTGTAAATGCGACATATAACAAATTGATTGCATCCATTAATTTCGCATCTTTTTCAATCAATCCCAATTCTTCAATTTCAGGGATAAAGTATTCGTTTTTAACCAATTTCGTTTCAATGAAATGTCCTTCTTTTTCAATAATTCTTGGCGCGTTTTCATTCTTAGTACTGCCAAAGTTTAATAGTGGTATCAGCACAATTGGAAATTCAAGTCCTTTCGATTTGTGCGCCGTCATGATTTTTATAGCATGTTTATTATCGGGCAATTGCACATTCGACTTATGTCCTGTAGTTGCGTAATACGATAAAAAACTCATCAAATCGGGACCGTTTGATAAATCGAAGTTAAATGAAATATCTAATAGTTGGTGGATGTAGGCATTCTGTAGTTCATCAATGTTTTGAGAACGAATAAATGTTTGTATAAGCGAATAAATGGATTGATACCCCGAATTCAATAACGACTCATCAAATCCTGAAATTTCTAAATAAAGTGGAATAGAAAAACGTTTTTTACTTTTCCCATCTTGTTCAACCGTTTCAAAACACGCTTCGTATGCTGAAAAAGTTGACCCCGCTGCTGCTAATCGGAAATATTTTTCCGCAAACTGCATGGCAAATTGATTTTCAAGAGGATTGCTGCGCCATTTTAAAAAACAAATGACTAATTGCACATAAATATCGGAATCAACTAACAGTGAATCGCTTGAAACTACCGAAAAACCTTTTGTTTTGAGGTGATTTGCAAATGAATTACACGATCGTTTATTTTTAGACAAAATACAAATGTCTCCGGGATTGTAGCCGTCTTGAATGCATTCATTTACCCATTTTTCAAGTAAATCTAGTTCACTTTCTTTCTCCGATTTATCCTTTTGGTGATCCATTTTGAATGTAATCAATCCATTTGCTTTTCCTCTGGGAGCTTGATTTATTTGCGCATAATACGATTGGCCACTTTCAGGCAAAAGCGGTTTTAACTCCGAAAAAAAAGCGTTGTTAAAGTTCACGATTTCAGCTGCTGAACGCCAGTTTTCTTCCAAACCGCTAACGTGTCCTTGTGCTTCAAAAAAGTCAGATTTCAAAGTTGTTTTCGCATCATTCTCGGGATTGTAAATTCGGGGTAAAGCGACAAACTGCTCTGCAACACCATTTTTAAAGCGATAAATGGATTGTTTGGGGTCACCAACAATGAAATTAAATTGATTGTGACCCAATGATTCGTGAACAAGTGGTACTAAATTGGTCCATTGCAAACGCGAAGTATCTTGAAATTCATCCAAAAAGAAATGTCCGAAACGTGTTCCAAGACGCTCATAAATAAAAGGAGCTTCTTCGTCTTTCACCAAATCGGCAACTAATTGATTGAATTCAGAAATACGAATTACAGATTCTTTTTGTCGAATTTGTTCCATGGAAAGCGCGAGTTCCTTCAAAATAGAAAGCAGGTAAAACTGTTTGGTTTTCAACTCTAAAACAAAGATCGTTTCTTTATTCGCAGACCAAAAGTCATGAACAGCATTTACCCGTGTAACTAATTCCTGTTGTCCTGTTCGTTCACCAGTTATTGTAATATTTTCCAAAAAGTTGGGAGAAAGATCCAGATTTGCAATAAGCTCGTCTGTTTTGAATTTGGTCGTAATAAGCTTGATGAGTCGTTTATACGTGACACTTTTCTTTGAAAAATCATCTGAAGTCAAGCCGCTCGCATGAAGGGTTGCGCTCAAGTCACGCAGTAGTTGTTGTAGTTGAAGTTTTAACAGTTTAAGTGTTTCTTTCCAAGTACTCAAATCTTTTTCTGAAAAGGAACTAATTGTCAATTTTCGAATAACATCAAAACTTTGTTCGTTTTTTAGCAATGCTGCACTTGCCAATAGCGCTTTTTTAACGTTCCATTTGTTTTCTTCGTCAAAATTTGACTTGGCAAAATTGATGGCCAATTTGTATAATTCGTTTTGTTCTTTGGTGTCAATGGTATTAAGAAGTTCATCAACAGCTTTTTCCAAAATCAAATCTTCGTCTAAAACAACTTCGAATTGTTCGGGTAAATTCAAATCACGACTAAACGAACGAATCAAACGAAGGTTAAATTTATCAATCGTTAAAACATTGAAATCTTCGTATTGATGTAATATTTTTTTTAACGTCAACCGAGCGTTTTTCTGAATAGTTTCGGGCGGTAAGCCAATGTATGCAGCTGTTTCAACAAGAAAAGATTGATCGAGCGTAGCAGTCGATAGTTTATTTAGGTCACCAATTATGCGTGTTTTCATTTCTAACGCAGCTTTGTTGGTGAAGGTCATAGCGATGATTTGACTCATTTCAGAACGGAGTTCGCCTTCACTCAATAACAAGCGCAAATAATTCCGAACCAAATTAAACGTTTTACCACTACCTGCAGAAGCATTAAGTATAAGAAAAGGTTTGTTGGCTTCAGTTATCATAGCTTTTTTATTGATTTCCCGAAGTTAATTGTTTGCAGTTAAAATTCAAATAAATAACGTTATTTATAAAAAGTTAATTTGCCTGTTGGCATTCATTTCACTAAATTTGAGTCATGAAGCTGTGCTCAACGTTTGCCATTCTTTTGCTGTTGCTTGTTTCTTGTGGAAAGGACAAGCCGGACGAATCTGTTGAAAAACCAGATCAGTTAGCACTTCAGTTTGTACCTTTTTTTGCAAACGACACCTTACACTTGGACAGTACTTATCAATTAGACTCTGGAGATAACATTCGTTTTTCTGACCTGAAATTTTTTATTTCCTCGTGCAAAAATGGCGCTAATAATTTCATGCCAGTTAGTTTGTTTGATTACCGAATATCGGGATTTAAATTGGCTACAATTAATGGAAACGCATCTGATTTTGCTCAATTGTCTTTTGATTTGGGCGTTCCAACAAATTGGAATCATGCTGATCCATCTACTTGGTCAACTAGCAGTCCTTTGAACATAACGAACGCTGGAGATATGTATTGGGGTTGGAATCCAGGTTATATTTTCTTGAAAATTGAAGCCAAGGCAGACACCATTCCAGATGGAATAGATTTGTTTGATCATTTTATAACGTACCACATTGGAACAGACGCAGCTATTTCTGCACTTAATTTCGCCCAAATCAACTGGTCACCTTTACAGAACAAGTTGAGTAAAGCTATTTTTAAGTGTGATTTAAAAGCGGTATTGGACAATACCATACACCCGATTAACATTCGAAACGAAAATACAACGCACAGTGGGGCAGGAGAGGCAGCATTAACAGAAAAAGTTCGCGCTAATTTTAGTTCATCAATTACACCGCTATGAATCGATTGTTGTTTTTATTGTTCGTTGTCATTCTTTTTGCCAATAGCTGTGTCAAAGATAACGTAGTGTTCGAACCAACTCCATACACCTTAGCTATTCCATCACATTTTCCACCAATGCAAATTCCAGCTGATAATCCGATGACCGTTGAGGGAGTTTTATTGGGACGCATGTTGTTTTATGAGAAAAAACTTTCCTTGGACAATACCATTTCATGTGCTTCCTGCCATGCTCCAGCAAATTCGTTTACAGATAATGTTGCTTTTTCGGAGGGAGTCAACGGGACTTTAGGAAATCGTAATTCGATGCCCTTGATTAATTTGGGTTGGCAAACAAGTTATTTTTGGGATGGCCGAGCAAAAACGTTAGAAGAACAAATTTTAGCACCGGTACCGAATCCTATTGAAATGCATCAGACTTGGAAAGCTGCTACTGCAAAATTAATGCAAGACAAAGCGTATACCAATCAGTTTTACAAAGCTTTTGGCACAAAAAACATTGACTCAATAATGGTTGCAAAGGCACTAGCTCAATTTTTGCGCACCATGATTTCGAGTACATCTAAGTTTGATGTGATGTACAAATTTGAAAATGGCATTACGCTAACAACGGTTGAACAAGCAATAAAAAACAGTGTTACTCCAGAGGAATGGGCGGGATACGATTCATTTAAAAGTATAAATGGAGCCGATTGTTTTCACTGCCACAATGGCCCTTTGATGCATGTCAACAAGTTTTCTAACAATGGGTTAGATCTTGTTTTTTCAGATTTAGGGCGAGGTGCTGTTACTGGAAATAGTTTGGACAATGGCAAGTTCAAAGTTCCAACTTTACGCAATATTGCTTTAACAGCCCCTTACATGCACGACGGTCGCTTTGCTACATTGGACGAAGTTATTGAGCATTATTCATCAGGTGTACATCAATCACCTACAATCGATCCTTTAATGGAATTCGCCAATCAAGGAGGAGTTCAATTGGATCAAAATCAAAAAGCATATTTAAAAGCATTTTTATTGACATTAACAGACATGAATTTTGTAACCAATCCCAATTTTCAACCGTTACATCAATAGCAAACACTGATTATTTCATTACATTTGTACATCCATCAATAGAATTATGGTTGACGAGAGAAAATTAACGACAGAAGAAAAGGCACTTAAGATAAATCTTACGAGCGATATATACGGTTGTTTTGCTGAAATTGGAGCAGGTCAAGAAGTAGCTGCAAATTTCTTTAAAGCCGGCGGTAGCTCAGGGACGATAGCTTATACACAATCGGCATATGACATGAAAGTGTCTGATGCTATGTATGGTCCTGCTGCGCGGTATGTTTGCGAAGAGCGTTTGGTGACAATGTTGGATACAGAGTTTCAAACACTGTGTTATCGTTTGCCAAAAAAGATGGAAGAGGCTCGTTTTTTCTCTTTTGCAAATACTGTTGAGTCGTTAAATTACCACAAAACAAATCAAGGTCAAGGTTGGGTTGGTATTCGTTACCAATCAAAACAAGGCGGACCTTCTAACGATATTATTTTACACGTAAAGTTACACGATAATTCGCACAAAGCTCAACAAGAAGCATTGGGGATATTGGGTGTTAACCTTATCCATGCAGCTTATTTTTGCACGGCTGATTGGGATGATTTTTTAACAAACTTGGTTCATCGCATTCCGCGTGATCGTGTTGAAATCGATATGCTACGTTTAACAGGACCCGATTTTGAACACGTAGATAACCGCATCATTTCATTGAACTTGGTAAAACGAGGGATGACAGATGCAACCATGTTCGATTTGTGTGGAAGTGTTTTACAACCAGCAGCATCGTTGTACAAGAAAAACATCTTATTGATGCGTGGTCGTTTTAGACCGGTAACGAAAGTTCACATCGATATGATTGAACATGGAAAAGAACAATTCTTAAAAGAAGAAGGTGTTCATGCGGAGAATTTGTGTGTCATTTTTGAATTAACATTAAAAGATTTAACAGCTGACGGAAAGATTTCTGACAAAGATTTTATTGATCGTGCAGAATTACTTGGATCGCTTGGTTATACCGTAATGATTTCAAATTACTTGAAACATTATAAAATGCTCGATTATTTGTCAACCATTGCGCGTGGTCAAAAAATGGGTGTTATTGCGGGGATTTACAATTTACATACCATTTTTGACGAACGTTATTATGATAATTTACCTGGTGGATTATTAGAAGCATTCGGTAGAGGATTTGGTCACAACGTTAAGATGTTTGTGTATCCAGCAATTAATGTTGATACCGGTGAATTGTACACATTAGATGCACTTCAAATTCCTAAAAATCTGAAAGGCTTGGTTCAGTTCCTGAAAGACAATAACAAACTAGAAGCATTTGCACATTTTGATCAGTCTTTGTTGCACATTCTTTCAGACGATGTCCTTTCAAAAATAAAAGCGCATTCCCCTTCTTGGGAACTAGATGTTCCTGAGGATGTAGCAAAAGCAATCAAGTTATTTGAATTGTTTGGTTATACTAATAATTCGATTCCGGTCGAATGTTAACGAATAGCTAACCAGATGCCTCATATAAAAAACGCGTTAATTCGATTTCGTATAATAGATCGTGCGCTGAGTAATAAGTATGCCCCTTATCCATCAAAAGCAAAATTAAGGGAAGCATGCGAAGATGCGCTTTACGGAAGTGTAGATGGCGCGAATATTTGTGATTCTACCATTGAGAAAGACATGTTTGCCATGAAAATGGAACACGATGCTCCAATCAAATATTCTAAGAAATTTGGCGGTTATTACTATACCGATCCAGATTATTCGATGAATGACATACCGCTTACCGAAGATGATTTAGAAGCGATTCGTTTTGCAACAAATACATTGAGTCAATTCAAAGACATGGAGTTGTTTCAACAATTCGGTTTCGCAATTGATAAAATTGTTGATCGCATTTCAATTGCAAAAGATCCGAGCGACAAGGCGATTGTTGATTTTGTTCAATTTGAAACACCGATTAAATCTCGTGGAAATGAGTTTTTAAATTTGTTATTACAGGCAATTAAAAACAAGAATATCGTTCATTTTGATTACGAAAGTTTTCAAACGCAACAACGCAAAGCACGCAAAGCCTTACCACTTTTATTGAAGGAATACCGGAATCGTTGGTATTTGTTGTGCTTTGATGTATCGAAAGAAAACGTTATTACTTACGCGTTGGACAGAATGTTTGACTTGCAACTTACGGATGAAAAATGGACTGAGTCAATTGATTTTAAACCAGATCAATTTTTCAAACATGCTATTGGAATAACTGCAAGTGCAGGAAAACCTGAAAAAGTGATTTTCAAAGCAGATAACGTTGCAGCAAAATATATTGATTCACAACCGTTTCACAGCTCACAACAAATTGTGAAAGCAGGAAAAAACCGCACGACATTTGAAATGACTGTTTTCATTTCAGAAGAGCTAATCCGTGGTTTGTTGAGTTACGGTGGTGAAATTCAAGTAATGCAGCCAGAAATTTTAAAAGACCAAATTGTAAACCGTGTGAAAGCAATGGTTGAACAATACTTATAAATTAAGAAAAACAACATGAGCTTAAAAGTAACCTTGGAAAACGGTGTTTGTACAATGACATTGAACCGTCCAGAAGTTTTTAATTCGTTCAATAAATCAATGGCAATTGCGTTGCAAGATGCATTAAAAACTGCTGAAAAAGATGATGCAGTGCGTTGTATCGTTTTAACCGGAGAAGGAAAAGCTTTTTGTGCTGGTCAAGACTTGGCAGAAGCAACGGATCCTAACGGACCTGAATTAAAACAGATTGTTAAAGAGCATTACAATCCAATTATAGCATTAATTCGATCTATCGAAAAACCAATAATCGGAGCGGTAAATGGTGTTGCGGCTGGTGCTGGTGCTAATATAGCATTGGCTTGTGACATTACAATTGCTTCTGAAAATGCGTCGTTTATTCAAGCATTTTCCAAAATCGGATTGATTCCTGATTCTGGAGGTACATTTTTCTTGCCTCGTATCATTGGTTTTCAAAAAGCTATGACGCTAATGATGACAGGTGATAAAGTGTCAGCACAAGAAGCGGTTGATATGAACATGATTTATAAATCTGTTCCAGCAGATCAATTTGCAGAAGTTATTCGGTTGTTTTCAGAAAATTTAGCAAAAATGCCAACAAAAGCATTGGGATTGACAAAGCGTGCAATGAATCAAAGTATGCAAAACGACTTGACGCAACAATTGGCGTTGGAGGAATTATTGCAAACGGAAGCTGGTCAGACACATGACTTTAATGAAGGAGTTCAATCCTTTTTAGAGAAAAGAAAACCTGTTTTTACAGGAAAATAAGTTATTTCAAGCAAATTAATCGATATATTATGGTGATAGTTGGCGTTGTTGGAGCGGGAACGATGGGGGCTGGAATAGCACAAGTCGCAGCACAAAATGGACATCAAGTAGTTTTGGTTGACACGAATCAAGAAATGCTGAACAAAGCAGAGCTTGGATTAGGAAAAGTGTTGGCACGCTTGGTAGAAAAAGGAACTATTTCAGCTGATGAACGCATAAACATACAAGGAAATATTACCTATACAACTTCAATAACCGATTTACAACATTGTGGAATGGTCATCGAAGCTATTGTAGAAAATTTAGGGGTTAAACACAAGGTCTTTGAGTCCATTGAAAATGTAGTAGCACCAACATGTATTTTAGCAAGTAACACATCATCTCTTTCTATTGCAAGTATTGGTTCGGTATTAAAACATGCAAACCGTGTAATCGGAATTCATTTTTTCAATCCAGCACCGTTGATGCCACTTGTTGAAATTATTCCTGCTGTTCAAACATCAATTTCAACTTTGGATGAAGCAAAAGCATTGATTGATTCATGGGGGAAAGTAAGTGTTGTTTGTAAAGACACGCCTGGATTCATTGTGAACCGAGTTGCCCGACCATTTTATGGAGAAGCATTGCGTATTTACGAGGAAGGAATAGCAGATTTTGCAACAATTGATTGGGCAATGACTTCAATTGGCGGATTTAAAATGGGGCCATTTACCTTAATGGATTACATTGGAAATGATGTTAATTACACCGTAACTGAATCAGTTTTCGAAGCATTTTATTACGATCCGCGTTTCAAACCGTCATTTACTCAAAAACGTCACAAAGAAGCAGGGTTCTTCGGAAGAAAAACGGGAAGAGGTTTTTATGATTATTCAGAAAATGCACAACAACCCATTCCAAATGAAGATGCTCAATTAGGTCAGCAAATAGTTGATCGTATTTTAGCAATGTTAATCAACGAAGCATATGACGCGTTATTCATGCATGTTGCTTCAGCGGAGGACATCGATTTAGCAATGACAAAAGGAGTGAATTACCCCAAAGGTTTATTGGCTTGGTCGAATGAAATTGGGATTTCAAAAGTACTCGATCAACTCCAAGATTTATTTGAATTATACGGTGAGGACAGGTACCGACCAAATGCGCTTTTAAAGCGACTAGCAAAATAAAAGTGATGGGAGTTGTTACTCCCATTTTTATTCGGTAATTATTTTCTCTGCTTGTTTGCTGTAATAACCATTTTGTAATCGAATTTGATCAAATAGTTTTTTTGCGTCATCTATTTCTCCATTGGATTTTTTAGCTAATGCCAAATACCATTGAGCTTCTTCGTTGAAATTTGAAAAACTCAATTGAAGGCAAGTTGAAAAAGCAACACACGCTTTGTTGTATTCCTGTAAATTATAATAACAGAGACCGCTGTAGAAACGTGCATTCAAGTCATCTGGATATGTTTCAAGTATTTTATTAAAACGTGTTAATGCTTGTTTCCAATTTGATTTGTTCAAATACCCAAGTGTTTTTTGCAAATAATCAATGTATGGAATCGCTACCGATTGAAAAGTTGCATCAACTTGTGGCTTTTTATCGTATTCAATATCGGCACTTGTTCCTGTTAAAGTGATTTGTTCCGATTCAATTTTCGGTCGTTCTCTGTATTTTGTGTAATCAATCGCCTTGAAAGCATGCAGATAAATTTCAGCTGCTTTCGTTTGTTTCGCTATTTCAGTTGTATGCTGAATGATTGTTACGGGTAACGGAGAAAGCGTTTTTTCATCGATGATAAAATCTTCTTGTTTTTCATGCGATGCGCTTTGTTCAGTTCGAATGTGTGATTGATGGATCAATACCTCTTTCTTTGATATTTGTTGATTGGTTGGAAGCGCTTTTAATTGATTAATCGCTTGTGGCAATGCAACATCACTTTTATCAATAACTAATTGAATGGGCGATTTTAACGTTTGTTGAGATGTATTGTTTTTAAGAAGAAAGAAAACTGCAAACAAACTAATTCCAAAAAGGATAATAAAGCTTACGTTGCGTGCTATTCGGCGTGTGCTTTTAGTTTGACGATAAAACGTTTCATCCATTTTTACTAGTTGCTTAGTAGTTAGTCC
This sequence comes from uncultured Flavobacteriales bacterium, assembly GCA_937973685.1. Classification (GTDB taxonomy): domain Bacteria; phylum Bacteroidota; class Bacteroidia; order Flavobacteriales_D; family Crocinitomicaceae; genus Fluviicola. Next base: position 2,776 of record CALJKJ010000052.1, on the reverse strand, counting down.
GCTTTCGGTCCAACCATCTAGTGCATCTTCGTCAAAATTATCTGCAAGTTTCCCTTCAATGATTCGTTTGTCATTCTCTGATGAGTTTTGATAACGATCAATAAGACCTCTCGATATGTGCGTGTTATTTTTCATTGTTTTCCATCCAGATTTTAAGATTTCTTTTTCCATTTTGAATCGCACTTTTCACTGTTTTCATTGGCAATTTCAGTTGTTCACTAATTTGATTATACGACAGATTCTCAAGATAGAATAATTGCACACATTGAAATTGTTCTTCTTTTAATGTGCGAAGTGCTTTTTCTAATAAGTCAATTTGTAGTTCTAATGCATATTTTTCAAATACAAGTTCTTCTATTTCCTGCGGAATATCAAAATCAAGTGAGCTAGTCGCTAATTTCTTTTTTCGCATTAATTGAAAGCAATCATTTTTGGTAACTTGGTATAACCATGACTTAAAATGTGTTATTTCATGTTTGATTAATTTCTCAGATAAAGTAGAAAAGAGTGTAAGTGTTATGTCCTCTGCATCTTCTTTGTTTTTTAAATACTTTAAGCATGTTCCAAACACCAAGTGGCTGTATCGTTCATATAATATAGTAATTGTATGCGCACAATCTTTTTCTCTGAACAGAATGATTAATTCCTGATCAGTGAGCTTTTGACATGATTTTAAAGTTGCTCGAAAAAGATTCATACCTTATAGATGCTAAAAAGTGTTATTTCCATAAACAGTATTAAAAATACACTTAAATTTAATACCGAACGAGTAATTTGAAGCAACATGGGAAAAAGAATCGGTGTATTAACTTCTGGGGGAGACGCACCAGGAATGAATGCTTGTATTCGAGCGGTTGTTAAATCGAGTATTGCACAAGGTGCAACTGTTTTTGGAATTGAAGATGGTTTTCAAGGATTAATAGAAGGTCGAATAAATGAATTGTCATATCAACATGTCAACAACATCATTCATTTAGGTGGTACGATATTAGGTTCTGCTAGGAGTTCTGAATTTTTATCGATTGAAGGTAGAAAACGAGCAATTGCAAATTGCGTGTTAAATAAAATTGATGCACTTATCGTTATTGGTGGCGACGGCACATACAAAGGTGCGCTTGCACTTAGTAAGGAATCGAGTATTCCTGTAATTGGCATACCAGGTACAATTGATAATGACATTGCATCTACTGAAATGACGATAGGTTTTGACACATGTTTAAATACAGTTATCAATGCTGTTGACAAGATTAGAGATACAGCCACAAGTCATCATCGTATTTTTTTTGTAGAAGTTATGGGAAGGAATTCCGGTAAAATCGCCTATCATGCTGCTATCGCTAGCGGTGCAGATCACGTATTAATTCCAGAAACAAAGACAAATATAAAAGCGTTAGCCAAAGATTTAGCTCAATCAAAAGGAACAAGAAGTTCTATAGTTATAGTCGCGGAAGGTGATGATGAAGGTGATGGACAACAAATTTTATCAGAAATAAAAACACTGTTACCAGAGTTTGATTTGAAATACACAAAACTTGGTCATGTACAACGAGGTGGAAGTCCTTCTGTAAATGATCGTATTTTAGCAACCAGAATGGGTGATTATGCTGTTTCACTATTACATTCAGGGGTGTTTAATAAAATAATAGGAATGAATAGTGGCTCTTTAACAACTGTTGATTTAGCTTTTTTGGATAATGCTATATACTCGAATCACCAGGAAAGTATACAGTTATTAGATAGATTGCTTACCAGACATTAAAAAACTTCAAAAAAAGTTTAGATTGTAAGTAATGTGTTTTCAAGCGATTAAGTGAATGTTATTATAGTTTTAAAAAAAGAAATGTTAATAATGCTTGTTTAAGTAAAAAGAGTGTGTATCTTTGCACCCGCTTAGCACGATAGGCGCTTCAGGAATGGAGGAATTGAAAAGAAAAGGTTTTGAAATATTTTTTTAAAAAAAGTTCAACAATCTATTGTTAAGATAAAAAAGATGTGTATCTTTGCACCCCGCTAACGAGCGAGAGAATGTAAAGAATCAATTATTTTCACAATTACTTGTTAGAATAAAAAATATGATTACTTTTGTCACCCCAAACAATCGAGGTTGGGTTTAGAAAATGGTTTAAGGATTAGGGATAATTATTAGACAACAATAAAGTTCTTTGACAGATTAGGAAATAAGGAAACAGCGTAAACAGAATTAAACGAGCACATCAACAAATTCAAAGTTTTTTACAACGGAGAGTTTGATCCTGGCTCAGGATGAACGCTAGCGGCAGGCCTAACACATGCAAGTCGAGGGGCAGCACGATTGAGCTTGCTCAATTGGTGGCGACCGGCGCACGGGTGCGTAACGCGTATGCAACCTACCCTGTACTGGGGTATAGCCCGAAGAAATTCGGATTAATCCCCCATAGTATATTTCATTCGCATGTTTGGAATATTAAAGGTTACGGTACAGGATGGGCATGCGTCCCATTAGCTAGATGGTGAGGTAACGGCTCACCATGGCGACGATGGGTAGGGGGCCTGAGAGGGTGGTCCCCCACACTGGTACTGAGACACGGACCAGACTCCTACGGGAGGCAGCAGTGAGGAATATTGGTCAATGGGCGCAAGCCTGAACCAGCCATGCCGCGTGCAGGAAGACGGTCCTATGGATTGTAAACTGCTTTTATTTGGGAATAAACCTATTTACGTGTAGATAGCTGAAGGTACCAAATGAATAAGCACCGGCTAACTCCGTGCCAGCAGCCGCGGTAATACGGAGGGTGCA
>CALJKJ010000051.1 GCA_937973685.1 uncultured Flavobacteriales bacterium | reverse complement strand
ATCCTTCAGATGGTATTATTTTTAACTCATTGTTTTGAAGTTCATTTTTCATACCGATAAGCGGCATTATTGATATTCCCAAACCAGCAATTAAAGCCTGTTTTACTGCTTCGTTTGATGTTAAAGAAATCTTTTTTGTGGCATTATCATGTTTGCTTGTGAAAAATGATTCCATCATCTGCCGCGTTCCTGATCCGTTCTCACGAAAAATCATCGGATGCTTTAGAATTAATTCCGACAAATCTCCCGACTCAATTGCTGATGAACCAGTTAAATATAATTTGTTTTGAAGCAAATCAACTTGATGCACTTTTAATGTTTTCGGAATGATAGATACCAATGCAAAATCGACCTCGTTGTTTTCTAAACTTTCAATAACTTTTCTTTTGTTGGTTACATCCATCACCAATTCAATTGCAGGATGACTTTTCATAAAGTCGCTCAAGAAGTAGGGCATGATGTATTTACCTGTTGAAACAACTGCAAATTTCAATTTACCTGATAACTTCCCTTTAAATGCAGCAGTTTTAAAATTAATGGCATAAACCTGTTCAATGATTTTTTCAGCGGCCAAAGCAATTTCATGACCAAAATCAGTGACATATAATTTCCTACCTGAAATTTCAGTTAATGGAATATCAAATTGATCTTGGAAATTTTTTAATTGAATTGAAACAGCAGGTTGCGTTAGATTTAATTCGACTGCCGCTTTTGTAATACTTTGAAATTCAACAACCTTTAAAAATATTTGTAACTGATTCAATGTGTAATTCATATAATATTTTTATGTGATTCATTACAAATATAAATAAAAATTTATGAATAATAATTTTGAAATTTGCACAAAAAAAGAAATATGTTTCAAGGTCGGAAACTAATTATAGCAACGAAACATCAAAAAGAAAAAATTATTGCACCTATTTTGGAACAAGTAATAGATGTTGAAGCATTATTAGTTGAAAATTTTGATTCTGATGTTTTTGGAACTTTTTCAGGTGAGATAAAACGTATAGAAGATGCGTTATCAACGGCGCGATATAAATGCAATCATGCATTAGCAATTTCAGGTCATGATTTAGCAATAGCGAGTGAAGGCTCATTTGGAGCTCATCCTTCCCTTTTTTTTTCAATAGCAAATGAAGAAATTGTTTTACTAGTAGATAAAAAAAATAAGTGTGAGTTTTTTGAACGTGTAATTTCATTTCAAACAAACAGTAATGCTGCCTCTATCAACTCAATTGAAGCATTAAAACAATTTGCTAAAAAAGCGATGTTTCCTTCTCACGGTTTGATTTTAAGAAAAGAAAAAGAGGATTACAGTCGTGTTGAAAGCGTTATTTCTTCATGGAAAAAGTTGTATCGTGTTTATGATTCTTTTATAAAAGAAAAAGATACAGTCTGGGTAGAAACAGATATGCGTGCGCACGTCAATCCAACAAGAAATGAAGTGATAAAACAAGTTGTTCTGAAGTTAGCTGATAGGCTGCAAAACAAATGTCCAAAATGTGACTTCCCAGGATTTGGTCATACAAAATCAGTTGCCGGTTTACCATGTCAATTATGTAGTAAACCTACTCAATCGATTTTGTATCATCAACATTCTTGTTCTTCATGTCATCATGCGGTAGCTTTTTATTATCCGAACAATAAAAAAAGAGAAGACCCTATGTATTGTGATTATTGTAACCCTTAAAAAAAATGTATAAATCAATTAAGTATGCCAAAGAATTGTTGGATAACGATCAAATTGTAGCAATACCTACAGAAACCGTATATGGATTAGCTGGAAATGTATATTCAGAAAAAGCTATTAAACGAATTTTCAGGTTGAAAAAAAGACCTTTTTATAATCCTTTAATTGTGCATATTCCAAATCAAGATTTATTGGATTCTGTTGCAAAAAACATTCCCGAAAAAGCATATAAACTTGCCCTTGAATTTTGGCCTGGACCACTTACATTATTACTAGATAAACAAAATACTATTCCTGATATTGTTACTGCTGGGTTGCCAACGGTTGCGGTCCGTGTGCCTAATCATCCTCTAACACTAAGTTTATTAGAGGATTTGGATTATCCGTTAGCCGCTCCAAGTGCAAATCCATTCAAAGCGATAAGTCCTACAAGCGCCAAACATGTTGAGCATTATTTTGGAGGTAAGCTGAAATGTATTATTGATGGCGGAAGTTGTGAAAATGGAGTCGAATCAACAATCATTGGTTTCAATTCGAATCAACAACCGGTCTTGTACAGACATGGTTCAATATGCATTGAACAAATTGAAGGCATAGTTGGTAAAGTGTTGATAAATACATCTTCAAATTCCAATCCAACTGCTCCAGGGATGTTAAGCAAACATTATGCTCCTTCTACTAAAATTATAGTGAGCAACAATATATCTAAAACCATTCAAGCTTTAAAAGATATAAAAATTGGTTTGATAATGTTTAAAGATTCAGATTTCAATCATAGGGTTAATTCTTGTGAAATTTTATCTCTTTCGGGAGATTTCAAAGAAGCTACAAAAAATTTTTACAAGGCGTTACATCGATTGGATGAGCTTGATTTAGATATAATAATCGCAGAAGAAATGCCGATGTATGATTTAGGATTAACATTGAATGACCGATTGAACCGAGCAATTAAATAAAAGATGAAAACTATTATAAGAAACGCTTCAATAGTCAATGAAAATAATATTATCACAGGCGATGTCCTTATTCACAATGATCGAATTGAAAAAATTAGTTCATCCATAAGCTTAGACAAACTGTTAAATTACCATGAAATCAATGCGGAAGGCTTGTTTTTGTTTCCAGGAGTTATTGATGATCAAGTACATTTCAGAGAACCCGGATTAACGCACAAAGCAACCATTTATTCAGAATCAAAAGCAGCAGTTGCAGGAGGAGTGACATCGTATATGGACATGCCGAATACAATCCCAAATGTATTGACACAATCCTTGTTGGAGGAAAAATATGAACTTGCTGCGCATGCGTCTTTAGCGAATTACTCCTTTTTCATGGGTATCAATCAATACAATTTAGAAGAAGCGTTACGAACTGATACGGAAACAGTTTGTGGCATTTCAGATGACGGATTGTATTTCAATGAAGGCAATGGCATGTTAGTGAATTATCCAGATTATTTAGCTGAATTATTTTCGAAATCACCAACTTTGATTGCACTTCACAGCGAAAGCGATCAGATCATACAATCAAATACCGAGAAGTTTAGATTGATTTATGGCGCTGATATCCCAATGGAACTTCATGCTGAAATAAGAAGTGAAGCTGCTTGTTATGAAACGACCAAACAAGTTATTGAACTTGCTGCAAAACAAAAAGCACGATTGCACCTGTTTCACATTTCTACAGCTTCTGAAGCGCTTTTATTTGATAACAAAACACCCATTCGAGAAAAGTTAATTACAGCTGAAGTTTGCTTGCACCACCTTTGGTTTAATAGTCGGGATTACGAACGATTAGGTGCAAAAATCAAATGGAATCCATCAGTAAAGTCAAGAGAAAATCAAAAGAAATTAATGGAAGCAGTCAAGTCTAATCACATTGATTTCATAGCTACTGATCATGCGCCTCATACTGCGTCCGAAAAAGAGGGGAATTATTTTAACGCGCATTCTGGCGGACCATTGGTACAACATTTATTTCCTGCTATGTTGAACTATTACCACAACAACGAATTTACGCTTGAAAAAATAGCTACTTTATTAAGCCACAACGTAGCAGAAGCATACCGCATTATTGATCGTGGGTACATAAGAGAAGGGTATTTTGCTGATTTGGTTTTAACCGATATAAACAGTAGTTGGCAAGTTTCCAAAGAAAATATCCTCTACAAATGTAAATGGTCACCATTTGAAGGTGAGACTTTTAAAAGTAAAATAATTACAACAATCGTTAATGGAAAAATAGTTTATCAAAACGGAGAATTCATTGATGAACAAAATGGAAAGCGATTGTTATTTGAAAAAAACAGGCATTAAAAAGTTAAACTAAAAAAACAAGTTATGAATTACAACGTATTAATTGAGAACATTACAAATCCTGCTTTATTATTTTTTGTACTAGGAATTGTAGCAGTCTATTTGAAAAGTGATCTTGAGATTCCAGAAAACTCATCAAAATTCATTTCGTTATACCTGCTTTTCGCAATAGGATTTAAAGGTGGTCAAGAATTAGCACATGAATCGTTTACAACAGAGATTGCATGGTCCATGTTGTTTGGTATTACATTAGCCATTTTAATACCATTATATACGTTCTACATTTTAAAATCTAGGTTGTCCGTTTATGATTCTGGTGCAATTGCAGCGGCTTACGGATCGGTGAGTGCTGTTACTTTTGTTACTGCTGTTTCTTATCTAGAAGCTCATCAATTAAAGTTAAACGGTCACATGGTCGCTATTATGGCCTTAATGGAATCACCAGCAATCATTATTGGTTTGATTTTGATTTCAAAATTCAATAAAGATGTAAATAATTCAGTAAGTAAATCGAATGTCATACGCCACTCATTGACGAATGGTAGTGTATTGTTAATTCTAGGAAGTTTATTTATTGGTTTTATTGCGGATACGAAACAAGCTGAGGGTATAAAACCTTTTACAAATGATTTATTCAAAGGGTTTTTAGCAATTTTCTTATTAGATATGGGGATAAGTAGTGGAAAAAAAATGAAAGCTTTCTTTTCATTTGGCTGGTTTCCATTTTTATTCGCTTTTTTCATTCCATTGATTAATGGATGTATTACAGCATTGATTAGTAGTTATGTAACACCTGATATTTCAAATCGCTTTATTTTTGCTGTTTTAGCAGCAAGTGCCTCCTACATTGCTGTTCCAGCTGCTTTGAAAATAGCAGTTCCTAAAGCAAATGCTGGCTTGTTTTTACCCATGGCTCTAGCAGTTACTTTTCCTGTTAACATTACCATTGGAATCCCATTATATTTTGCAATTATCCAAGTAAGTTAAAAAGTTAACATGTTAATTCGTACTTTTAGTTTTCACGAATTGACTATGATGAATTTAAAAAACATACAAACAGAAGTAGACGCTAGTTTTCTTTACAAACTGCTCGCTGAAAACGAATCAGATGAACATGTTGCGGCTGTATTTCAGCAGATGAGTGATATAGAAATGAGTCATGCAATTGCTTTTGCTGCAAAACATGCTTTAGCTGAAGCAGATTTACCCAAACCATCGGGAAGAGCAAAAACGTTACGGTTGATTGGTAAGTTGTTTGGATACGATTATGTATTAGGTGTCTTGTTAGATACCGAGAAAAGTATATCAAATGCCGTTGTTTCAGCACGATCAAAATCAAAAACACCAGCTTCAATTTCTGATTCTGCGCACGTAACTATTTTAAAAAATATTTTAAACAACAACAAAAATGTTTCAGGAACTAATCTTGCGCGTTTCGAGAAACGTCACCGATCAGTTGGTGGAAATGCGTTGCGTGCTGCTGTGTTGGGTGGGAATGACGGTTTGGTTTCCAATTTCAGTTTGGTTATGGGTATTGCTGGTGCAACAAGCGGACAAAACGAAGTATTATTGACTGGATTAGCTGGATTATTAGCAGGTGCATTATCAATGGCACTGGGTGAATGGATTTCTGTGAAAAGCTCGCAAGAACTTTTCGAAAATCAAATGCAACTCGAAATGGATGAACTGGAAACAAATCCAGAAGGAGAAGAAAAAGAACTCGTGTTGATATACATTTCAAAAGGAATTCCTGAGGAACAAGCGAAATCCATTGCAAAAGAAATTATGTCGAACAAGGATCATGCGCATCAAGTGTTAGTGAAAGAAGAATTGGGTATTAATCCAGAAGATTTAAAAGGTTCAGCAATGGAAGCTGCAATTACTTCTTTTGTCTTATTTGGTATAGGAGCAATTATTCCTGTAATTCCTTTTTTCTTTTTTGGAGGTTATGTATCTATATTACTTAGCGCAATTTTTAGTGCAATTGGTTTGTTTGGAATTGGTGCTGCCATCACCTTGTTTACTGGTAAAAGTATATGGTTTTCAGGTATGCGACAAGTGATTTTTGGTTTAATAGCTGCAGCGATTACTTTTGGAATTGGTCGTATAATTGGTGTTTCAATTGCAGGTTAATTAATTGATTATGAGAAAAGTAATTTTAATAATTTTTGGAATTGTGAGCTCGTTTTTGCTAGGATCTTTTTATCAAAAATCACAAAAAACTGCTTTGGGTAATTTGGATCACCGATCAATTGAAAAATCTTCAAAACATTTAAAGGTGGGTGCATTTTCAATGAGTTTGAACGTGAAGGATTTAGGAGCGTCGATAACATTTTATGAATCGCTTGGATTTCAATTATTAGGCGGTGATCGTTCTAAAAATTATGTTGTTTTGAAAAACGAACACACAATTATTGGTTTGTTTCAAGGTATGTTTACTGAAAACATGTTAACGTTTAATCCAGGTTGGGATGACAATGCAAAGAACATTAAATCGTTCAATGATATTCGTGAAATCCATCACTTATTGACGAACAATGGAAATGCATTTGTAACTGATTTGACAGGCGATAAAGCCGGTCCAGCATATTTCATTGTGAAAGATCCAGATGGCAACTTGTTATTATTTGATCAACACCGATAATAAACAGGTAACATTGTCCAAAACATGTTGATAAACTATTGAACTAGTATTTCTAGTTTTCAATTTATTACGTAACTTTATTTTCAAAACAAATACTATGTTAGATTGGGATGAGGAAGCTCCAGATAGCCACTTAAATGAGGATTTAGATCGCTTCGAATCTCAATTGGCAGCTGATGCCGTCGGGTTTTTTGATAGCGATCGTTTAGAAGCAATTGTCGATCATTATATTATGTCAGGCAATTATTCAAAAGGTGAAGTAGCAGCGGATGTTGGTATTCAGCAATTTCCATTTCATTCATTATTCAAACTCAGAAAAGCACAAGCGATGTCTGGTTTGGGGAAATTGAAAGAAGGGTTGATGTTATTAGAAGAAATCAATCAATTGGAAAGTATCGCAATGGAGTTAATGTTGACTAAAGCATCTATTTTTAGTCAATTGCGTGATTCAAAACGAGCAGTAAAATATTTTAGAGAAGCACTTGATTTAGCTGAAGACGAAGATAAAGATGAGATATATTTAGATTTAGCTAGTGAGTTAGAACAATTGAAAGATTACAAAGGTGCCGTTGCAGTTTTGGAGGAAGCGATGCGTCAAAATCCGAAAAACGAAGGAGCGTTATACGAATTAGCCTATTGCTTAGATCATTTAGGTAATTATCAACTTGCAGTTGATTCTTATACGAACTTCATTAATGAAAACCCTTATTCGTTTACCGCATGGTACAATCTTGGTAACACGTATTCAAAAGCAGATAAATTTTCGGATGCCATTGTTGCTTATGAATATTGTATTGCTATTAACGACCGCTTTTCTCCCGCTTTTTTTAATTTGGGGAATGCACAATTAACTTTAGAACAATACAATGATGCAATTGAATCGTTTTTGAAATGCATCGAAATAGATGGTGATGATCCATTGACATATTGTTATTTAGGTGAAGCTTATGAACAATTGGATCAACTTGATGTTTCTTGGGATTATTATCAAAAAAGTCTAAGCATTGCACCGAATTTAGGAGAAGCATGGCTTGGTCTTGGTATCGTGAAAGATTTACAGGGAAAGCCAAAAGAGAGTTTGCATTACATCGAGCGAGCAATTGAATTAGAACCAAACTTGGATGGATATTACCATGTTTATGCTGGAGCATTAGAAAATTGTGAGCTTTATGATGCTGCAGAAAATGCTTATTTGACATGTCTGGAAATAGAACCTGCCAATGAAGATGCGTTTTTTGATTACGTTGATTTCTTGCTCGAGCACCGTGTTGGTCAAGCAAGAACATATGTCGAGAATTACTTATTGAAAACAAAATTGTTTTTTGCAATTCTCCCCGTTATATTAATGAATTACCGTGCAGGACGAATGGAAGAAGCGAAAATCATCCTTGTGGAATGTTTTGCAAAAGACCCTATTAAAACAAAAGATGTTTTTGTCCGCTATCCTGAGTTGATGAATGTCCCAGATTTCGTATCTTTGACCCAATAAAAATCGAAAATAACATACCCCAAATTTTAATTTGAAGCTTGTAAAAATGAATTTTGATTTACCGTTTATTCCAGAAAGAACACAACAACCAAGAAATCATGGAGTTACCATGATGATGGACAAAGGGCTTAGCCTAACGGAAGCAGCTAATTTTGTGGAAGGAAACGCTCACTTAACCGATATTGTAAAGTTCGGATTTGGTACTGCATTTGTTGCCAAAGATCTTGAAAAGAAATTGGATTTGTACCGCGAAGCAAATTTGAAACCCTATTTTGGTGGAACATTATTTGAAGCATTCCATGCGCGTGGGAAATTTGAAGATTATTTGCGTTTATTAGATAAATACAAAATGGACTTAGCTGAAATTTCAGACGGATCCATTATCATCAATCACGACGAAAAATTAGAGTTAATCAGAAAAATGGCGCAAAATCGCGTGGTGCTTTCTGAAGTTGGATCGAAAGATTCAGGTATTTTAATTAGCCCAAGTCGCTGGATCAAAATGATGAGCTCTGAATTACAAGCAGGATCTTGGAAAGTTATCGCTGAGGGAAGAGAAGCTGGCAATGTAGGTGTTTTCCGTCCAAATGGAACAGCTCATACGATGTTGATCAACAAAATCATCGCTAAAATCAATCCGGAAGATATTTTGTGGGAAGCTCCTCAAAAAAACCAACAAGTTTGGTTCGTGAAATTATTTGGAGCCAACGTTAATTTAGGAAACATCGCTCCAAACGAAGTGATTCCATTGGAATGTTTACGTCTTGGATTACGTGGTGATACGTTCTTCGATTTTTTACCTGCTGATTACGCGGAACGTTTGAAACAAGTCGATTCTGATGATCCGGAGGATGATGAATAATTAAAAAATGATTCAATCCCGTCTTGTTTTACAAGGACACCAAGGACCAATTTATTCCGTTGTTGCAGATCAATCTTGGATATATTCAGCTGCAGGTGATAAATTTATTGCCCGCTGGAATGTAAGCACAGGAGAACAAGATGCGTTTAGTATCAAGCTGGATAAGCCTGCTTATTGCATTTGTTTACAAGGTGATTTATTAGTTGTTGGTTGTACAAATGGTACGGTAACTTGCATCAATTTATCATCAAAGACAATTGTTTGGGAATCAAATATTTTTGGTCACGCAATTTTCTCATTAGCTTTTGATCAATCAAACAACTACTTTTATGTTGGTGATGGCGAAGGTAATTTCTTCGTGTTAAATGAACTTGGTCAAAAAATTATTTCGTTTCACTTAGCTTGCGGAAAAATCCGAGCTATTTCAATAGCTAATAACTTTGTTTTTGTTGGAAGTCAAGATGGTAAATTACGTGTTTTTGATAACGAAAACCTAAACGAAATTGCTCGTGTAAATTGCCACAATGGAAGTGTAAATTGCTTGTTATTCAACGAAGTGAATAACACATTGTATTCTGGAGGATCGGATGGTCACATTACTCTGATTGATTGCGGTAATTACAAGGTCGTTAAATCAATTCCTGCTCATTATCAAACTGTTTATGATTTGATAAATGTTGGAAACAAACTTGTTTCATGTTCACTTGACAAATCAATTAAAGTTTGGAACCGTGATGAGTTGACAGTTCAACAGAAACTAACAACAAAAGAAGGGGGGCACAATAAATCGGTTAATAAAATTGCGCAAATAAATAATCAATCATTTGTTTCAGTTGGAGATGATAAACAATTGATTATTTGGGATTTAAAATAATATTATATAAAAACATGAACGACTTTTCTGAATCATATTACAGTGAAAAACCAATTCTCAAAAAGGAGGAACCACGAACAAATGGAAAATCAACGGTTGCTTCGTTGTTGTTATTTGTTGTTTCATTGCTGTTGTTTTTTGGAACAGAATACAGATTCATGATTGAACTTCTTGCAGTATTATTATTTCATGAATTGGGTCATTTTATAGCCATGAAACGCTTCAACTACAAAAGCGTACGCATGTTATTCGTGCCCTTAATGGGTGGGTTTGTTCAAGGTGAAAAAAATCATTATTCGCAACGCGAAAGTTTACTTGTAGCATTTTCCGGACCGCTTCCAGGTATAATCATTGGGGTTGTTTTATGGGTCTTAGGAACAAATTGGAAGTATGAATGGATGATCGAAACGGCTTATTTGTCGTTTTTTTTGAATGTTACCAATTTGCTACCCTTGCAACCATTGGACGGTGGACGAGTGTTTAAGTCACTATTCATTGAGAAATTTGAATTATTACAAATTGTTTTCACGTTTGTTTCTTCACTAATTCTCATTGGAATTGGATACTTTTTTGAGCTATATATTTTAATGCTTTTCGGATTTATTATGGGTGTGACAGTACGCAACATGCACAAAAGATACTTGATTCACAAAGCATTGCAACTAGAAAAGGTAAATTACACGGTCCCGTATGAAGCATTGACAAACAAAGAATACGCTTACATAAAAGAAGAAGTACTCAATTATTCGCCAACAATAAAAAAATTCGCAGCACTTTCAAGTGAAGATGACAACGAAGAATTTGAGCAAATCATGGCACGCGAAGTTAAAAACAACTTGATTCAACCTATGATAATGGACATGAGTACTAATGCAAAGTTGGCCGCTTTTGTTATGTGGGTTACTGCTATTGTTGGTCCTGTTTTATTGATAATAGTTGCAACAGTAAAGTAATATGAAGTTTCAAATAGGACAAAAAGTTGCGTATTTACGTGAACCAGGTTGCGGAAAAATTCTTGAACTGAAAGACCAACAAGCACGTGTAGAAGATGAACATGGATTTGATCGTTGGTTGCCGTTGAATTCCCTTGTATACATTCATTCAGAAGTATACAAAGACGAAGACATTGTGATTGAAAAAACAGATTTAGAACAAGAAACCATTTACCGCGAATTTCAAGAAAAAACAGGACAAAAAAAGCCTGCGACCGTTTGGGAAATTGATTTACACATAGAAGAACTGTTGGAATCGACACGTGGTATGTCGAATACGGAAATTTTATTAAAGCAGATGAAAGAATTCCGCGCAACTTTCAAAAAAGCCAAACAAAAGCACATCAATAAGTTAATTGTGATTCATGGAATTGGGGAGGGTGTATTGAAAAATGAAATCAGAACTTATTTGTCTCAACAAGATCAAATTGAAGTGTATGATGCTGACTTCTCTGCTTATGGAAAGGGGGCGACTGCTGTTGAATTTCACCCTAATTGGTAGAATTAAAGTGGTAAAACCATGATGTAGTCATCCATCACAAAGCCATTTCCAATATCTAAAACAACTTCTTTTTCGATTTCAAATCCGCACTTAACATAAAATTGAACAGCAGGATTTTGTTTATTGACATTCAAATGTAATAGCTTTGACGCATTTTTTTCTGCTTCATTGATCACAAAATTCAAAAGTGCTTTTCCACAACCAAGTCCTTGTTTATCTGGCAAAACATACAACTTGTGAATACGTGTAATCAATTGATTTTCATAATTATGCTCAATTCCACTAAAACCAATTGTTTCACCTTTATTTATCAGTACGATAAAATCTTGATTGCTTGAATTAATCGCATTTGAAATTGTTGTAGTATCGTACATCCAATTCAACATGAAATCAATTTGTTCAGAAGTAATGATGTTTGAATAAGTTACTGGCCAAGTTATTTCTGCAATTTCTCGAATTCGTTGCACATCAGCTATTGTAGCAATACGTGTAACCATTTTTAATAATCTTTACCAAATGAATACATATCGTTGTGGTTGAATTCAATCTGATCCTTCAACTTTTTAATTGTGCGCGCTAACAGAAAAAGCATGGCATCTTCATTTGTTTTTAACCAAGCAAAGCTTGTCATTTCGCCATCTGCTGCATTGCTAACATGGAACAACGTTTCAAAACCATGCATTTGTAACCAGCGTTGAGCATTGGCATTTCCTTCGCATGAATTGACAAAAGCCAACAAATGTGCATACCCATTGTTCATTAACCAGTTACGCGCTTCTTCTTTCAAAAAAAGAGCTTGCGTGGTATGGAATAATTCTTCATAGCCATTTTCATAAAGAAAAAGAGCTAAATCATTGTTTCCTTCAATTGCTTTTATCCACGCTAACAATACTTTAGGTGGATAATTTAAGTGCGCAAATTCACTATTAATTTGTTGAACAGCGCTCACTTTTTCGTTGAGCGATTCTTTCCCAAATATTTTTTTAAACCAATTCACGCTTATTTGAAAAATAAATAGGCAATTAAAATAGCTGCTATTGCACCAACTAAATCGCAGAAAAGTCCAGCTGAAGCTGCGTACCGTGATTTGGAAATACCAACAGATCCAAAGTAAACGGACAACACGTAAAACGTTGTTTCTGTACTTCCTTGGAAGGTTGCTGAAAGATTACTCACAAATGAATCGGGGCCAAACAACGACATGTTTTCAACCATAATTCCACGTGCACCTGATCCTGAGAATGGTTTCATCAACATGACAGGTAGGGCATCAATAAATTCCGTAGTCATAATACCCATTTGAAACAACAAGAATTTCACACCATTCATCAAATCGGTTAATGCTCCGCACGAACGAAAAAGTGCAACAGCACACAACATGGCAACCAAGTATGGTAAAATGTTGATTGCAACTTGGAAACCACCTTTTGCTCCCTCAATAAATGATTCGTACGCTTGAATTTTTGCACGAATAGCTTTATAAATAAAGAAGGTAATGAAAGCAAAAATGATGGTTGAGCTCAATATTCTTGAAACGGTATCTATTTGTTCGGGATGTGTTTTTAAGTACCACAACAAACCAACAATCAATAAGGTCAATGTTCCAATATAGAGTATGATTGTTTTTTGAAACAGGTTGATGCGTTGACGAATTCCGACAAAGATCAATCCGCCCAAGGTAGCGAAATATGTTGTCAAAAGAATAGGGATGAAGACTGCTGTTGGATTGGCTGAATGACCTGCTGAACGTGCTGCGAGAATTGAAACTGGAATGATCGTTAATCCAGATGCGTTCAATACCAAGAACATAATTTGTGCATTGGAAGCCGTATCTTTTTTCGGATTCAGATCCTGTAAGTGTTGCATAGCACGTAATCCTGCTGGAGTCGCTGCATTATCCAAGCCAAGCATGTTTGCTGAAAAGTTCAACATGATACTTCCCATAGCTGGGTGATTTTTCGGGATTTCAGGAAAGAGTTTTGAGAACAAAGGATAAACAATGCGTGACATACTATTCACAGCACCGCTATCTTCGCCAATTTTCATCAAGCCCATCCACAAAGTCAAAATACCAGTCATATAAAGTGCTAATTCAAAAGCAGCTTTCGCAGCTTCGAAAAAAGAGTCCAACATTTGTTGTAAAATGAAGGTGTCTTGCCAAAATATAAGTTTTGAAAAACCCATAATTATAGCAGTAATAAACATTCCTATCCAAACGCGATTTAATACCATGGTTCAAAAGTCGTTATTTATTCGTGTTTATTTTCAGCTGCTTGTTGACAGATATGAACAAAGTTTTCAATAATTACACGTCCATGATTACCAGAGACTTCGGGATGAAATTGAACACCGAATAGTGGTTTCGATTGGTGCATCATGGCTTCATTGACACAAGCGTCAGACACAGCGATATGTGTAAAATTGGCAGGAATTGAAACCGCTTCACAATGATCTTCCATCAATTCAATTTCACTTGGCAACTTATCAAATAGTGGACAATCAGCAATTACTTCAACAGTTTGCCAATCGCGGTCTTCACGAAGTCTACTTGCAAGTGCTCCATAAGTTAACCCGATTATTTGGTGACCAAAACAAATGCCAAGTACCGGTTTATCCATTGTTTTCAACCATGAAAATAGTGCTAAATAGGGTTCAGGATCTTTTTCCGTAATTAATATCGGGGCGCCAGAAATAATTATTCCATCACAGTGTTTAGCGTATGAATAATCAAAATCATACATACCAACTATTTCAACATCTTCAAATTCATCGACGCAACTCTCAATGAAAGGCGTTTTAGAACTACCACAATCAATCACTATTATCATAACACAATTTTTCCAATTCCTTGTCGCACAATTTCTGGTTGATTTTGCGTACAATCAACAATAGTGGAAGCTTCTAAGTGACCAATTCCGCCATCAATAATAAAAGACACTTCATCGTCATACCGTTCGTAAATTGCAGCGGGATCAACAAAATAATCCGTTATTTCATCTTCATTATCATGCAAAGAAGTAACTGCAATTGGATTTCCTAATTCATTCACCAGTGCAGCTACAATATTATTGTCAGGAATACGAATTCCAATTTCTTTTCGTGAAACATCAAATATTTTCGATACTTCATTCGTAGCTTCAAGCACAAAAGTAAAGGGTCCAGGCAAGTTTTGTTTTAATAAGCGAAAAATCCCGCGATCCAATTGTTTGACATAATCGGCAACTTGACTCAAATCCGCACAAATAATCGAAAAATTAGCTTTGTTTAATTTAACATTTTTGAATTTTGACAAATTAGCCAGGCCTTTTTTGTTTTTCATATCACATGCTACAGCATATACCGTATCTGTAGGGATAATAATAATTTCTCCAGCGTGTAATTCAGCGACAGCTTGTTGAATTAAACGTTGATCAATATTATTTGGATTGATTTCAATAAACATAAGCTTGTTTTGATTCTTTGCAAGATACTTAATTCGTACATTTAACACACAAAAAGCACTTATTTTTATAAGCATTTAACTGTGAATTACAACGAGTGATTTTGAACAAAGCACGAGCACAATTGTTTTTTAGTTTATGACAACAATTAAATATTTCATTTTACTAGGATTGAGTTGCTTGACATTCAGTTTCTTGTTGTTTACAGATGCTGAGAAAAGTGCGTTTTACAAAGCGTTGAGCAGCACCAATGAAGAAGTTATTGTCGCTTATAAAAAGAAAATAGGAGCAAATTTAACCAATTACGACGCGAAAGCTTATTATGCTTCGTTGGTAATGAAGGAAGCCAAGTTTGCGGTCAGCCCATTTACAAAATTAGAGCGTTTTAATAAAGGCAGGGACATTTTAGAGGCATGTATAATGCAAAATAAAACAAATTCAGAATACAGATTTCTCCGTCTAATGGTGCAAGAAAACGCTCCAAGTATTTTAGGTTATGATGACGCCATTCAACAAGATTGTCAATTGATTACTTCCAATTTCAATCAATTTTCCACATCACTTCAAGCAATAATATTGAATTATTCAAAAACATCAAGTGCACTATCTTACAGTAAATTAAAAGCTATTCAAAAGTAAAAAGCTTTAAATTACACTTTCTAGCTTCTTCAGCAGTTTTTTTTTGTATATTCGTTTCACACTTTAAACCGCTATGAAAGGCCTGTTCCTTTTCATTGGCGCACACTACAGACGAAGAAACTTGGAAACGAATAAATTATTTGGTGGTTTGCTTTACTTCTTTTTTCAAGAAGTCATTACGGTTTTTTATCCATTTTCTTGCCTTTTTAAGTTGGTTAAAAAAGTATTCAGATGCTAAAAAAAGCAATCCGGACGTACTTTTTCAAAATGGCGAAAGTTCATTTGCATCGTTCGAACTATTCGAATGATTTGGAATATTACCGAGATGTTACTTTTGTCAAAAGCCTTATAATTATCCACCCCTATACAGTTCTGCCAGTTATTTTAGGAGTAAATTATGGTTTTCGAATAGGGAGTATGCCTATCGTTTTTTGGGCATCGTTTACCTATTTCATGTTGATTCTCATTTCACTCCCATCACGTTTAACCATTTATCAACGCAAATTATTCTTAACAATTGGCATATTCAATTTTGGGTTTCAATTGATGCTTGATTCGGGAATGGATGCTTCTGGAATTTTATATTGGACGATTGGAAACATGATGGCTTCGTTATTTTTTAAGCGCAACAATTATTTATTGATTCTTGGATTAAACAGCTGTATGTCAATTGTTATCGGTGTAATTATCTACTTTAAAAGTACTTCTCCATTTTTCTCTCAAAGTTTAAGTTTAGTCGATTGGTTATTGATTGCTGCAAACAACATTTTTCTAAGTACAATCATTGCTATCTTATTTACAGAACTAGTTCAAAATTTACATCAAATAATAATCAAGCAACGTCAATTAAAAAAGAAATATCAAATAAATGTACAATCACTTAAAAAATCAAATGAATTACTCGTTGTGAAAAACAAAGAGTTAGAACAAATGGCGTATGTGATCTCTCATGATTTCCAAGAACCTATTCGTATGATTATAAGTTTCTTAGGTCGTTTAATCGATAAATACAAACCGCAAATAACGGATGGAAATAAACGATTGATTATTGAAAGCGTTTCAAAAGCGAACAACATCAAACGTATAGTGAACGATTTGTTGGAATTATCACTATTGAATATTGAAAGTCTAACAAAAGAAGTAATTCAGTTGGAAAAACTTACTCATGAATTATTCATTCAAAAGGATATCGCTCAAGTTCCAACAGTAGCAATTGAAGAAAATAAATCACTGTATACCTATGAAAAACCAATTAGAAAAATCATTGAAAATTTTATAGACAATTCTATAATTAATAACCAAGAAGCTTCGAAAATAAGCATTATTATATCCTGCATTGCATCAAATGGTTGTTGGGTTATTGCATATCAAGACAGTGCATTTGTTTTTGAGAGTTCAGTAAAAGAGGATTTTAGCATTCTCAACTCAGCTCATTTCTTGGAAGACTTTGGATTGGATTTGACCATAAGTAAATTGTTAATCGACCAGCTTAATGGAGAGTTGTGGGTATCGACTTCTAACAAGCAATTAATTATTTCATTTTCAATACCAATTTGATTGCAGATGAGATTTTTTAGTAATTATTTAGAGAAAAAAAATCTTGCATTAATCAACCGCTCAGATTATGCGACAGATTTGAACTATTTGAAAGATGTCATTTTTATCAAATGTTTGGTTTATGTTTATTCATTATCCATTTTAGTGTTAATTCCAGGCGTTTTTTATGGACTTTATATTCGAAATAATTGGGTGGTTTTTTGGGATGTTTTGACTTACATACTGGTACTTTTTCTTGTTTACCCAACCAAAATAAAATTGATAATTCGTAAATGGATATTTACCTCAGCTATTTACCTGCTTGGTTTTCAGTTATTAATGCAGTTGGGGATGGATGGCGCAGGAATATTATTTTGGATAATAGGAAACATATCCAGTTCACTTTTATTCAACCAAATTCATTTGATTTATCTTGTTTTAGTGAATGTGGTTGTCTTTTCAATCATAGCACTTGTGATTTATATTGGTGATTTACCACCAACATTTTCAACCAGTTTGAGTTTGGATGACTGGATATTGATTACCATTCACAATATTTATTTAAGCATCATCATTTCTTCAATATTAAATGAATTCTTGAAAATATTAGAGCGCGTTTTAAACAAAGAAAAAAAATTACAAAGCTCTGTTTTGAATGCTGCTTTAAAAACAGAAGAATCCATTCAATTATTTGAAGCAAAAAACACAAAATTAGAACAGATTGCTTTAGTGTCAGTGAAAGACATTAAACCACCATTGATTCATATTACTAAGAATATATACTTGTTACATGATCAATTAACGGCTACTATAAATGAAAAAGCTGACAAGTACCTATACTATGCATCTGAGGGTGCGACAAAAATGGAGAAATTAATTGCTGGTATGGATAAGATGTCTAAAATCGACAATTATGTTGTAACGTTTGATCCGGTTGATTTAAAACTTATAACTGCTCAAATAATAAATCACTATTTAAACAAGAAGTTACCTATTGAATTCAAATTGGAGGTTGCATGTGAAGTATTGTTTACAGATGCTTATTTACTAACAAAACTCATTAATTTAATAATTGAAAACAGCATTAAATTTAGAAATACTCAAAATCAATTAGCAATCTGCTTAAGTGTACAACCTTTCAATCAGGACAAATGGCAGCTTTCAATTTCTGATAATGGGATTGGGATTGAAAAGCAACATTACAAGCGCATTTTCCAACTCTTTCAACGACTAAATAACACATCTATTCATGATGGTGTCGGCGTTGGATTAGCATTAGCAAAAAGAATTGTTACTAAATTGAATGGAGAGATTTGGGTGGAATCTGAATTGAACGTCAGGACTACTTTTAAAATATTATTACCAATAACTACTACTCATGAATTGGATTAATCGTTACGAGAAATTTATGCTGGAAAAACTAATGCCAGTTGATCAAACAAACTCTGATTTAGAACACTTGCGCAATGTCATTTTTTTTAAATGCCTGTTGTATATATTTCCATTTGGTTTATTGGTACTAATTCCAGGTACAATCAACGCGATTCAATTACAACAGTTCAATGTCATTTTTTTTAGCGCCTTGACTTATATAATCATGTTTCTCATAACAATTCCTTCAAAAATTACAGTTGAAATTAAAAAAATGATTTTCACTCTTGTTCTGTATAATTTAGGTTTTCAACTTTTTTTCAGGGAGGAATTTTTTGTGTTAGGTATTTTGTATTGGACAATTGCCAACATTAGTATTTCATTATTGTATTCAATAAAAACGACAATAATAATATCCCTACTAAACGCAGTCACCTGTATATTAATCGGTTGTTTGATTATTACAGATCAATTGACTTGGTTTCAGCTTCTAAAAATTGATTTAAGTAATTGGATAATTATTTCATTAAACATGCTGTTTTTAAACATTATAATTTCAATCCTTATAAATCAATTGATACAGAATTTACAAAATGTTATTTACAAAGAAATTGAAACAAGTAACAGATTAAAAAAATCAGTTCAACTCTTACAAGAGAAAAATGAAGAATTAGAACACATGACTTATGTTGCATCCCACGATTTACAAGAGCCCCTTCGCATGGTGACAAGTTTTCTGACCCAACTGGACAAGAAATATAAGGAACAACTCGATCAAAGAGGGAAGCAATACATACACTTTGCAATGGATGGCGCAAGTAAAATGCGTAATGTCATGTTAGAAATCCTTGCTTTTTCAAAAATTGGGATGAATGATAGTCAACAAGAACACATCGATGTAAACGAATTAATCGATGAAGTATTATGGATGAATCGTAAATTGATTCAAGAAAATAACAGTCAACTCGTTATCGATCGATTCCCCGTTATTTTTGGATACAAAATCCTATTACGAACACTTTTTACTAACTTAATTAGCAATGCAATAAAATACAAATCATCGGGACGCATTTCAATAATTAAAATAGCATATGAACCAGAAAATAATTTTCACGTTTTTAAAATAAGTGATAATGGAATAGGAATTCACCCTGATAAAATGGAACAAATTTTCTTATTGTTTAACCGTGGTGATCTAAAAAACAATCAAGTCCAAGGAAGCGGCATTGGATTAGCAATTTGTAAAAAAATAACCGTATTAATGAAAGGTGAGATTTATGTAACATCTGAATTACACGTTGGAAGTATTTTTTATGTGAAATTCCCAATTGAAATTGATTGATGAAAGCAATTACTATCGTATTAGTTGAAGATAACGAAGGAGATGTACTACTGACAACAGAATTGTTAGAAGAGGCAAAATTCGTGAATAAGTTAATCATCGTAAACGATGGCTACGAATTAATGAATTACATTGATAAATGCTTTAATGAGTCGGAGAAACACGTACCCGATTTAATTTTACTCGACATTAATTTGCCCCG
Source organism: uncultured Flavobacteriales bacterium (assembly GCA_937973685.1). Lineage (GTDB taxonomy): Bacteria > Bacteroidota > Bacteroidia > Flavobacteriales_D > Crocinitomicaceae > Fluviicola. The sequence goes on along the minus strand of CALJKJ010000051.1, from coordinate 29,153 downwards.
AATGAATGGTATTGATGTGTTGAATTATATAAGGAATCATAATGAAATCAATGAAATTCCAGTATTTATGCTTTCAACTTCGAATGTGTCTATTGATGTCAATAAAGCATTTGAAAGAAAAGCTACAGCTTTTTTAACGAAACCGCTATCTCTGGAAATGTTTTATCATACAATAATCGAAAAAACAAACTTCTATTTTCAACTTTTAAAAAAATAAACATGCCGTTTGATTTAAAAGAATATACAATATTATTAATCGAAGATAATGCAGGAGACCGCTTATTAATTGAAGATTATTTAGAAGATAATTTATCTCGACTCAATTTAATTAACAAAGAAGGTTTTCAGGATGCACTTTCAACTTTAGAAGATCCCACTCTTCAATTAGATGTGATTTTATTGGACTTATCGTTACCCGACAAAACAGGTGAGGAATTATTAATTAGCATTATTAACCGAGCAAAAAACACACCAATCATTGTGTTGACGGGTTATACAAATTTTGAATTTGGCTTACATTCATTGTCTCTTGGCATTTCTGATTATTTATTAAAAGATGAAATTACAGCGAGTTCGCTCTATAAAAGTATAATATATAGTATTGAACGAAAACGGATCATAAGTCAACTAAGAGAGTCTGAAAATCGTTATGCGAATTTATTTCGTCTTTCACCCGAGCCAATGCTTGTTTTCTGCTTGGAAACGCACACAATCAAACAAGCAAATGATGCAGCTTTAAAAGGTTTTGATTTAGTTGAAGAAACATTACACGATGTGTCAATTTTTGATTTGATTTCAAAAGAAGAGCAAGGTCTTTTAAAAACTGAAATTAATCGCTTTATACACGATGAAATCATTTCAACCACAAGACGTTACAATTTTCAACTTGGAAACAACGAATTGCTTTTGGTTGATACCTATTCGAGTGTCATTGAACTAGCTGGCAAGAAATATGGATTAATGATTGCGATTGATGTAACTGACAAGGTGCTTTTTGATAATAAGTTAACAAAGTCCATCATCCAAGCACAAGAAGAAGAGCGAATTGAAATTGGCAGTGAATTACACGACAACGTGTGCCAAATTTTAGCTTCTTCAAATATTCGTTTAAGTATGTTGTCTGAATTTGTTGATAAACAAGGTCTTGAGTATTTTTCGCAATCAAAAAATATGATCAATTTAGCATTAAATGAAATACGCAATTTATCACATCGTTTGGCACCTGTTTTTTACGAGTTAAGCTCATTTAACGAATTGGTTGACAACTTATTAAATGACTTTAACTTCAGTAATGAAATAGCGATTACCTCAAAGATTGAAAATGATATCAACTACCAATCCTTGCAAAAAGATTTGCAATTGAATTTATTCCGCATTTTACAAGAACAGTTGCGTAATATTCACAAATATGCGCAAGCGAAATCCTTGTCAATAGAAATGAAAAAGAGAAACAACCAACTCATTCTAATTATTACCGATGATGGGATTGGTTTTGATGTAACTACTGTTCGCAAAGGTATTGGTTTGGCTAATATTCAACGGAGGGTGGAAATGTTTTCTGGAGCATTTAAAATGACATCAGCTCCTGGAGAAGGTTGTCGATTGGAGATAATTATTCCAATTGAATCAAATGTTGCTTAACCTTTTTCGTTTTGCAGCAACAAATGGCTCGTCCATGTTTTTTAACTCTTCAACAACAGAAGAACTATTCTTTTTTAGAAACTCTTTCAAAACAAAAGTATTGAATTGTTCCTTGTCTTGAAGCAGATTGGATAATTCAAAGGAACTATCTTCACGATTCAATACTATTAAATTCACGAAGTCTTCAGCAACAGCTAAACGCATGGAAATCAATAAGATTTCGTTGTATTTATCAATCAACGACTTGATTTTCTTTTCTTGGTTTTTAGTCATGATAATTAATTTAACTTCAAAACAATTGGTAATTCCTGAAAATAGACATCAATCAATATTTGATTTTTATTGATTTTAATATGCTCATGATCATTTCCACCTAACTTTTCGATCTGTTTAAATGAATGATCACGAAAAACAGAAAGATCTAAATTGAGCTTTGCGATTTTAATTTTATCATTTGGGATAAAAATGGCAAAAATAGTCTTTTCATTATTTTCAGTAAACACCCACGTCCCAAATTCAGCTTGTTGTTCATATGGAAAAACTGGATGAGTTTCATGGATTGCTTGGCTATTTACTTGCATCCAATCCCCAATTTCATTGAGTCGTTGATAAGCAATCGAATCCCATTCGCCCAACGCATTTGGGGCAATATTTAACAAGTAATTCCCACCACGAGCAACAATCATGCACAAATTTGAAAGCAGTTGTTTGGTCGATTTATACGTGTCGTTTGGAACATAACTCCAGCTATTTGCCATGGTCATACACGATTCCCAAGGATAGGGAAGTGGTGCGTTTGGAATTTGTTGTTCAGGTGTTAAGTAGTTTTGATTTGGTCCTTCAACGGCACGATCGACAACAATTAATCCGGGTTGTAATAATCGTGCTTGTTGCACCAAACTGTCCATGTAAATATCTTGATGTACAGGTTTGTAACCCCATCGTGGAGAAGTAGCAGTCATAGGTTGCACCCAACCACCATCTAGCCAAAGTAAATCTACTTTCCCGTAATCGCGCATTAATTCAAGAATTTGTTTGTGGGTGAAATCAACGTATTCATTCCATTTATCTGGATATTTATTCAAATTATAATTGGGATTGCGGTCAACAGGAGGAAATGTAGGATCCCAATAATCAGTACAATGCCAATCTGGTTTACTGAAATATGCACCAACAGAAAAACCTTCTTCCCGAAAAGCATCAAACAAAACTTTTGTAATGTTAGCTTTCGGACTTGAAGCAAAAGGTGTTTGAGATGACGTGATTTTGTAATCAGTTTCTTTTGTGTCAAACATGCAAAATCCATCGTGGTGTTTTGTGGTAAATACCATGTATTTCATACCTGCATATTTTGCTGCTTTCGCCCATTTTTCTGGTTGAAATTGAATAGGATTAAACGTTCGTTGCAAAGCTTCATAAGCTTGTACATAAGCGAAATAGTTGTTTTTAAAGGGACCTCGTCGTACGCACCAATCTTCGTCTTCGGGACAAATACTCCAACTTTCAACAACACCTAATTGCGCATACGTGCCCCAGTGCATCATCAATCCAAATTTGAATCCTTGCCATTTATCAAGTTGCTGTAAAACAAGTGAATCAGTAGGCGGGAAATACTGTTGGTGATGTTCTTGGGCATTTACGTGTACAAAAATCAAACAACAGGCGAATACAATTGCTTTCATACGTTTTTAGTGAAATCCTCCTTTCCCTCTGTAAAGCGAAAGTTTGTTTTTTAATTTAACTTTGATGACAGTTATTTCAGGATCCAAGCTATCAAATGGAATTTTCAAGTAAACGGTTCCTGGAACATAACTCCAATCTATTTTTCCAACAATTTTATATGGAACAGGTGTGTTTGTTCCCAATACTGTAACGCTCTCAATTTCAGATTGCAAGCCTTTTAATTGATAGGAAAGCGAAACTTCTTCTGTTAAAACAATTACTTCTTTTTGGATTTCATTCCATTCGTTAGTTGTAATGTATTTATCGCTTGATGTCGTGTCTAATCCAACGCCTGTTACAAATAAATACAAGCACGTTGAATCTTTTGATAAGGTGCTAGGTCCATAAAAATGACCTGATGGAAGTCCTGCTCGTGTTCCGTAAATTGCTTCGTTGTGTTTGCTCGTCCAACGACCGATAGCTTTCAACAATTGAACTTGTTCCTCTGGAATTGTTCCATCAGCTTTTGGTCCGATATCTAATAACAAATTACCACCCATTCCAAGGCATTCAGAAAAAATCTGTAATACCTCATTGACAGTTTTCATGTTCTTGTCTTTTGGGCGATATCCCCAGTTATCATTGCTTGTCAAACACAATTCCCAAGTTTTTTTATCTGGATGAATAATGGGCATGTTTTGTTCGGGAGTATCGTAATCTCCGAATGATTTTAATCGGCCATTCAACAAGGCTTTTTTATTCGTCGCGTGGATGAGTTGTTCAATTCTTGCTGCATTCCATTCTGATTCACTGTGTTCCCAATCACCATCAAACCAAAATAGATCGGGTGAAAACTGCGTATTAATTTCATTGATTTGACCATGCATAAACTGTAAGAAACGGTTCCAACGCACTGTATCTGTTGGCAATTGATAGCGGTTGTAATCTTTTAAAAACGTTGGGTAATCGTTGTGCGACCAGTTTAACAAGGAATAATACGCACCAAATCGAATGTCGGCTTTGTGTAACTCCGCTACAAACGGTTGGATTAAATCGCGTTGAGCAGGTGTTTGATAAACAACTGAAAGCGGTTTTTTTTCGTTCCAGAGAAATTGCTTTGAATACTGAAATTGACAATTGGGTAAACTTTTCCGCAAGTCGAACTCATTTGTACGAGGTGTAGTAAATCGCGTATTCCACAAAGCTACACCATCGTGATGTTGTGTTGTTAGAACGGCGTATTGAGCACCACTTTCCTTGATCAATCGTGCCCATTCTTCTGGATGATAATTCGCAGCAGTAAACCCTGAAAGTTGCGCCATGTAAGTAGGATAGGGAACACCTTTGTTGTGAAAAGCCCAACTTTCGGAAGTGCCATCTACAGCGTAAATTCCCCAATGAATAAAGATTCCTAACTTGGCATCTTCAAACCAATTAAGACGATTGGTGTCTGATGAATTTTGTGCAATTAACTGAGAAAATTCAAAAAAAAACAATATTAAAAAACCAATTTTTTTAAGAGTCATAATTTATTTCGTTTCAATTACTAATGTAAGTATAAACTTCATCTAATTATTTATTTCAGGTAAAGTTTTGAAATAATAATAAATTGATAATGAAATCATATGTATTTTTACTTGCTACACAAAAACTATCATACTAATGAAAACCAACATTCAAGCAATTTTATTTGAAACAATAAAAATGCGCCTAAATAGCCATAATACATTTGGACATTTGATTTCAGAAATATTAAACATAAGTTTGGATGCAGTTTATAGACGATTCAGGGGAGAGACGAGTTTAACAATTCAAGAAACTAAAAAATTATGTTCTTATTTCGATATATCTTTTGATTCGCTAATAAATGCTGGAAATGGAGAAGTTATTTTTCAGTATCCTCCTTTGAATACATATGATTTTAGTTTAGAGTCATACTTACAAGATATAGTTGATTCATTCAAGAAAATAAAACAAACCACGGATCCTCAATTATTTCTATCAGTTAATAACACTCATTTTTTTCAATTATTAAATTTGCCTCAACTAGTAAGATTTCGTTTATACTTTTGGGCAAAAACTCATCTTCAAATTAAAACATATGAAAATGAGCTTTTTAAACATGAAAAAACAACAGCACGTGCATTTGATTTAGGTAAAGAAATACTTCAAATGTATAATTCAATCCCATCATTTGAAATTATTGATCCCGAGTTAATGCGTGGTTTTTTAAGGCAGATTCTTTACTATTTTAAAGCTCACATGTTTGAAGATCCTAGTTACGCTTTGTTTTTATGTGACCGCGTTTTAATGTTTGCTGAGCATCTTAAAGAACAAGCAATTATTGGCAAAAAGTTTATTTACGGGACAAACGCTCCATTCACAGGAAATGACTTTCAACTATATTTAAACGAAACTATAAATTCTGATTCAAATATTTTTTATTCGTCTAAAGAATCAACAGGTGTTTTTATCACTCATAATGTTATGAATTATCTCCATACTACAAATAAAAATTATGTTTCAGATACAAAACAAATTATTGACAAACAACTAGCAAATTCAAGTCTTTTAAGTAAAACAAATGAAAAAGAACGGAACAACTTCTTTTTTGAATTTGAAAAAACAATTCGAATTTTTAGGAATAAAATTGAAGCAGATATAGATTTTAGCTAATTGCGTATTTCGCAACTACTGCAAACTGGCTTTTGAAATTCAATTATGTTTATTTACAATTCATCCTAACATTTGTAAATAAAAACACAATGAAAAAAACAAAAATCACACCACAGGTTGTTTTTGTGACAGGTGCAGATGGAATGTTGGGGGCTAGTATTTGTCGTGAGTTAATTGAAATTGGATTTGAAGTTATTGGTTTAGTAATGCCAAATAGAAATGTGAATGTTTTAGATAATCTAAACATGACAATAATACAAGGTGATTTACTTGATCCAGCTTCATATGAATCAATTCTTCCTAATGTAGATTATATAATAAATGTAGCAGCGCTAACAAATATATGGCCACGGAAATCGGAAATAGTTTCAAAAGTTAATCTGAATGGAGCTTTACTTATTGCTGAATTGGTTCTGAAATATCAAATCAAACGTTTTATTCAAATAGGTTCAGCGAGTTCTTTTGGTAATGGAACTGAAGAAAATCCTGCAAATGAATCTTTTCGCTATGATTCAGCTAAATATAACGTGGATTATATTACAAGTAAATACCTTGCACAAAAAGCATTATTGGAGTTACATCAAGAAAAACAATTACCTGTATTAATCATTAATCCTACTTACATGATAGGTCCTTTCGATAGTGGTCCATCTTCAGGAAAAATGATTTTAGAATTTTGCAAAGGCAAATTACCAGCATTTCCTTCGGGCGGGAAAAATTTTATTTTTTCTCTTGATGTTGCAAAAGCCGTCGTTAACTCTTTATCGAAAGGTAGGTTAGGAGAATGTTATATTGTAGGAAATGAAAACCTCTCTTTTGCTGATTTTTTAAAAAAAGTTGCTGAAACAAATAACATGAAATTTAACATTATCAAAGTTCCGAATTTTGTAATGTATTTACTTGGCATAGTAAATTCCATGAGTGCTCTAATTTTCAAAAAAACTCCTCAAATCAGTTTTACAATGGCAAAAATGTCAACTGTACGACAATTCTACTCCGCTCAAAAAGCGATTGATGAATTAGATTTACCACAGACACCGATTGAAAATGCAATCAACGAATGTATCAAATGGTTTAAACAAAATGATTATATATAATGAGTTTTGATAACAAAGTAGTATTGGTCACAGGAGGAACTCAAGGGATTGGAAAAGAATTGGTGAAACAGTTGTTGGAAAAGGGAGCGTTTGTAATAACTAATGGACGTAATGAGCAAAAAATAGCTTCACTTAAAAACGAATTATCTAACATTTCAAATAAATTATATGTAATAAAATCAGACATTTCAAATTATGAGGAAAATGAACAATTAGTAAAATGTGCCCTTTCATTTCAAAATAAAATAGATATTTTAATACATAACGCATCAATTTCAGCAGTTGGCTCAGTTTTTCAAACAAACAAAAATGTTATTGATAAAATGATTGATGTTAATTTAAAAGGAGCTATTTATTTAACTCATTTGGCACTTCCTCAGCTAATTAAATCTAAAGGTAAAATATTATTTGTTTCCAGCATAGCTTCATTTAATGGCCTGCCGAATTACAGCCTTTATTCATTAACAAAAAGTGCAATAAATTCATTCTCAGAAAGTTTAAGAAATGAAATGGTATCAAAAAACATTCATATATTAACTGCTTATCTAGGATTTACAGAAAATGAAACTGCTAAAGAACAATTGGATTATAATGGTGAAGTTATACCGATAAATAAAAGAATGAAACTGCTAGTTACTTCAAGAAAGAAAACGGTTAGTCGCATTTTATTTCAGTTAAATTGGAACATTCCTGTAATGACACACTCTTTTCTTGGTAAATCTCTTGCTTTTTTAAATAGATTCCCGACTTTTAAAAGACAGTTTTTTAAAATAATATTATGGAAAAAATGATTGACTTTTCAACGAAAGATTATAGCACAATAATAATTTTGCTTTATTCAACCATAGCGTTTGTATCCTATTGGTTCATAGCTAATTCCAAACTAATAAATGATTTTTTTCTAAAAAAGAAAGAAACCAACGAAAATGCAATTTACTTTTATAAAAGTGTCGGTTTCATAATTTTCGGTCCAATTTCATTGTTTATTTTATATCAATTAGGAATTCAAAATCAAGATAATTATTCAGGGCTAATTCTTCCTCATCAACATTTTGGAAAAACAATTTTTTATTTGAGTTGTCTTACTCCAATTCTAGTTGTTTTTGCCTTTATTTCAGCTAGAAAAAGTAAAAATTGGATAAATTATCCACAAGTTAGAATTGTTCAATGGAAAAGAAAGCAATTGTTTTTGTATCTGTTTTTTTGGGCCATTTATTTATTAGGATATGAATTTTTATTTCGTGGTTTTTTATTTTTTCCTTTAATACATTCACTTGGTTTTGGAGTCGCTGTTGCAATTAATGTTACTTTTTACACATTGTCTCACATTCCTAAAGGACTTGATGAAACAATTGGTGCTTTTTTTCTAGGAATAGCTCTTTGCTTTATCACAGCTTACACGCAATCAATTTGGGTTGCAGTGATTGCACACATTTTTATGGCATGGACAAATAGTCTAACGGCTTTATATTTTAATACTGACATGCAATTTATAAAAAGAAATGAATTCAAGTAAAGTAGCAGTTATTACTGGATCAAACAGAGGTATAGGTCTTGCCGTTGCAAAAGAATTTGCAAAAAATGGATATCGAATAGTACTTAACGGTCGTTCGTATGACCGTTTGGAAAAATCATTATTAGTAATTAAATCATTACAAAAAGAAAGTTGTTTTTGTTGTTCTGATGTGTCAACTGAAGCAGGAGCAAAGCAATTGATTGATTATGCTATTGATAGTTTTGGTCGAATAGATGTTTTAATTAATAATGTAGGTATCTCCAGTAGAGGAACAGTTGCAGAAACAGCTCCTTCTGTCATAAAACAAATAATGGAAAGTAATATTTATGGAACTGTTTTTCCTACAATTTATGCAATTCCTGAAATTCGAAAAACAGCTGGAAGTATTGTTTTTGTGTCAAGTTTAGCCGGTATTAGTGGTTTGCCGTACCTAGCTCCATATAGTGCATCAAAAATGGCACTTCGGGCTTTTGCTGAATCTATTCGCATTGAGGAGAAAGCAAATAAAATTCATGTCGGTTTGGTTCTTGTTGGTGCAACGGAAATAGAACAAGATAAAAAAGTGATTGCTTCGGATGGAACATTTCAATTATTATCGAAGCGATCTGAAAAAAATGTTTTATCAATGGCATCAGTAGCTAAAACAATTTTTAGAAACACTAAAAAAAGAAAATTTTTAAGTACCATGACTCGTTTAGGGAAAATAAATTTGCTTTTACAAGCTATTGCTCCGAAAGTTGTTTATTACATTATCTCTTTCAATATTCATAAATTTAAAAATGAAAATTGATCATGTTAATTGGTGAAGATTTTGAAAAAATTGCTGTTAGTCTTTTTGATTTACAATTATTTGAACCAAATGCTTTAATTGGAGACACGCTAATATTCATTCAAGCATTGTATTATTATTATCAAATAAAAAAAATCGAAAATAAAACGCTCTTTTTTCATTATTGGAAAATAGCATTTATGTTATTTGGAATTAGTTTTTTACTTGGTGGATTAGGCCATTTTTTCTTTCATTATTTCGGGGTTTTTGGAAAATCTTTTTCTTGGTTTGGAGGAATTATTTCTGTTTTTTTCATTGAAAAAGCTTTAATTTCAATTCATCCGGATAAATCAAAAAAACAGATGTTATATAAATTTATTTTACTCAAATTGGTAGTAGGGTGTTTATTAGAACTAGTTGTTCTATGCTCATTTGATTTATCCCAAAAACAGTCAATAGGTTTGATAATACCATCGATTTGTTCAGCAATAGGTTTAGTTTATACATTAGGGTATCTTGGTTGGAAATATTCAAGAATTATAGCTTCATCATTTCAATACTTTTACATGAGCACCTTTTTATTGTTACCGAATTTGTTTATACAAGGATGTAAAATTAATATTTCACCTTATTTTGATCGAAACGATTTTAGCCATTTATTACTTTTATTAAGTAGTTGGTGCTATTATAAAGCAATAAAAGATTATGAACGAAATATACTTTTAAAACATTTTCATCCCACGTTGTGATTTATTGATTTCATATCTAAGTTACTAAATACTAATTAAATTTTTATAGGGCATAAAAAAAGCTCTTCGAAAGAAGAGCTTTTTACAATTAGTATAATGACTTGAACTTACAATCCATTTGCATTCATGCGCATTTTCAAATCCATGAACAAAGTTGTGTAAGCCTCACGTTGTCTTTTATCGCGGTTTGGCAAATCAATTTTATTCAATTCGTCTAGAATTTTATCCGCTTCCACAACATTTCTTGTAACGAAATAACACTCCAATAAATTAAAATAAATAGATACTGTAACTCCTTTGTCGATACGTGCTTTTTTGTTTTCAATTTCAGATTCTTTCAATGCTTCGTTCCAAATAGTGATAGCTTCTTGGATTTTTTGTTTTGCTTGATCATCTGTTTTCCCTAACATTTTTAATCCCAAATCAGCAGCTGTGAAAGCCGTTAATAAGTCAGCGTGATCTTCACCTCTTGACTTTACATAATCCAATGTAGATTTACGCTCAGTTACTTCATAACCGATATAATCATTTACTAAGTGATTAATTAACGTTAGGTTGTCTTTTAAAATTTGAGCTTCCATGTTTTTAGTCAACATAGAAATATCCATTGAAGGAGATGTTTTCGAAGCAGTAGATTTGTATGTTTTAAATTCCATCAATTCAGCAGGCGCATTGAAATAAATCTCTTGGTTATTTGCATTTGAAACACGAACTGTCATTGGGTGACGGTAGCTAAATTCCAAGTGGTAATACGTTACATCATAAGAAGTACTTGTACCATTCGCAATTTTTGTTTCTTTTTTTACTTCTGAAACAATTTTCGCATCGGTGTGTTCGAAACCTTTTAAATCAACAACATAAGAAATGCCTCCATTTCCTTCAACGCGATTGAAACCATCGATTTTCAAGTAAGTAGCAGCCAAAGATGCTCCATCATAAGACGTATATAATTTTGGTTCAGCCACAAAACGACGGTATGGTTGAGCAACATATTGTTTCACCGGTTTGTTGTTTTCATTCAATAATTGTTTTTCCAAAACTTTTGAAGCAGTTGATTTTGCATTCCAAGCTTCCATTTCTTTAGCGTATTGATCATCAGCTGCTTTCGTTTTAGCAGGTAACTCGCTCATTTCACGTTGGTAATCTGCTTCAGCTTGTTGTTTTTCAGCTTCGTATTTCGCCAACATTTTTTTATTCTCCTCTTCGTAAGTTGCTTTGATTGTAGAGAAATAACTCGCTGGTTTTGGATTCAATGGGTTAGTTGGTAACTTTACATAATTGTATTTAACGTCCTCAGATTTAATGTTTTGACTGAAAACAGTTGCAGTAATTAGTAACGTAATAAGTGTACTAGCTAATTTCATGTTTAAAATTTAAATTATTTGATTCAGTAAATATAACGTATAAATAGCAAAAGGGATGCTTTTTTATATCATGGATATTTTTCAGATCTTAATTGATAACAATTTTCATTGTTGATGTCTGATCAATTATCAAAAAATAAACTCCTTTTTCCAATGAAAGGTTGTCAAGGCACTTGCTTGAAGACTGAATATTTGATTCAAAAAACACTTGTTGTCCGTCAATCGTATATAATGCTAACGTTTGAAGCAACTTGTTAGTTGATTGAATTGTGATTTTTCCCGCACTTGGATTTGGAAACACTTGGTAGTTTTCAATACTATTGGATGGTGAATTTAATGCAGGATTTAAACGAATGAAAGAAGCACCGACACAATTGGTGTTGTTTCTGAATAAAATAAACTGTTCACCTTCTTCATACGTTTCTATACATGCGCTTTGCACCAAACCTGTTGCTAACGACACACCAATGTATTTTTCTCCATCGTTGAAATAATATGTCGAAGTTGCAGGGTCAATTGCTCCCCCAGAATTCATTAAATAATTATTTGAACATTGAATTGGATTGACACCAACACAACTCACTTGTCCAGTTGCAGGATTAATCGTGCCCAAGTATAGTTTCGTTGAATCTAATTGATAAATAAAATTAGTTGGGTCGAATGGATTTGGAACAAGTGAAGTAAATTCTTTGGAAAGTAATCCGTAGATTGTGTTGTCAAAACAACTGTAAGCGAAATTTCCAAATCCACTAAATCCTACTGGATATGTAACAGAATCAGCGCTATAAATTGAACCATTATACAAATCAAGACCAATTAATTTTATTCCATCAGAATAATAATAAATCATTTGATACGGATCAATAGTAGCGCCAGCCATCAATATTGATTCACCAACAGATGTGGGCGAAATTTCGGTTATTAAACCTGTGGATGTATTAACTTTTGCTAAAAAATTCCCGTAAATCCCTAAACTATCGTCGCGTGTTGCTAAACCGTAGATCGATGTGTCTGATTGATTGAAAATGAAATTATTGAAATAGCTTTGAGTGGAATTTGTAGCTAAAGGGTTGAACAGATCAACAGATGAAATAACTGCACCATCTGCTAAATTCAATTGATGCATCTTTGACATGCCAATAAAAACAAACGAGCTATCGACTGTATTAATCGCTGTACCCGTCATATTGATTGCTTCATCTTTCAAGTAATGAGGCCCAGCATTTTGAACGTAACAAGTTGTTGGATTTGTTTTTGCCAAACGCACCAAAGTAGAATCCATTACTTGATAAGTAATCGAAGAATCTATAGGGTTGTATACAGTAGTATTGTAAACTTTGTATACCAAACCAAAATTGGTTGTTTGTGCTGAGCCAATACAAGTGATTAATAAAACAAATGGTACTAAAAATAATTTCATTTCATGATTTTTAAATCTAAACAACTGAAGCAAAAATATGTTCTAATTATTTAATAATCAAAGTTTGTTGTCATGAAAGACACAATAAAAAAGTTTGCGATTATTTGAAAACATTTTTAGCACCTAGCATCTCACCCCAATTAATTACAACAAAAAAAGAAGCCTTTCAGCTTCTTTTCGTTTTGTGGAGTCGGAGGGGTTCGAACCCTCGTCCAAACAACGTATTCCAATGTCTTCTACATGCTTAGTTTTTGATTAATTTTCGATTGAAACCCGGACAAAAACACCCAATATTTCAACTTATCCTCTGAGATCTCACACCGCCCACGAGAAAAGGTTGGTGCCAGATTTTCTAAAATGATTCCCCTTGGCCTACTAACCGAAAATCAAAGTCGGTAGAGGAGAAACTTGTCCGCCTACTATATCTTCGGCTGGATTAAGCTTTATTTACATTCAGTAAATTAAGCAGCAAGTGCGTATGACGTGTTGTCAATTATAGTTCGAGACAAGATATTTACGAGCTTCATCTCACCGCTCGACATGCTTCCCACCAAAATCGCAGCTGCTGTCAAATCCAATGTCGACCCCAATGTTGCTACGAAGTTAGGGATTATTTGAGTGTTAATGGTTTATTTAACGAAAATTGATGAAAAATTACTAAAACCCTTCAAATGCGCCTAGTCCAAATAATGCAAAATCATACTTGCATGGATCGATTGGATCGTACGCGACTAGTTGTTGCTGGATGGCCTCTACGGATTTCCAATCGTTTTGAGAGCGAGACAATAATCCCAATTTACGTGCAACATTACCCGTATGAACATCCAATGGAATATGTAATTCAGATGTTGGAATTGATTGCCACAAACCAAAATCAACACCTTTTGAATTGGAACGTATCATCCACCGCAAAAACATACACAAGCGTTTTGCACTTGAACCTTTGAGCGGATTAGCAACGTGCTTTTCTGTTCGAGCTGGAAAGGTTTCTGTGATAAAATGATTTCTAAAATTCATTATTCGACCTAATTCACCAGGAATAAGGGGATTGAAGTGGAAGCATGACTCTAAAGTTCCTGTTTGATAAATTTGATGCAACGAACGAAAAAAAGCAGATAAATCAAGGTGATTGAACGTTCGGTGAACGAATTGATAATCACGTTCTTCATAATTCATGATAAATTCATGTGGTTGCCGCCCCATTAATTGAACTAGCTTTTCACCATTTGAAATGATTGATTTTCTGTTTCCCCACGCAATCGTTGCAATAATCAAGGCAGTTATTTCAATGTCTTCTTTTTTTGAAAATTGATGTGGAATTTGAATCGGATCTGTTTGAATAAAATCAGGATGTTCGTATTGATCTGCTTTGTAATCAAGGAATTCTTTCAACTCGTATTCATTCATTAAACGAAGTTAGTTTATTCTCTTCAATGATTCATCATTCACTCGTGATTAAATAGCTACTTTTGCACAAAAATTAATACACATGAAAAAACAAGTAGTCCTTTTATGTAGTTTGTTAACCCTTATCACCCCAAGGGTTAATGGTCAAATTGACACCAACTACAACGAAATTCCTGTGATAGAAATTCACTCGAATCGCATTCAAACCGAAAAAGGTAAAACAACGCAAAATAGTATCGTTATTACCAAAGAAGAAATTCAAAAAATGCCAGCAAGAAGCATTCAAGAAGTATTGAGTTTTGCCGCAGGGATTGATGTACGCCAACGTGGAACATCTGGTATTCAAGCAGATGTTAGTATTCGTGGAGGTAGTTTTGAACAAACTCTTTTCTTGATTAATGGAATAAAATTAACTGATCCACAAACAGGACATCATGCAATGAATATTCCAGTAGCAATCGAAGCAATTGAACGTATTGAAATCATAAAAGGCCCAGCAACACGCATGTTTGGTCAAAACGCTTTCGCAGGAGCAGTCAACATCATTACAAAAACAGGAACAATCAAAGAGGTTGCTTTAGGTCAATATGCTGCTGATTTCGGTGCTTTTGGTGGGCATCTTTTTTTAGCTTTGCCCGTTAAGAAGAATGTGAGTCAAACATTGTCTGGTTCATTCGATAATTCAAGAGGTTATTGGCATAATTCTGATTACAAGACTTTTACAATTAATCATGAATTAACTTTTCGACTGAACCAATTCAATCAATTAAAAACATTATTAGCGTATACAAGTCGTGATTTTGGAGCGAACGGATTTTATTCTGCAAGTTTTCCAGATCAATGGGAAGCAACTAAAACAGGTGTAGCAGCACTTGCACATACATACAAACGATCTGCTTTTTCGATTCAAACGCGCGCATATTACCGTATCAACCAAGATGAATTTCGATTAAAAAGATACGTTCCTAGTTTTTACACCAATACCCACGAATCACAAGTTGTTGGACTTGAATCGAATACAACGCTAAAAACACGATTTGGAACAACTGGATTTGGTTTGGAAGCTAGAAATGAAGCCTTGAACAGTTCCAATTTAGGTGTTCGAAGCCGCTCGTTTTACGGTGTTTATTTTGAACAAGCATTCGTTCTATTTGATCTATTAGATACACGCATTGGACTTCACGCCAGTAAATACAACCAATACGACTGGAAGTTTTTCCCAGGAATTGAAATGGCGTACCAATTGAACACAAAAAACCGTTTCTATTCGACAGCTGGATTGAGTTACCGAATTCCAACATATACAGAATTGTTTTATAATGATCCAAGTACAGCAAGTAATTCTAATTTAGTCCCAGAAATTGCTCAAACAGTTGATGTTGGCTGGATTTACACATCAAAAAAAATTAGAATAGAAGTCAATTATTTCAACCGTTCAACAACTAATCTAATCGATTACACACGTGATACGAGTAGTATTGTTCCTAATCCAAACAAATGGACGCCAAAAAACATCGGACACGTCACATTTAATGGTGCTGAATTTGCTGCTTTGTGGAAAGTAGGAGCAAAGCTTGGTTTTATTCGATTGGACAATGTTTCCTTGTCGTACAATTATATCGATGCAACTGTTTATTCACGTAATGCTGAAGAATCAAAATATGCATTGAGTGCCTTAAAACAACAATTAATCGGAGGTGTTCAATTAACAATAGCGGAGAAATTTATAGTTACTACAAAAATCAGGTACATCGAACGTATGAATTTAAACGCGTATACTTTATTAGATTTGAAACTTACCTACCAACCGGATAATGTGTTGCAATTTTTTACAGAATTAAGTAATGCAACTAACACATCTTATATTGAAGCAGGATATGCTCAAATGCCAGGACGTTGGTTAAAAGTAGGGTGTACGATTCGATTACATTAAACGGCCATCAGCCATGCGAATAGTTCGGTCAGCCATTGCGGCTAATTCATTATTATGAGTTACAATAACAAAGGTTTGACCGAACTCATTTCTTAAATCGAAAAAAAGTTGGTGCAATTCGCTTGCGTTTTTTGAGTCCAAGTTTCCTGTTGGTTCATCAGCAAATATAACTTTCGGTTCATTCATCAACGCTCGAGCAACGGCAACACGTTGTTGTTCTCCACCAGACAACGCATTCGGTAGGTGAGTTGCGCGATCGGATAAACCTAATTTATTCAATAATTCCAACGCTCTTATTTTTGACGATTTATCTGATTTACCGCCAATTAATGCCGGCATTATTACATTTTCTAATGCAGTGAACTCTGGTAATAATTGGTGAGATTGAAAAACAAAACCAATGGATTCGTTACGAAAGCGTGCCAATTCTTTTTGAGAAAATGAAAAAGGATTCAGTCCGTTAATGATTACTTCACCAGAATCTGGCGCATCAAGAGTGCTAAGTAATTGGAGTAACGTTGTTTTACCAGCTCCAGAAGAACCAACAATCGATACAATTTCACCAGCTGCTATTTCAAGGTCAATTCCTTTTAAAACAGCTAATTCACCATATTTCTTAAACAATCCTTTCGCCTTCAGCATCTTATTTGTCCATTTTCAATGAATGTCCCATTTTATCGACCTTCGTCTGCAAGTATTTTTCATTGTGTTTGTTTCTCCCAGCTTCAATCGGAACATTTTCGATGATTTCTAAACCATATCCAAACAAACCAGATCGTTTTTTTGGATTATTCGACATCAAACGGATTTTCTTAATA
Source organism: uncultured Flavobacteriales bacterium (assembly GCA_937973685.1). Classification (GTDB taxonomy): domain Bacteria; phylum Bacteroidota; class Bacteroidia; order Flavobacteriales_D; family Crocinitomicaceae; genus Fluviicola. Next base: position 12,101 of record CALJKJ010000051.1, on the reverse strand, counting down.
CCTAAATCGTATAATATTTGCGCACCAATTCCATATTCACGTTGATCTCCTTCAAAACCAAGTTTGATATTTGCTTCAACAGTATCGTAACCTTCTTCTTGCAATTTGTAGGCTTTCAACTTGTTCAGTAAGCCAATACCACGACCTTCTTGGTTCAAATACAAAATAACACCTTTTCCTTCTTCTTCAATTTTGCGCATGGCAAATTCTAACTGAGGACCACAATCACAACGGCATGAACCAAAAATATCTCCTGTCATACACGATGAGTGAACACGCACTAATACAGGTTCGTCTGGTTCCCAAGTTCCTTTTACAAGTACTAAATGCTCTTGTTTTGTGGAATTAACCGTGTAAGCTACTAAATTAAAATCACCAATTTTTGTAGGCATATCAACTGTTACTTCACGAGTTATGAGTGATTCGTGTTTTAAACGATAAGCGATTAAATCTGCAATCGAAATAATTTTCAAATCAAACTTATCTGCAATCACAAACAATTCAGGTAAACGCGCCATTGTTCCATCTTCGTTCAAGATTTCAACGATTACACCTGCTGGTTCAAATCCAGCTAAACGCGATAAATCAGTTGCAGCTTCGGTGTGACCAGCTCTACGTAAAACACCTTCTTTTCTTGCTCTTAAGGGAAAAATATGTCCAGGCTTGCCTAATTCTTCTGGTTTTGTCTCTGGATTAATTAATGCTAAAACTGTTTTTGAACGGTCACTTGCTGAGATTCCAGTTGTACAACCATGTCCATTTAAATCGATTGAAACAGTAAACGGCGTTTCATAAGTCGCTGAATTTTGACTTACCATTAATTCAAGTCCCAATTCATTACAACGATCTTCTTCCAAAGGCGCACAGATCAATCCGCGACCATGAGTTGCCATAAAATTAATGACTTCAGGAGTAGCATTGCGGGCAGCGGTTAAAAAATCACCTTCGTTTTCTCTATCTTCATCATCTACTACAATGATTACTTTTCCTTGTTGTATTGCTTCGATTGCTTCTTCAATCGTATTTAATTTTCTTGACATCTTAATTTTTCTCTGTTACAAATTTAAACCATTCAAAAGGATTAATGTTCAGAATGGACAATTCTTTTGTGTGAAAAGGTGATTTTGTTTGGGTCATTGGGGTGATTTTCTATCCAAGCGATTAGTTTGTTTTTACTTCTTAAGGTGTAACAGATGCGTTTTGGAAAGTCGTTTGAATTATTTTTAAATACCAATGTGTCAGCATTGCTTGAATTTGCTCGGAATACAACGTCACGCTTTCCAAGTACAATTCGTAATTTCAATGCGTTGTCAACAACTGATATCGTACTTTTTTCTTCAAATTGCGTTTGTTTGTTTTTCCAAACGGTATTACCTACTAATTTTCCATTCGTCAATTGCCAATTTTCTGTCACATGATAATCGCCAACTTGTGTTTGCCAATTTCCAATCATCCAAAGTGGGAGCGTTTCTTCTCTTGAACAAGAAAACAAACTAACTATGATAATTAAGACTGCAACAATGCGCTTAATAATTCGTTTTGAGTTGTCCATGAATAATTTGATTGAATGTATGCTTTTCCATTTTCACCAATTTTCGCAGCTAATTCTGGATGCGCAAGTACCCATTCAATTTGTGTAACAATAGCTTCTGGTGAATCAGCTAATAAGATTGACTCATTATTTTTGGCTGAAAGTGCTTGATTGACCAATGGCGTTGTGATGCATGGTAAACCTGATGCCATTGCTTCGAGTAATTTATTTTGCAATCCCGTACCAATAAACAAAGGCGCAACAAATAATTTGGAACGTTGATAACTGTGACGAATGTCATCAACCCAACCGCCAACAATAACTGATTTAGTAGCGAGTCCCAATACTTTATTAGTCGGGTTTGCTCCAGAAAGTAATAAGTTGATTTTATGTCCTTTTTGATGCAAGGCAGGAAGAATCTTCGTTGCTAAAATAACAGCAGCATCAATATTTGGAGCATATGAAAAATTTCCTGTAAAAACGATATCGATATCTTTTGTACACGAAAGTGTTTCAAAAAAAGCAGTGTCAATTCCATTTGGCACAACAACGACTTCTTGTTTATTTGGATGAACTAACAACGAACGATCTTGATCTGAAATGATCGTATGGTGTTCAAAATAATCAAAAATACTACGTTCATATAGCGCCAATCTCTTTGATTCTAAGCGGTAAAACCAACGCGTGAGTAGCGATTCAGTTTGAATGCGCCGTTCCATTCCCTTCGAAAAAGTATCCATGTAATCGATCGTTTTGTTACAATAATGATAATCCTTCACGTATTCAGAAACACGAATCAATTGACAGTAAATGTGATCAGGTTTTAAGGATTGAATCAAACGCGCAATTTTCAACTGATGTTTGATTCGGTAAAAATAAATTGCTTGGAATGGTTTGTTTGAAAAACAAGATAAAAGCAATTGAAAAGCAAGCCCTATTTTCGTTAAACGAAACAACTGGATTGATTCACAAAATTGATTTACTTGCTGAAAATCAGTTGGTTTTATTTCACTTTCAACGGTGCAGAATAAATGTATCTTATGTGTTTTGGACAATCCTTTTAATTGATGATACGCACGCAATTTATCACCTTTTTCCAAAGGATATGGAAAACGTGAGAGCATAATTATCAATGTTGGTTTATTTTCCAAGTGCTTTGCTAATTTTCAAGGTTATCGCTTCAAATTGATGCTGTGAGTTGATATATGCTTTTCCTTTCACACCAATTGCTTTTTTTTGTTGTTCATCGTTCGCGATTCCAATAATTGCTTGCGTAAATTCTTCAGCCGTTTCTGCAATGATAATTCCAGCAGTTGCAACATCAATTCCACTTGCTCCAATAGCAGTGGTGATAATTGGAACTCCCAATGAAAGCGCCTCCAAAAGTTTTACCCGAATACCACTTCCGCTTTGAATTGGGGAAACCAAAATACCGTTTTTCGCTATGAATGCTAAAGCATCGTCAACCGAACCAATAACCGAACAATTGGATGGTAAATTAGTGAATGAATTAGTTGAAATAAATGAACCTCCAATAACCAAAGGAGGTAGGTCGTTATTTTTGTTCCAAACTGCTTGAATTAAAAAATCAACAGCATCTTTGTTTGGCTTCCAATTCATTGAACCCAAGTGAAAGCATTGATTCACAGCATAATCGACATCGTAACTTGGTGCATTTATTGAAATTGGAATCGTTGTTATTGGAGTTTTAATTTTATTTTTTAAATCAGTTTCGTCAGCTTCCGATATTGTCCAAACAGCGGCTGCTTTATTTAAAAGAGCTAATTCCTCATTGCGTAACGTTCGAGCTAAACGTTTCAAATAAAAACGCTTCAACAACGATTTTTCAAAACGAGCTTGTTGTTCCCAAATTTGATGTTCTACGTTATGTGTACGGATAATCAATTTGGAGTTTCCGTTATCAATCGAAGAATATTGAGCTGCAGCATACAATCCATCACAAATAATGGCATCGTATTTTGCCTGATTTTGTTCTAGAAATGACTTTAATTCGGTTGAACAAAAACGCGAAAGGTTGTAACTTTTGTTACGAAGCAGGGCTACAATCGCCGCAATCGGTTTGATTTCTGTTGCAATTTTCAGCGGATGAATTACCGCGCAATAATTAGACAGCTCAGCTTTTGTTGCTGCTGTAAATGGGTGTTTGTGTGTGTCAAAAATCAAAGCATCAACTGTAGCTTCGTGATGCAGTGATTTGACTAATTGCATCATTGCAAAACAACCGCCATCTGCAATGGGAAAAGGAGTTTTATGAGCAATGTATAAAATCCTCATTTTCTACTTCCAAATGTGAAAATTAAACGCCATAACTTCTTGTCAGATACGGTTAAATCATTTGCTGCAGCAATCATTAACACAATAGCCATGGGAGCTAATGCAACAGTTGGCATCCACATTCCCCAAAATGGAGAAATGGAATTAGTTACCGCCAAGTTTTCACCGATACTAAACAAAACAAAATAGATCATGAACAACAAAGCAGCAATGACAACGGGCGCTCCAAAACCTCCTTTTTTGACAATTGCGCCAAGTGGTGCACCGACAAAGAACAAAACAATGATAGCTGCAGATAGTGCAAACTTCCGATGGAATTCGACGGCAAAACGAGCATTGTTATGTTTGATTGAATCGTAAAATGCTTTTTGACCTTCCAAATTTTGGTTTTGAAGGCGCAATGAAACAACAGCCGCTTCTGTTGCAGAGAAACGTTCCGAATCAGTAAGCTTTCTCATGTCAATCTTCCCAGCTGGAACAAATTGAAGTTGCTGAATCATTTTATTTTCTTTGGAACTTGTGTCGTTTTGATAAGCCAAACTCATGAAGAACGGCCGTTCTGACTTACGAGCAACAACAAATTGTTTCATATTTAAGTCAACCTGACGTTGCATGGAATCGTGAGCCTCACTAATTTGAAACACATTTAACATTTCGAATTCATCTTTGAAAAGTTCTTGTTTTGAACGATTCAAACTAAAACCCGTTAAATCCATTTTATAGGTCGCATCACTGAAGCTTGTAGTTCGCGCTGGACGGTAATCGCTACCAACACGTAATAACTTGTTTGTTCCAGTAAAAACAGGAGGTTGTGCATTTAGTTCTTCAATTATTTTCCCGCCTTTTAATTGAAACAACAAGTAATCACCATGCTCACTTTTGAAGATAGTACCCGAATCAGCCTTGATGGTTTTAACGATACTTGGATCGGTATAATCGTGAATTGTAATTCCTTGAAATGAATTTTCGTTACCCGACTTCACCTTAATTGCATATCCATCAATTCCTTTGGAATAGGAGCCAGGTGTAATTAAAACAGACACTTTGGTTTCTTGGATATCGTAAATCAACGAATGCCATTTCAAATTCGCAACAGGAATTACGTAATTAGAAAAATAAAAGGTTCCTAATGCAATGAAAACAACCACTGTAACAAGAGGACGGATGATTTTAAACAGCGATAAACCAGAGGATTTTAATGCGGTTAATTCATTGTTTTCAGCGAGATTACCCAATGTCATGATTGAACTAAGTAAAATAGCTAGGGGCAAAGCGAGTGGGATTAAACTAGCAGAAACGTAAAACAACAATTCTACTATTACAGAAACCTCCAAACCTTTCCCAATAAGGTCGTCGATGTATTTCCATGTAAATTGCATGATTAACATGAACATGGAAATAAAGAACGTTACAATAAACGGTCCCGTAAACGATCGTATGCTAAAAAGAGTGAGTTTCTTCACGTATTAATTCTGTACTACAAATATAGGTAATAATTGGTGTAATAAGGGTTTGGTTTTTTGGCTTCATGAGCAATTGCTGAAATATTAATGCTGAAAATTTGATTTAAAACCAATTTCATTTCTAGGTTTTTTTTGTTCGTTGATGAATTGAACCAAATAATTATAAATCATATCAACTCTTTCATCATTATTTTTAATTGATTTTCTCATTTCTTCAATTTGCAATAAAATATCTTTATGTGTTAAAAGCATCTCTCTCATTTTAATAAATAGTTCAATTATTTTTATACTTATTTGATTAGCCCTTTCACTTTTTAAGACATTAGAAAGTTGCAAAACACCATGTTCAGTAAAAACAAAAGGTAAATGACCACCTAAATATTGTTTTGAAGGTATCGCATTTTGCGAGACCATTACATCAACTTCATTTTCTGTTAGCTGAAACATGAAATTTTCAGGAAAACGCATTTTGTTTCTTTTGACTTGTTCTCTTAACCTGAAAGTTTTCACATCAAAAAGAATTGCCAAATCTCTATCCAACATTACGCTAGTTGATCTTAATTGGTATATTTTACTAATAATTGTTTCGTCAGGAATAATAAAATTTTCACCCATTTCTACTTGTGATTTATAGTTACTCTAATTTATTGAAAATACTTTATAAAAACAAACCATTTAATAGCTTTGAAAACTACCCATCCTTAAACTTATAAAATAACCCAACCTGTGGCTGAGGCTCTCGAAACCAACGGTTATCCATTCCCAAAACATTTATCATTCATGATTGTTGTATGAATAGTATTGACAAGGAATAAAAAACTCTGTTTCATGAACAAACAATATTTAGATGCCAATCGAATAAACGCTTTCGAAAAACAACAAAGAGTTCATTTAATCAATAGTATTGGTGGTTTTAAAAGTGTTGTTTTAGTTGGAACAACAGATTCAACTGGTTTAGAAAATTTAGCAATTTTTAGTTCATTGGTTCACATAGGCGCCAATCCACCATTAATTGCATTGATTTTTCGTCCAAGTCCGCCTGAAAGAGATACGCTAGGTAATATTCTATCAACTGGATTCTATACAATAAACCACATCAACGAATCAATATTCAAGCAAGCACATCAAACATCTGCGCGTTATGATCAAGATATTTCTGAATTTAACGCTGTTGGTTTGACACCCGAATACAAAAATGATTTCCTCGCACCTTTTGTAGCTGAAAGTAATGTGCAATTGGGTATAACATTTAAAGATAAAGTTGATATTCAAATCAACAACACAACTATGATTATTGGAGAAATCACGCAGTTGTACATACCTGAAAATGCGCTAAATTCTGATGGTTTTGTAAATATCGAAGCGCTAAACACCATAACTTGTTCTGGTTTGGATAGCTATCACAAAACAATTCAATTGGACCGCTTGAGCTATGCAAAACCTAAACTACCTGTCACATCGATATTAAACAATGATTAAAACAGCCATTAATATTGTTTGGTTTAAAAGGGACTTGCGCTTGCAAGACAACGAAGCATTGAAGGCTGTGCAAGATGAAAATTCACCGATACTTTTGCTGTATTTTTTTGAACCGAGTATCATGGAATACGATGATTCAGACGTGCGGCATTGGCGCTTTGTGTTTGAATCAATTCAAGACATACAAAAGCAATTGCACCATCTTGGAATTGATGCAACAATACACGTTTTTCACCAAGAAGCATTGTTTGTATTCGAACATTTGGCGCAACTTTTCACAATTAAGTCAGTTTTTTCTCACCAAGAAACAGGTAATCAATTGACGTTTCAACGTGATATATCTGTTGGGATTTTTTTTCGAAAGGAACAGATCATTTGGCACGAAAGTCAAACAAACGGTGTTATTCGTAAATTAAAATCACGCGAAAATTGGGATGCGCTTTGGAAACAAAAAATGAGCTCAAACCCAGTTAGTTTTGAACCCAGCAAACTTCAATTTATCACCTTAGATCGTGAACTATATAAAAAATTAAAAGGACCCGATTTATCCGAAGAAATCACAACAAGCAACCCGAATTTCCAGCAAGGTGGCGAAACCTTAGCATGGCGTTATTTGAACAGTTTCCTGAAAGATCGTTACGTAAATTACAGCAAACACATATCAAAACCTGCTTTGAGTCGTAAAAGTTGTAGTCGTTTGTCGCCTTATCTTGCATATGGAAACATCAGCATGCGCATGGTTTTTCAACAAACGGTTATGCGCTACGAATCTTCCTCTAACAAAGGTGCATTGGCGAATTTCATTTCTCGTTTGCATTGGCATTGTCACTTTATACAGAAGTTTGAAAGCGAATGCCGCATGGAGTTTGAAAATGTCAATCGTGCATACGATCAATTACCAAAAAACAAAAACGAAGCATACATAAAAGCTTGGCAAACAGGTCAAACTGGCGTGCCAATTGTAGATGCGTGTATGCGCTGTTTGGTTGAAACAGGATATGTTAATTTTCGCATGCGCGCAATGGTTGTATCATTCTTTGTTTTCAACCTGTGGCAAGATTGGCGCGAATTACATTTTTTAGCCCGCCAATTTCTAGATTACGAGCCAGGCATTCACTACCCGCAATTGCAAATGCAAGCAGGTGTTACAGGAATTAACACCATTCGTATTTACAATCCGATCAAAAATTCAGAAGACCACGATTCAGATGCGGTTTTCATCAAAAAATGGATTCCTGAGCTTGCTGAAGTTCCACCACATTTGATTCACGAACCTTGGAAATTAACATGGATGGATCAGCAACTTTATGGGTGTGAAATTGGGAAAGATTATCCTTTTCCAATTGTTGATATTGAAGATACACGTAAATATGCAAGCGATATCGTTTGGAAGTACAGAAAGCAAACAGCTGTTAAAGTAGAAGGCGCTCGTATTCTAAAAACACATGTTAGAAATTCAACGAATAAAATAAAAAACAAAAAAGCGTAATGGCATTATTTTTAAAAGCGGATTGGGAAAACATCATCATGGTGAATTATGAAATTGATCCAAATCTTTTGCGAAATTATCTTCCGAATGGCGTGGAAATAGATTTGTTTGAAAATAAATGCTACATCAGTTTAGTTGGCTTCATGTTCAAAAACACGAAAATATTCAATGTGCCTATTCCTAAACTTGGAACATTTGAAGAAATTAATTTGCGCTTTTATGTGAAACGAACAGAAGGAGATAAAGTGAAAAGAGGTGTTGTTTTTATTAATGAAACAATTCCATATCGTTTGGTTGCATGGGTTGCTAATAAGTTATACCACGAGCATTATTCAGTCGTTCCTACAAAGCATCGTGAAACAAAAAACACAATCGCCAACTCAATTAAGTTTGAGTGGCTAAAACACTTAAAATGGAATAGTATAGAAGTTACTCATTCAAACGAGTTAAATCAGATGGAACCAAATAGCTTAGAAGAATTTATCTATGAACATTATTACGGTTTCACAAAAGTTTCTGATTCTAATACTGAAGAATATAAATTACAACATCCAAGTTGGTTGACGCAACCAGTTTTGAGTTATCAAATTGAATGCGACTTTGAAAAAATGTATGGTAATGATTTTAGCATACTCAACACAACCAATCCAACAGCTGTATTTATTGCAAAAGGTTCTAAAGTGGGCATTAACTGGAAAAGAAAAAAACTATCCATATGAAAGGTGTAAAAAAACAACATTTACCAAGTAAAATATGTGTCGTTTGTCAACGGCCATTTAGTTGGCGCAAAAAGTGGGAACTTGTTTGGGAAGAAGTGAAATATTGCAGTGATCGTTGTCGAACTAAAAAAACAACAGCATGAATCATCCTATGACCTTGCGTCTTATTCTTGGCGACCAATTAAACGAACAACATACTTGGTTTAACGATGTTTCTTCATCCGTTACTTACGTGATGATGGAAGTGCGAACAGAAACAGACTATGCCCAACACCACATTCAAAAAGTACTTGGCTTTTTTAGTGCAATGCGTAATTTTGCAAGTTGGCTTCGCAGTAAAAATCATCAAGTTATCTACCTTAAATTAACTGACGATAAAAACCTACAGTCTTTCAGCGCGAATCTTCAAGTAATCATTGCATCCAATAAGTTCGAGAAATTTGAATACCAATTGCCCGATGAATACCGATTAGATCAAGAATTAGCTCTTTTTTGTGCAACGTTAACAATTCCTTTTTCCGCTGTTGATTCAGAACACTTTTACACCAGTAGAAACGAACTTGGTGACTTTTTTCAAGGTAAAAAAACATTCATAATGGAAAGTTTTTACCGCAACATGCGAACAAAACACAATGTGTTAATGGATGGAAGTCAACCCGTCACTGGAAAATGGAATTACGACGATGATAACCGGAAGAAAATCCCTAAAAACCATGTCCCGACAGCACCACTTGTTTTTAAGAATGATGTTTCAGATATTCATGATGAACTTATCTTGTCTGGGATAAAAACCATTGGTAATTGTCAACCAAAAGCGTTTATTTGGCCTATCAATAGGAAGCAATCATTAGCATTATTAGCTTATTTTATCAATGAATGTTTACCGCTTTTCGGAACGTTTCAAGATGCGATGGCTCCAAATCAATGGTCGCTTTACCACGCTCGGATTTCTTTTTCAATGAACACGAAAATGCTTTCTCCAAAAGAAGTAATCAACGCCGCTATTGCTGCTTGGGAAGAGAATCCAGAGCGAATTTCGTACAATCAACTAGAGGGTTTTGTGCGTCAAATCATTGGCTGGCGCGAATACATGCGGGGAATTTATTGGAATCAAATGCCCGCTTACCAATCAAAAAACTTTTTTAATCACCAGAACAAACTTCCGGAATGGTTTTGGACAGGTCAAACAAAAATGAACTGTTTGAAAGACGCCATCAACCAGTCATTGGATTTTGGTTATGCGCATCACATACAACGCTTGATGATCACTGGGAATTTCGCGCTTTTAGCAGGCGTTCATCCAGATGCAGTAGATGCTTGGTATTTAGGGATTTATATCGATGCAATTGAATGGGTAGAAATTACGAATACCCGAGGTATGAGTCAATTTGCAGATGGTGGACTTCTTGCAACGAAACCGTATGTCAGCTCAGCAACATACATTGATAAAATGAGTCATTACTGCGGAACATGTTATTACTCAAAAGCAAGTAAAACGGGTGAGAAAGCTTGTCCTTACAACAGTTTGTATTGGAACTTTTATGATCAACACGAAGCGTTATTATTGAAAAATCCGCGAATAGGGATGATGTATGCTGTTTGGCGAAAAATGGCACCTGCTGATAAAACAGCATTATTGGAACAAGCACAGTATTATTTAAATCACATCAACGAGTTATGAAAACAGCAATCATTTGGTTTAAAACAGATTTACGACTTCACGACAATGAAACGCTTGTCAAAGCCATTGCACAGAATGACCAAGTTATTCCTGTTTATTGCTTCGATGAGCAACATTTTCAGCAAACAACCAGTGGTTTCAGAAAAACAGGTGATTTTAGAACACAGTTTATCCGTGAAGCTGTAAAAGATTTACAAGAAAACTTGAAAAAGAAAGGTTCAAATTTATTGATAGTAGTTGGAAAACCAGAAATTGAACTACCAAAATTGGCTCAAGCGTACAATGTTCATCAGGTTTATGCTAAAAAAGAAGTCGCTTACGAGGAAAAAGCAACAGCTTCTTTGGTTGAAAATGCACTTTGGAAAATCAAATGCGAATTAAAAACATACAGCACAAGCACACTTTACAACGCTTCCGATTTACCATTTTCCATTCGTGATATTCCAGATATGTTTACTTCTTTTCGGAAAAAAGTTGAAAAAGAATCACAAATTCGAGGAGTGTTTAAAACACCTGAAACGATCAAATCACCGACTTTACCAACTACGGAATTGCCATCATTGCACCAATTGAATGCGCAAGAAGTAATACAAGATGATCGAGCTGCTCTTGTTTTCAAAGGAGGAGAAACAGTTGCACTTCAACGCTTGAAACATTATTTTGAAGAAAGTCATGCCATCGCCAGCTATAAAGCAACAAGAAACGGATTAATTGGACCTGATTATTCATCAAAATTCTCCGCATGGTTGGCTTTAGGTTGTGTTTCACCTCGTTTTATTTACGACCAATTAAAACACTACGAAAAAGCGTTTACAGCTAATGAATCGACTTACTGGTTGTATTTTGAATTGTTGTGGCGCGATTATTTTCGGTTCATGTTTAAAAAATACCAAACTTCTTTTTTTTTGAAAAATGGTTTTCAAGACAAACCAATCACAACAGATTCGAATAAGGATTTAGTTGATAAATGGATCAATGGCACAACGGGTCAAGATTTTGTTGATGCTAATATGAAGGAATTGAAATTGACTGGCTTCATGAGTAATCGCGGTCGTCAAAATGTTGCCAGTTATTTTTGTCACGATTTAATGTTGGATTGGCGCATTGGTGCACGTTACTTCGAAGAGCAACTAATTGATTACGATGTATGCAGCAATTGGGGGAATTGGGCTTACCTCGCAGGAGTTGGAAACGATCCAAGAGGAACGAGAGCATTTAATTGTGAAAAGCAAGCAAACGATTACGATAAAAACGGTACTTATCGAGAATTGTGGTTAACAAAAAAGCCCAGTCATTAAACTGGGCTTTTAAAAGTAGCGAGTCCGTCAACTGACGGATGAACTCGGGACATATAAAATGAAATGATGATTAACAAAAAAAGCCCAGTCGTTAAACTGGGCTTTTAAAAGTAGCGAGTCCGTCAACTGACGGATGAACTCGGGAC
>CALJKJ010000050.1 GCA_937973685.1 uncultured Flavobacteriales bacterium | reverse complement strand
AAAAAAAAGCACTTTCATTTGAAAGTGCTTTTCTGTTTTAATGAGCTTCCTCTTCCGGATCTGGAGGGAATAAGATCGGTGCGTCTTTGATATTTTGCAAGCGGTCCATCAAGTCTTCTAATTGCGAGATGGTCAATTGTTTCGCGATGATTTTTTTGTCTTTGTCCAACACAATGATGCGCGGAGTAGCATACAAATCATACGTGTCGTGGTAGTTCAACGACTCAATGTTGGTGTACTTCATTAACGGCAAGGCATCTTTTACCGCTTCCTCGTACAAGGACTTTGTTAATCCGACATTGATGAACGTTAACTTGTTGTCACGGATGAATTTTTTCCATTTTTCGAAATCATCACCTGTTGCTTTTCCAACGGCAAAGACTTCTACATTGCGCGCTTTTAATTTCTCAGCGTACAATTTCTGCATTTTTGGCGTGATTTTTTTACAGTGACCACACTCAGGATCCCAGAAATACAAGATGGTGTACTCTGATTTTAAATCGTAGAATCCGCGCCAGTTTTTATCGGTAGTGTCGCGTAAAATAACGTTTGGCGGAACAACACCTTGAACAAGTTTTTTCTTAACGATGTTGTCTTTGCACAAATCGTCTAATTTCTCTTTGGGCATCCAGTACGCGTATGATTTTCCTGTCTCAGGATTTGTTCGGCAGTAATAACGATCGGCCATCATGACAAAAACTTTGTCCATTCCCATGATATTTGACTTTGCAAAATTGTTAGTGATGTAGTCCACTGAAAACTTGAACACTTCAGAAGATGGTTTCAAACGATCACAGAATTGGTAAGCTACTTTTAAAATAGTATCCGGGTGTTGCAACAACATGTTTTTACCAAAGTAGAATTCGATTTTTTGACCAAACACTTGTGTGTTGACCAAACGGTCGTCCGACAAATCAACATTGTCCCAGTAATGCGCTCTAAAATAGTGGTAACGGAAATCAGGATCAATTGCTTCGCCTTTGTCATTTTTTGGTGGCTCAGGAATGGTGATATCCATCGACATTTTCAACAATTTACTCACTAATTTCTCTTTGTTATTGTCGATCAAACTTTTTTGGTAATTCGTTACACCCGTTGAAATGGAATCCAATTGCTTGTCGTACATTTTTTCCATCACCTCATCTTTTCCTTTGATGACGTCGCGTTTCGCTTTGATTTCGTTCGCATTGTTGCGTTGGTTTTGCAAAAATTGAATATAGCCAATGAACAACTTGTTTTCTTCCGACTTTTTTATTTTCATGTCATCAATGAAACGCGGAGATTTTGTTTCGATGTTGATTTCCTCGTTGTTGTAAATGAACTCAAAATACTTTTGACCGGGCATCAATAAGGCAAGAATTCCAGGTTTTAAGGATTCTGTTGCTGTAAATTCAGCAACACCATTTTTCATGATTGCCGTGTCCGCATAATACAATTTTGAACCGTAGTATTTAGTCAAGAACACAGTCGTGTCTTTGATGCCATCTACTTTGAAGCGTAATTTTTGAGAAAATCCGATAAGGGAGCAACCCAAGAACAAAAGCATTATTAATTTTTTCATCATATGAATTTTAAGTACACTAAATAAACGTTTGTTAAATAAAATCGTTTTCAAATTAACAGTTTATTAACCTTTTTCGGCATTGTAAATGTGCTTTTTTGCGCTAATCAACGATGCCAGTGTAAAAATAACATAAGCGATGACAATTGCCAAATAACTGAGGTAAGTAAAACTACTATCGATGTAAACGCCTCCTTTGTTGAATGCAGCATCTAACACAAATTTCACACTATTGAAAAGTACGATACTCATCACAGCGATGCCACCGAACACCTTGAAAAAGTAGCTTACAAATGTGTTGACCAATTTTTTCGGGTGATACCCCAAGCGGATGAGTGTTTTGATTTCGTAGTTATTCTTGTTGATCAGCAATTGCAAATACTGAATCAACACCAAACCAGAAAGAAAAACAGCCAAAATGGAAACACACAAAATAATCCAAATAAAAGTACCAACCATACTTTTCAAACGACCAACTAACACTTGCGCGTTTTTCGATTCCAAATGTTTTTCTTTCAAAAGCGTTTCGACCAACCCAAATTGATTTTCTTTTCCAGCTAACATCAATTGATTGATTTTTTGTTCATCCGATTTGCCAAATTGTTGGTTTGCCCATTTCATAAACGATTCTGGAACGAGTAGGGAAGAGATTTCATTGGTAAAACCGATGATGCGCACATTCATTTTTACTTTGTCATCGCCATTTTTTAATGTGAATTCAAAAGGAATCGATTGTGCAATTTCATCACTAACAGTAGGAATATTTTTCGCACTCATGAAGGTGTTTAACATCACCAAAAAATCGCGTGGCATGATTAAAGGAACATAAGCATCACCTTTTTTCCACGTCCATTTTTGCGCAGGAATGTCTATGAAAGTTGGGTTCACCGTTTGCAAAAACACATCTGTTCGAAAGTAAGGAACAACAGGGGAATTTGTTTGTAATGAAACGTCGAAATTATTTGAAATGATAGGTTCAACAGCAGCGATACATTCGTTTGCTCGCAATGTTTCAATTTCCCGTTGATTGAAATCGGTCTTTGACAAATTGAATGCGTTCGAAGCAACGATCTTTTTTTGAATGATCAAGGTATTTGGGCCTAATATTTCATTACCTCGTCCAAATTCATTGACTTTGATCAAGTAGTGAATCGAAGTAATCAAAAAGGTAAGACCTAACAAAGCGCCAATAAAAGCGATGCTCAATTGAACGCGGTCTTGTTGTTTGAAAAAAGTTTTTTGTAACATGATTTCAAAGTTTTAATTCGTAATCATATTGAAAACGCTTGTCATCGTCCAACGAGGTCAAAATAAAACCGGCCTGTTGTTCATTGCTAGCAGCAACGATGCAATCAAGACATAAACGTTTGTTTTCTTCGTCCAAATGCGAAAAAGGTTCGTCCATGACTAACCAAGAAAAAGGTTGGCAAAGCGCTCGTATAATTGCCACGCGTTGTTGTTGCCCCATCGATAACAAGCCAGATGGTGTTGTCCATTTTTGTTCAATGCCCAAAGTTTGAACAAGTTGTTTTATCTCTGTTTCTGTTTTAAAATCGGTGAGCTTGTTTTTTATCAGCAAGTTTTCTTGGACAGTTAAATCGGGAAATAATTGCAAATCTTGAAAGACAACAGCGATTTTTTCTCTTCGGATGGTAGTCCAGTCGTCTGTATTCAAGGTTGTAATTGCTTGTTGGTCAAAATAAACAGTTCCTGAAAAATCAGATCGGATTCCACATACAATTCCTGTGAAAGTCGATTTACCTTTTCCACTTGATGCATTTAACAAGCCTTTTTTTTGTGCATCAAAAACCACGTTATTCTCCCAAATGCTCGCTTCACTGTGGTTGGTTGCAGCAAGAGGAGTTGGAAGAACGTTAGTAAATGTAATTGTCATGATCTTAAATTTGGGAGGATATTACAATTATCATTCCATGTTTGTTACTACCTCACGTTCAATGATTTCGCAAATAGTTGCACACATGTTTTCGGTAGCAGTAAAAGGAATCCAATGTGCTTCTTGGTGTTTCTTGAACCAAGTTAATTGTCGTTTAGCGTAGTTACGTGTGTGTTGTTTAATTTTATCGATGCATTCCGCTTCAGATGCGTAAATTCCATCCCAGAAATCAAAGATTTCTTTGTAGCCAACTGTTTGTAACGCACTTGTGTGTTTGAATTGCGCAACAGATTTCACTTCGTCGAATAAGCCATTTTCGATCATTTGATCCACACGTTTGTTGATGCGGTCGTAGAGTTGTTCTCTTGGGTGATCAATAACAAAGCGAATCACAGAAAACGGTCGTGCTAATGCATTTTTTTGCCGAAAGGACGTGAACGTTTTTCCTGTTGAACGAATGACTTCCAAGGCACGCAATATACGAACGGGATTGTTTTTGTCTACTTGATTGTAAAATTCAGGATCAGTTGCTTTCAATTCTTGCAATAGATCAGCAAGTCCATTATCCGCCAAACTTTCGCGGAGATCGTTTTGAATTTCAGGTGATACAGGAATATCATCTAAACCATTGCACAATGCATCAATAAACATTCCCGAGCCTCCAACAAGGATTATTTTTGGCACATGAGCTAACTTGGTAGTAATTAATTCAAGCGCAGCTTTTTCAAATTGACTAGCAGTAAAGGGTTCATTGATACTGTGCGTATCGATAAAATAATGGTCGATTCCTTGCATTTCATCGCTGGTAGGTTTTGCTGTACCAATGAGTAATTCTTTGTAAAATTGACGTGAGTCAGCGGAAAGTACAACGGTATTGTATTGTTGCGCAAGTGCTACACCGAGTGCTGTTTTTCCACTCGCAGTTGGACCTTCAATTACAATGAGTTGTTGCATGAAGTAAAAGTACGATTTATTCAAAAAACGTATCGTGTTTAGCGTACGAGATTTTTATAATTTTCGTAGCGAGACATCACCTTGATAACGTATTTGTAGGTGCGTGTTCCCCTTAAGGCACCAGCTTTGACAACTGGATCACTATAAAATTCGTGTTTACCCAAGTTGAGCATCATTTCACCGACATTTCCTTCCCATTTCTGAGGATTCAAGTTTCGTTTTTGTGCTAATTTCTGTGCATCGTGCACGTGGTTAACTCCAGCGTTGTAACTTGCTAAAATGAATTTTCTACGTTCGTTCGGATCAGTAATTCCTCCCCAAAGTTTATCCATTTTTGCAATGAATTTCATTCCACCTTTTATTTGGACTTCGGGAGTTGAAGTAGGGTAGACACCGTAATTTGGTCCCGTTCCAGGCATGAATTGCATCAAACCATAAGCACCACCTAAACCGCGTGCATTAGGATTGAAACTACTTTCATGGCAAATAATTGCTAAAGCAAAACGCCAATCCAAGCCGTGTTTTGCTGCTTCACGTTTTATTATTGCATCGAAAGGAGAAACAGAACCTTTTTTATTTTTAAATGATTCATCTGTAAAAGCAATGTTGTTTCCAGAGAAATCGTAATATTTTCCTTTGATGTAAGCAAAAGCTTCACGTTGCATGAATTTTTTCAACCAAGCATCCAAACGTCTTTTCAATAAAGGTGATTTTTTACTAAAACCAAAACCAATGTTTTGTTTGAAAGACATGGAAACGCTTGCATCAATGTTATCATAGAATTGTTCGTTGATCAAAGCAGTGTTTTTTTCAGCAACGGTGTAATCAATTTGACCGTCGGCTACCATTTCGATTAATTCTTCAACACCTTGGTAACTTTGAGTTGGGCGAATAAAAATCGTGTCTCCGATTTCGTCTTGTAAGTTTAACAGGCGATCAAAGTAGCTTGATTTATCCCAAACATAAACTTTCTTTTTAGCTAATTGAATTGGATCAGTAATAAACGATTCAGGTGCAATTGCTTTTCCTGTTTTTTCATCAAATTGTTGTTTGCGCTGAATCAACACTTGATTGGTTTGGTAATAAGGAATAGAAAACTCAACGCTATCTTGTCGTTCGCGCGTAATGGCATAATTACACGCAACTATTTCACCAACACCTTCAGATAAGTCCTCTTCGATTTTATCCAAATCATCAATTACTTTGACTTCGAGTGTTACGCCTAAATCTTCTGCAAATTCTTTTAGGATTTCGTATTCAAACCCCATTTTTTTACCACGATAAATAAAAAACGAAGTCGATGAGTTTTCTGCAAGTACAACTAATTTTCCGCGTTTTAATATTCCTGGCAAATCTTCGTCGTATGTGTTCAAAGGCTTTTCTCTCTCATCGTCATTAGACCCGCTGCATCCTGTGAAAAGGATTGATAAACAGCTTGTTAATAAAATGAAATAAAACGTTTTTAATTTTTTCATCTTGGTAAATCACTCAATTTGAGGACACAAGTTACATCAAATTTCTCAATTTGAAGTCATTAAAATGTTTGGAAGCATCAGAAATGAAAAAATCGAAGTGCTTTTTGATCGCAACTTCGTGTTGTAAAAAGACCGTTGGAGTAGCAGCTAATGCATTTTCAAAACTCAGTTTTTTACTTACTCCGTGACTCATTTTGGTCAGTCCATTTAATGTTGGATAATGCGCAATCCAATTATAAGTAACTAAGTTATTCGCGAATAATTGGAAATTTTCGGGGTAATTTGATTGATGAATAACAATTGCGTTGTAAAAGTCAGCCAAAAAATCGTTTAAATTATTATCATGAAAGTCGTTCCAATTTTTTGCAAGCAAGTGATCGAAGATCAAATCAATGGCAATAGGCGCTACTTTCGGGAGATCTTGACGGATTAAGTTTAAAATTTCTTTTACTGCATGATGTTGATCTGTAAACGAATCAATTTCACGGTGTAATTGAATTCCTAATTGAGTTGTTGCGGTTAAATGAGACAAATCTTTACCTTTCACAAAATCACCATAAAGATTAGCGGTAGCCAATTCATGATCATCAAATGATAGGTAAATATGTCCCAAGTAATTCATGAACGCTTATTTCAAGAAATTGTAATTCTTTCCGTAATACAACATTTGTTCGATAAACGATTGATTGTTTTCCAATTTCACGTCAATTATTTCACCTTTTTCATTGTATACTGGAGTTAAAATAGGGTAAACAAATCCACTAAAAGGTTTGATGTTCATCGGTGCAACACGGTCAAGGACTTCTTTGTGTAGCGTTGGATTGACTGCAACACCGTAGGTTTCAACGAGCATTTTTCCAGCGTTGTAATCACCTTCAGATTTGATGCGTTGAATTTCACGAAGCAACACACCAAAAAGTGCGCGTAACTTTGTGTAGTCTTGGATATCGTAGTAGGTTTTGCCATTGCGTACATTTTTCACGATTACATTATCGTTTTTCCCTTTTTCAAAGACCCAAGCAGCAACCAACTGACGGTTTTGCATGTGTTCTTCTTCCAATTGTTTGCCAACTTCTAGGCGTTGTAATTGAACCATCAAACCATTGCGGATATAATTATCGTAAGCTGCTTTACCAACTTCCAACGATTCAATTAATCCTAATTCCACCATTTTCGGATCCAAAATATAGTACAAACCAACCAAGTCAGCACGTGCTTCTTCCAAAGTTGATGCATAGTTTTTGAGTGTTTCAGCAGGCTGACCAACACCAGCATTGATTTGTCCGCTTGCGTGACCGATTACCTCGTGCAAAGCAGTATGCATTTTACTTGCTTTTCCAGCATATTTCTTAGCACGCATAATTTCTTCTTCGTCGTTTGCAAATTCCTCAGTTACAGCAGGACCGCCAGCTTTTTCGTAAGCTGCAATCACATTTCCAAGCGAAACGGATTTTGAACCATGTTCTTGACGAATCCAGTTGTTGTTTGGTAAATTCACACCAATTGGAGTAGAAGGTGCTGCATCGCCAGATTCGGTGATTGCTTGCACAACTTTGTAAGAAACACCTACAACTGATTTTTTCTTGTGTTCGGGACGTAATGGCGAATTATCTTCGAACCATTGCACATTTTTAGCCAAAACAGCCATTTTTTCTGATGCATCAAAATCTTTCACTTGAACGATTGCTTCGAAGTTTGCACGTTTTCCTAGCGCATCACCATAGACTTCGATAAATCCATTGATGTAATCGATATCACCTGCTGTTGCTTTCACCCAAAGCACATTATATTCGTCCCAAATTTTCAAATCTCCTGTTGCATAGAATTCAACCAATTTGACCAATGCAGCTTTTTGTGCATCGTTTTCAGTTACTTCACTTGCTTTTTTAAGCCAAAAAATAATTTGTTCAATTGCAGCACCATAGCGCCCGTCTAATTTCCAAACATCTTCCGTTACTTTTCCATCTTTTAAAATTAATGTAGAGTTTAGTCCAGCTTCGATTGGTTGTTTGTTACTTGGATCTGCTTTTTGTTGGTAAAAGTCTTCCACCATTTGTTGCGTGACGCCTTCGCCATAAAAATTATTTGCAGAAGCGACTATCATGTCTTGTTTTGGGTCTTTCACTTTTCTTTTTGAACCAAGATTTGCATCAAAAATAAACTGCAACAATTCATCCGAAACTTCTTGACCTGATTGGGTAACCAAGTTTCTAAAATAACCTTCGTTGAAAGGTGGAATTAATTTGTCCATTCCATAATGGTGATGAATTCCGTTTGAGAAGAAAAACTGTTTTGCCCACGTTTCAAAAAGCAACCATTCCTCAGAACGACCATTTTCTTGATTATTTGTGAAAATCCCTTCTAATAATTTTCTGATTTGAAGGTTGTATTCATTGTTTTGGTCAAAATTGATATCTCTTCCTGCAAGTCCAGCTTGTGCTAAAAAGTAACAATATTTCTTTTGCTGTAAGCTCAATTTATCCCATCCATCAACAGGAAGTCGTAAGACTTGTACGTCAGCAAATTTATCGACCACAATGTTCGATTCTACATTAGAATTGGTTGGTGTTACAGCTGTTTTTGTGCTGCTACAAGCTGTTAACACACCAAGTGCCAACGCAATCATTAATTTATTTTTTATCTGTTTCATATTGTTTTTTTATCTGTTTCCAAAAAGAGAACTTCCTACTCGAATCATGGTGCTTCCTTCTTCGATGGCAATGTTATAATCGCCGCTCATGCCCATTGAAAGCTTAGAAAAATCGGTATTGTATTTAAAATAGTGACTTTTGATGACGTGGAAATAGTTGTTTAAATTTCTGAATTCATCTCTGATTTGTTCTTTATCGTCAACGAAACTGGCCATGCCCATTAATCCAACGATGCGTACATTTTCCATTTCGATGAATTCGCGTGCTTGCAAGAGTTGTTCAACTTCTTCAAAGGTTAAACCAAATTTTGTTTCTTCTTGTGCAATGCGCAATTGCAACAAGCAATTGATGACGCGTTCATTTTTCTTGGCTTGTAAATTGATTTCTTGTAATAACTTCAAGCTATCTACAGCATGAATCATGGCAACGAAAGGCGCGATGTATTTTACTTTATTCGTTTGCAAGTGACCAATTAAATGCCATTCGATATCTTTTGGAAGCTGCTCGTACTTATCAACTAATTCTTGCACTTTGTTTTCGCCAAAAACGCGTTGACCAACTTCATAACCATCAAGTATAGCAGCTGCTGGTTTTGTTTTAGAAACGGCAACGAGCGTTACGTTTGCGGGTAAATTTGCTTTTAATGCATTTATTTTTGTTCCAACTTCACTCATTATTCATTGATTTGATAAACGGTTAATCCACTTCTCAATTTTGGTTCTATCCATGTCGATTTTGGAGGCATAACTTCTTGGTTATCTGCAACATATTTGATGTCGCTTACAGTCAAAGGATAAAGCAGAAACAGCGCTTTCGTTGCTTCATCGGCAAGCACTTTTTCGAGTTTAGCAGTTGTAGCTTTCCCTGAAATGAATTCGACATGTTTGCTAGAACGGATATCAGAGATTCCTAAAATTGGTTGTAGGATAGCTGTTGTTAAAATTTGCGCATCGATAGATTCTGTAAACGACTTGTTTTCAATAAGATTCGACTTGTAAGTTAATGAAAAAGTTCGTTTATCTATGTGGCAAATTAGTTCGCCTTTTTGACTTGATTTTCGCAGTTTTGGCAATTCAACCACATTGAAATCGTGTGCTAATGCTGCTAAAAATGATTCAGTTGTATGGTTATTAAGCGTTTTAATAATTCGGTTGTATTCAAATACTTTTAACTTTTGATCCGAAATAAAGTATGCTAAAAAGAAGTCTTGATTTTGAAAATACGTTTCGTTGGAAGCGCGTTGTTCTTTCCGCAAGTTACTACATGAAGCAGTTCGGTGATGTCCATCAGCAATATAGACAGTTGAAACAGTGTCGAATAAATGAATGAGTAAAGCACTTTTTTCAGGGCTTAATATCCATAATTCGTGTTTTATTTCATCGGTAGTACAAAATTCAAATTCGGGTCTGTTACACATTTCATTTTCAAGCACGGCATCGATAGCTTCCGAATTGGGATAAGTTAGCAACACAGGTTCTGCATTAAATCCTGAAATGGACAAATAGGATTTGAATAATTCCTCACGCGCTTCAATTGTTGCTTCGTGTTTTTTTATTTGTTTGTTATCGAATTCATCCAACGAAGCCCCCGCAATGATTCCTGTATAATAGGAGTTTGCAGAAGATTGTCTGTAGATATATATTTCAGATTTTTCTTCTTGAATTAATATCTTTTTTTCTTTGAATTGCTCAAATAATTTTTTGGCCGTTTGAAAGCGTTTCGTCGGATTCGATTTTATGGCTTGAGCAAATACTCCTTCGGGATGAATGATGTGTAAAAACGTATACGGATTATCGTCCATTTTAGCGCGTAACACATGTTCACGATAAGCATTTATTGGTCTTGTTGACACCAATTGTGCTTTATCTCTCGTTGGTCTAACAGCTTTGAAGGGGTGAATTTTTGCCATAAAAGTGACCTTAAATTAGTTGTTATTGTATACCAAATTCCGCAATAATTAGTTCAGCTAATTCTAATCCAATTCGATCTTGCGCTTCCAATGTAGCCGCTCCAACATGTGGAGTAGTCGCTATTTTGTCATGTGAAAGTAATGCTTTATTTGGATTTGGTTCATTTTCGAATACATCTAATCCTGCAAAATTCACTTTTCCAGAATCAAGAGCAGCAAGTAGTGCATTTTCATCAACAACACCTCCACGCGAAGCATTGATGATAGCGACCCCTTGTTTCATTAGTTTGAATTCATTTGCTCCAATGACAGCTTCTCCATTTGCTTGTTTTGGAACGTGTAATGATATATAATCCGCTATTGGCAAGTATTCATGCATATCTGTTGTAGCGTGTATTGGAATTGTAACTTCGCCAATGTGTTGCAATTCGCCCAAAGAAATAGCAACGGTTTCTTCCACTAAATTGGTTGCAACAACTTTCATTCCTGCGCCTAAGGCATACGCTGCTAAAGCTTGACCGATGCGACCAAATCCAATAATCAACAAGGTTTTACCTCTTAATTCGGTTCCTTTGGCGTATCGCTTTTTCAAGGTATTGAAATCATCATTTTCCATGTTTTTGAACGAATGGTGAAGCGAGCGCGCGCCTGTAAACAAGTAACCCATTACTAACTCAGCGACAGATTGCGATGAAGCAGCAGGAGTATTGATTACTGTAATTCCTTTTTCTCGAGCATAAACTACATCGATGTTGTCCATACCAACACCACCTCTTCCAATCAATCGAATGGAAGGACATGCATCGATTACTTCTTTCCGAACGGTTGTTGCACTTCGAACCAAAATAATTTCAACCTTGTTTATATTGACATAATCAATAAGGTCATTTTGATCTACTTTATCAGTAATGACAGTAAATCCAGCGATTTCTAATGCTTTTTTCCCTTCATTAGAAATGCCATCGTTTGCTAATACTTTCATTTTATCCATTTTTCTTTCCAAATTCTTTCATGACATCGACTAAAACTTGGACACTTTCAAGCGGTAATGCATTGTAAATTGATGCACGGTAACCACCAACAGAACGATGCCCATTCAACCCAACAATTCCAGCTGATTTCCAGCATTCGTCAAATTGATTTTTAAGTGCATCGTTTGATAAAAGAAAGTTGACATTCATTTTAGAACGATCGCTTTTATTTGCTGTTCCAATGAATAGGGGATTGTTGTCTATTTCGTTATAAAGTATAGCTGCTTTTTCGTTATTCGTTTTTTCAATTGCTGCTACGCCACCATTCTTGATTAATTCACGTAAGTTGAGCATAGCGACATACACTGAAAAAACTGGCGGAGTATTGTACATCGAATCTTTGTCCGCATGCAATTTTAGATCCAAGTAAGACGGTAGGAAAGGAGATGTTGATTTTCCCAAAGCCTCTTTTTTCACAATGTATAATGTTGTCCCAGCAGGACCAAGGTTTTTCTGTGCTCCAGCATATATCAAATCGAATTTTGAGATATCGATTGTTTTCGAGAAAATATCAGAAGACATATCACAAACGAGTGGTAGATTTGTTGAAGGGATATCATGAAACTGTGTTCCAAAAATCGTATTGTTTGACGTGTAGTGTAGGTAATCCAAATCCGATTCAAATACTAATTCAGTTGGAATATAGTTATAGTTTTTATCCTCAGAACTTCCTACAATTGAAACAGCAACACCAACTTTTTTTGCTTCTTTGATTGCTCCTTCAGCCCAGGTTCCTGTTTTTAAGTAACCAGCTTTTTTATTTTTGCGCATCATGTTTAATGCTGCAATTGAAAATCCAAGAGAAGCACCACCTTGTAAAAATAATACCTCGTAATCGTCTGAAATGGAGAGTGCATCTTTCACTAATTGACGAGCTTCGACCATAACTTGTTCAAACTCTTTGCTTCGATGAGATATTTCTAAGATAGATAAGCCATTAAAGTCAACAACAGCTTGAGCTGCTAGTTCGAAAACGTTTGCTGGAAGTATACAAGGTCCAGCGCCAAAATTGTGTTTTTTCATGATAAAAAAGGCTGCTAAAATGCACAAAAATAATGGTGCAAATTTCGTGTTTATTGCTGAAAGTTTATTGAATTTTTTATACCGAGTTATAAACAAAAAAAAGACCTGCATAACATGCAAGTCTTTTAAATATGATTAAGCAAAATTATTATTATTCTGCTGTTTTCTCAACTGTTTTTTTAGCAGCAACTTTTTTAGGTGCAGCTTTTTCTGTTGTTGTTTTTGCAGGGGCTTTTTTGACAGCTGGTTTTTTAGCTGCAACTTTTTTCTCAGTTACTTTTTCTTCTGATTTTTTTGAAACGACAACTTTAGCTGTACTTTTTCTTTTTCTTGAGTTACCGTATGAACCGTTTGTACGTTTCCCTTTAGCACTTTTAATATCCCCTTTTCCCATGTTATTACTTTTTCAATGAATTGAACTTGAATACAAATGTAGTAAAATACCTAAATAACAGGAAGATATGTTGAAAAAAAATACGTTTTTTACTCAATTTCATTCAAACGTCTCTCTAAATCTCTTCTTACAACGTCGCCATTGCGCATGTATTTTTGGCACCACTTTAATTTGGTTGTAATTTGCTCTTCATTTGAGAGTTTCCAATCTATCGCACTGTTATCCAAGCGATGGCGAATAGCTTGTAGCGTTAAAGCAGCTGAAACTGAAACATTAAAACTTTCTGTAAAACCAACCATAGGTATACTGATTTGATAATCAGCTGTTGCGCGAACGTCATCAGAAATACCTTCCCATTCTGTACCAAATGTTAAGGCCAACGGTTGATCTATTGGGATGTCAAATATAGTGTGTTGGTTTGCCTCTGGAGTTAGTGCAACTATTTTATAACCGTTATTTTTTAAGTTAGTGATGCAGTCCATTAGAGCGGTATCACCTTCGTTGTAATTGTACATATCAACCCAACTTCCTGCTCCGCGTGCAATGTCACGTTGAATTTTGTATTGATTTTTACTTTCAACGACGTGTAATTCTTGTATTCCAAAACAATCGCAGGTTCTCAAAACAGCACTTGCATTGTGTTCTTGGTAAATATTTTCCAGAACAACAGTTAAGTGTTTTGTTCGTTCTTGCGCAATTTTATCAAAAAGTAAACGCTTTGCCTCTGGTATCATTTCGTAAAAAGCAGCAAGTAATTTTTCGTTCATGTCACAAAATTAATTTTTTTTAAAAAATGAAAGGATTTTGAATAAAGAGATTTGGATTTGGGGAGCGGATTTTGTGTTTTTAGTTGGGATTAATTACCTGGGTAAATTGTTGTAAAGCTTTAGTTTGACTGCATTGTAGAATTAATTACCCGGGTAAATTGTGGTAAAGCTGCAGACAGACCATTTCTTAAATCAAACACACACATTCTCATGTAATTTTCAGTTTGTAAAAACAAAAAAAGTCCTTTCGTTTCGAAAGGACTTTTAAATCTTAAAAAAGAATACTATTCTTAGTTAACTGAGCTAGAAAGTTCAGCACCAGCTTTGAATCGTACTACATTTTTTGCAGCGATTTTGATTTCTTTTCCTGTTTGAGGATTACGTCCTGTTCTAGCTTCTCTTTTAGAAACTGAGAAAGATCCGAAACCTACTAAAGAAAGGCGATCTCCTTTTTTCAATGCTGCCCCAGTTGCACTTACGAATGCGTCTAATGCT
The DNA here is from genome assembly GCA_937973685.1 of uncultured Flavobacteriales bacterium. Taxonomy (GTDB): domain Bacteria; phylum Bacteroidota; class Bacteroidia; order Flavobacteriales_D; family Crocinitomicaceae; genus Fluviicola. The sequence goes on along the minus strand of CALJKJ010000050.1, from coordinate 61,018 downwards.
TTTTTTGCATCTGCTTTTGACAAACCTGCTTCAGAAGCAATAGCGTCAATTAATTCTGCTTTGTTCATAGTTTGGTGTTTTTTTGAATGATTCAATTATTTTAACACAACAAATTTATAGGAATATCCAAGCCTACAAAGGGTTTCAGATAAAAAGAGTGTGTTTTGTTAATAAATACACATAATTGTTGATAACCGCCGTGTATTTATACGTATTATTGCGTATATGATTGGCAAGTAACAAATTACTTATTGTACAATTTTCCAATCAGAACAAGCGTTTCCGACTAACCAATCTTTTGCAAACAACCGTTTTTTTCCTTCAATTTGGAATTCATGAATACATAAAATGCCACTTTCACATTTTACATAAATGGTTTGCTTGTCGTTCCAAAGCGACAATGCTCCGCGATCTGAAGTTTCAGCTAACCAAGTAGATTTGAAAAATTTAATTGTTTTTTGTTCGCCTTTGCTATTTTCCCAGACTGACCAAGCAGTAGGATAAGGGCTCAAGCCACAAATTAATTGGTGAATTTTTTCAGCTGAATCAGTCCAGTTAATTTTTGTGTTCTCTTTGAATAATTTAGGAGCAGGACGAACAGGTGAATCAATACAATTTTCTTGAGGAGTCAACGAAACGTTATTCAATGCAATTCGATTAAGCGTTTCAACTACTAAATCCCCGCCTGTTATAATCATACGGTCATGTAATTCGCCTGCTGTTTCGTTATCTGCAATTTCCATTTTGGTTTGGCCAATGATATTTCCCGTATCAATTTTTTCATCGATAAAGAATGTGGACACACCAGTAACTTTGTCGCCATTTATTATTGACCAATTAATAGGAGCAGCTCCTCTATAATCGGGAAGTAATGATGCGTGTAAATTAAAGGTTCCTTTTTTGGGCATCTGCCAAACTTCTTTTGGAAGCATTCGGAAAGCGACAACAACAAAAACATCGGCATTCAAAGTAGCAAGTTCCGATAAAAATGTAGCATCTTTTAATTTTTCGGGTTGAAGCACAGGAATGGTGTTTTCAATTGCAAATTGTTTTACTGGACTTTCCTGCATTTGCTGCCCTCTTCCAGCTGGTTTATCTGCAACAGTTACGATTCCAACAATATTTTTGTTTGAATTTTTCATTGCATTTAATATCCCAACGGAGAAAGTGGGCGTTCCCATAAAAACTATTCTCAAATCATTCATGTACTTCTTCTTTTGTCCAATTATAAAATCTTAAATAGGTAACTGATGCAACTGCCATCACGATAAAATAAACATATTCAACCAACCAAACTTGATACAAAGGTAAGTGCCAAACTTTAATAAATAAATATGCAGCTGAAATGTAAGCTATAGTTGAAAGTAGTTCTACTAGAAATGTAACGCGTGTATTTCCACTTCCGCTAATTGTTTGGAAATAGACACTTCCAATTCCGTAAATTAATATAGAACCACTTATTAATCGTAAAATAGCAGCGCTTTCTTTTATTTGCTGAGGATTACTATTGACAAGCTTGATCAATAATTCAGGATAAAATAAAGCACCGTGAAACGTTATGAATAAAAACAAAACGGTCAACAATTGAATGCGTTTTTGAATGATCGGTAATTGATCATATGCTTTCGCTCCTATATATTGTGCGATGTATGTTTTCGTCGTGGCTGCAAAACCCCATACCGGAATAAAGGCAAGGAAATAGATATAACGAATATTCAAGGAGATGGATAATTCATTACTTCCCATTTGTTCGATCCAACTAAAAAAAAGCGTCCAAATAGAAAGGGCTATCAATCCTTGAAACAACAATGGAATGCCAATAGTTAAATTCGTTTTGATTTGTTTTATCGATACAAGTGATTGCTGAAACAATTGAAACAAACCAGCTGTTTTACTAATAAATAATGAACTAACCAAAAACAACATACCTAGTATTTCAGCACTTGTAGAAGCAATAGCAGCACCTTCAAGTCCCCATTCAGGAAAAAAACCAATTCCAAAAACGAGTAAATAATCCAAGATGATGTTTGAACTTGCAACTATCAATGCAGCATAAAGGACAAGTTTTGTTTTTCCAATTGCCAAATAACTTGCTTGAATAGTCAAAGAAATTGTTGCTGCCCAAAAGGCATAACTCCTAATTTTTAGAAACGATTGTTGTGCAGCTGAAAGTGCTTTGTCGTTAACCAAATAGTCGTTGATAGTTGGCATAAAGTAAACAACAAAGACAGTTAACAAGCAAGCACCAAAAAAAAGGATAATGATATTTGATTGAAAGAAAGCAGCAAACCCTGTTTTATCGTCTTCGCCTATTTTTTGCGCCATGCCAATTTGCGCTCCATCACTCAAACCAATCAATACCATGAAAAGTGTGATGTACCATAAACCAGCACTTCCAGAGGCATTGTATGCTAACGTACTATACCGACTCAAAAAAGCAGCGTCTGTTATTGAGATAATAGATTGAATAAAACCGCTCAACATGATAGGAAGAGCAAATTTCATTAGTTTGCTGAAGCCTATATCTAACATTAAAGTACTTGAACTAACAGTCCTTTTAAATATTCTCCTTCTGGGTGAAAAGCATTGATTGGGTGATCTGCTGGTTGGTGTAATTGTTCCAAAATCCGAACAGAACGACCTGATTCAATTGCAGCAGCAATAATAGTATGCGTAAACAACGATTTGTCAACGACTTGCGAACACGAATACGTCATTAACAATCCGCCTGGGCGAATGTGAGACATAGCCATTGCATTCAATCGTTTGTATCCTTGAACCGCTTGGTGGCGTTTGTCGCGGTGTTTTGCAAAAGCTGGCGGATCTAAAATTACAATGTCAAAATCTTCTCCCGTTTCTCGAATGTAAACCATTGCATCAGCAACAATTGAGGTGTGCTTGTCAACTAAATCGTTTAATTGAATATTGTTATCTGTTAATTCGATTGCTTTTTTTGAACTATCTAATGAATGTACTTCGTTTGCGCCATTTTTTAATGCAGCCAAACTAAATCCACCAGAATAACAAAACGTATTCAATATTTTTTTGTCGCGACTATATTTTGCTAATAAAGCACGATTTTCGCGTTGGTCAATAAAGAATCCTGTTTTTTGGCCATTGATCCAATCAATGTTATATTTCACACCGTTTTCTAATGCAATATGTGGCGTTTCACATGTTCCAAAAAGGTAACCATCGATAATTTGCTCGCGTTTAGGAAGTGTGTCTGATGATTTGTTATAAATAGCTGTTAATTCGTTCGTTAAGGCTGATTTTAATGCTTCAACAATTAAATCAATTTGTTGGTACATACCAAATGAATGACATTGAATAACTGCAACACCACCATAAAAATCGACAACTAGGCCTGGAAGTTCATCACCTTCACCGTGAATTAGGCGACAAATTGAATTGTCTGAGCGAAATAAATCCAATAATTTTCGCAAAGCAACCGCGTTGGTAATTCGTTTTGTAAAAAATGCTTGATCGATGGCTTCGTTTTCAAATGTCAAAACGCGCACAGCAATTGATCCGTGATTGAAATGACCTTTTGCTAATTCGTTTCCGCGCGAATCCAGTACAGCTACAACTTGTCCATCAGCAACATCTTCGGGCATTTTTTTTAATGCACCAGAGAAAATCCATGGGTGACGACGTTCGATGGATTGTGTTTTATGTGGAAGTAATTGTACCGAAGCAAGCATATGTTTTTTATTTCTCGCAAAGATAGTTCGAATATTTCAATGGCTTTAATTGTTTGAACTTTTATCACTTTGTTTTGTAATTCAAGCTTTCACCAATTTCTTTGTTTACCTTTGTTTAAAATTAGAAAAAATGTCATTTTTTGTATCCGTATTTTTAAAAAGCAGTTCGTTTTCTGAAGCATATGCGCTTGAAAAACACGATGGTAAAGATTCACCTGAAAACATTCGTTACGAATGGGAAGATGAATTTAAAATTGTTGGAGATGTCGTTTTAAAAGAAGTACTGCGTAATCAGGAATTTGTATTAGCAGGTGAAATGGGTGAAAACGAAGCGTTTTCCTTTACAATTAATGATGTCATGAAATTTCAATTTGAAGGTGATGGCGAAGTTTCTTCGTTAGTTTTTTCTGAAAAAAGCATGGATGAATACGTAATTGATTCAGAGAAAAATAAATTAACTGTTTATTTGAACGATATTGAAGATGTCGAAAACCCTGTTTCTGGCGTATACATTGCATCATCTGATTTCCCAAAAGAATTAAAAGGCTAAGATGTTAGTCATCAACGACATACAACTTCGTTTTGACAGGAAAATTTTATCGAAAATATCCTTATCAATAAAAGCAGGCGAAATTGTAGGAATTGTTGGTGCTAGCGGTGGCGGAAAATCATCCTTACTAAAAATTATTGCAGGTCTACTCGATCCATCTTCAGGTGAAGTTCTTTTAAACGGAAAGATTGTCAAAGGACCAAGTCAAAAATTAGTACCTGGACACGAAGCAATTCAATTGGTGAATCAAGATTTTGGGTTAGATATTTACCACACAGTTTTAGAAAACGTACAGCAAAAAATACTTTACTTACCAACAGATGTGCGCAACGTTTTTTCGGATGAATTATTAGATTTAGTCGAATTAACTCATTTGAAGTCACAAAAGGCAATTTCCCTTTCGGGAGGTGAGCAACAACGCTTGGCAATTGCTCGTGCATTAGCTGTTGAACCCGATGTTTTGTTACTTGATGAACCATTTGCCCATTTAGATGCGCATTTGAAGCAAAAAATCGGCAATTACATTCAGTCACTTTCCAAGATTAGAAAAATGACCTGTATTCTCGTCTCACATGAGGGGCAAGATGTTTTAGAATGGTCGAAAAAGATTTATTTTATTGAAAAAGGGGAGGTAAAGCGAGTAGATACACCTTATAATTTTTACAATTTCCCTTCATCATTGTACGAAGCACGATTCTTCGGTCAAATAAATGAACTCAAGATACTCGGTGTATCGGTGCTTTTCCGTCCTCATCAATTCATCAAAAAAACGAAAGATGGCATTGAAGTAATAGTTAAAAGTAGCCGTTTTGCTGGTATTTATTGGATCCACGAAGCAGTTACTGCGAAAAAAGAAAAAATAGTATTGTACGCGCCAAAACAACTTCCTCAAAAATTAATGATAGATGTCAAAAAGCAACGTAAATAAGTTATCGATCTCCGAATTTATATCAGTTATTAAAAAAACGTTTGTTGAGTTTTTTCAGGAGCAATCGTTTTTTCATGGCGCCGCATTGGCATATTACGGAATTTTCGCACTTGTACCTACCTTGTATTTAGCTTTGTTGTCGTTTGGTCAATTCGTTGGACAAGATGCTATTTTGGTAATGATTGACAAATTATTGAAAGAACAAGTTGGCTTGAAAGATTCTGCAGCAATTCTGGATTTCTTGCGCAATGGAAATTTTGAAAAAAGTAGTTTGGTGATGAATATTGTTGGCGTTTTTGCATTGTTATTATCTAGCTCTGCGCTTTTATCTTCGCTTCGAACAAGTATTAATGAATTTTATGATATAAAAATTAGTATTGCAGATCGTAAAAAGCGCATCAAACATACCATTGGTTCTAAATTACTGTCGATTATTTTGTTGCCAATGTTTACATCCGTTATCATGATCATGTATTTTGGTGAAACCTTTTTGATGTCTATTGGTCATCAATTGTTTGAAGATCCAAACGGCTTGGAACAACTAGTTTTATCGAGCGCTCTTACCGTCTTTTCAATTGTAATGAACGGCTTGTTGTTTACCTTAGTTTTTAAATTTGTTCATGACGGATTTGTCACATTTCGGACAGCTTTTGTTGGTGGATTAATTACAGCGATATTGTTATTATTTGGTCAGTTAATCATAAAGTATTATTTACAAAATTATTTCTTCGGAAGTAAAGCTGGTGTTGCAGGAACAATTTTAGTATTGTTGGTTTGGATGTATTATACATCTCAAATTATATTTATCGGTGCGAAATTCACGAAAGTTTATGCAGCCGATTTAGGCACGCCAATACTTTTCAAAGGTCGTAAGAAGCGAAAACCGAAAGTGACTGAAGTTGTTTCAGCTGATTAAAATTTAAAAAAAATCTCATTTCATTTGAAAAGATTAAAAATTAATCATATTTTTGATTAAAATTTGATCAAATGGTTGTTGGGAATAATTTAAAGTTGCTGCGCAAATTAGCGCAAAAATCACAAGAAGAAGTTGCTGCTGCACTTGGTTTGACTAGAAGTAGTTATTCGGGTTATGAAAATGGGATTGCAGAACCAGGAATCGATACGATTATTTCGTTGAGTGCTTTCTTTGCTATTCCAATAGACGCGTTATTAACAAAAGACTTTTCTACTTTCACTGACTCCGATTGGGCAACAATTAAATCGGGTTTGTATGCGGATATCAATGGAAAAAACTTGAGGGTTTTAACAGCAATTGTCGATCAAAACGAGGAAGAATTAATTGAAATGATTCCACAAGAAGCGCGAGCAGGATATACATCTGGCTATGCTGATCCGGATTATTTGAAAGTATTGCCAACCTTTAGTTTGCCATTTTTATCGAAAAACAGAAAATACCGTTCCTTTCCAATCAAAGGTGATTCCATGCCGCCAGTTGATGAAGGATCTTATGTTATTGCTGAATACATTCAAAATTGGTCATCAATTAGAAATGGAACAGCGTGTATCGTTGTTACAAAAGAGGATGGAATTGTTTTTAAAGTGGTGAATAATTGTGTACAAACTTTGCAGTCTTTTGAATTGTGTTCAACAAATCCAATGTACGCTCCATATTTTGTTCACATGAATGACATATTAGAAGTTTGGAAATTTGTGAATTACATTTCACCAACCTTACCAAATATGCGTGTTGACGACTACCAATTATCGCAATCGATTCAAGAGCTTCAGCGTGAAGTAAATGAATTAAGACGAGTGGTTACTTCGGAAGGGAATACTTATTCTCCGAAAAACTGATTCGTTCCGCTACCAAAAGTTCGCGGATTAAGTTTTTTATTTTCAACGTCAATTCTTCTTCAAAGGAAAGCAATATTTCCTCCATTGTTTTTGGTGTTTGAACGACATCCAAAATTTCCATTTCTAAACGTGGATGTTTGGAGAAAAGTGCATTTTCTTTGCAAATATCACATTTACCACATGGATTAGATGTTTGACCGAAGTATTCAATAATAAATTGTTGTCTGCATTGTCTACTTTCAACGTATTTTCTCATTGCTTCGACACGTTCCAAGGTTTTTTCCTTTCTGAATGTATAAACTTCAGGTTGAAAAGAAATGTAATCATCGGGGAGACGTTCGTGTAAGAAAGTAACCAAAGGTAATGTTGTTCGCCAAGTTATATCAATGATACCGCGTTCTTCTAAAAATTTTAATTGCGATTCAAGTTCTTGCTGATTAATTTTTAAACGTTTACAAACTGTTGTTTCATCAATTTCAGAAAAATCTTCGAATAAATCCTGATACATACGTGAAAGGGTAGTAATCAATGGATCAACTCGCGCATTTTTTAACTGAAAAGCATACAAATGTGCATTATCAATGGTGAATTTTATGCGCGAACCTTTTAGTCCATCAGCTGTTAACGCAATATCTCCGTTCATCTCTAATAATTTGAGTGCTGGATAAATCACGTCAATTTTAAGTTGAAAGCGTTTCGTGAATTCTGAAAAATCTATGGTATACGATTCGTCTTTCCCCGAACCAATTGCAATTTTCAAATAATTACACATTGCTCGATAAACAAGTTTTACCGTTTCAATAGGAGGGAATTGACTGATTATTCGTTCTTTTAGTTCAGCAATGTCTTTTGATCCAACAAACGCAAATGTTCGTGATTCATTTCCATCACGTCCTGCGCGACCTGCTTCTTGAAAGTATGCTTCGGGATTGTTCGGCAATTCATAATGAGTCACAAAACGGACATTTGGTTTGTCAATTCCCATCCCGAATGCATTGGTTGCAACCATAATTGGTGCTACTTCCGACATCCAATTATTGAGTGCTAGCGAACGTTGTTGCGAATTTAAACCGCCGTGGTACATGTTTGCTTTGATACCATGACTTAATAAGTGTTGCAAAACGTTTTTGACACTTTTTCTTGTTTGGCAATAAATGATGCCAACGTTTCCTTCATTTCGTTTACAAAGACGCGTAATTGCATTGAGTTTATTTGAAACTGGATATACTTCGTAACTGATGTTTGAACGTTCGAAAGGCGCTTCAAAAAACTGCACATTTTTAAGCGACAAAGAAGCGATAATATCATCGACTACTTCTTTTGTTGCAGTAGCAGTAACGGCCATCATTGGGACTTCAGGATGCAATTGACGCAACAAACTAATTTGTTTGTAAGAAGGCCTAAAATCATGTCCCCATTCAGAAATACAGTGCGCCTCATCAACAACAAACAAACCAACATTCATTTGTTTGACACGTTCTTGAAATAAGCGTGTTTGAATTCGTTCTGGTGAGACGTATAAAAATTCAATCCCACCAAACTTTGCATTATCAAGCGTAATATCGATTTCTCGAAATGACATGCCACTTGTCAATGCTTTTGCTTTGATTCCTCGTTGTTGTAACTGTTGTACTTGGTCTTCCATCAATGCAATCAATGGTGAAATCACAATACAAATTCCGTCACGAGCAATACCAGGAACTTGAAAGCAAATTGATTTTCCTCCACCAGTAGGTAGCAGCGCCAAAACATCTTTTCCGTAAATTGCAGCATCAACAATATCTTCTTGCATGGGGCGGAATGAACCATAACCCCATACACGATTTAATATTTCGTTGCTTTTTTGCATGATACAAAGTTAATCATTCATTGGTTTATAAGGTAATTCAATGTAGAAAGTTAAAAGTTCATTTAAGTCACTTTGAGTTGGTTAATATTATTTTAGTTAGCACATCCCTCACTTTTTTATTAAATAGTTCGAGTAGAATTATAAATAACAGAAAATTCCTATCTTCGCACAACTTTTAATCGATATGAACAAGAACACAACTATTAAGGTAACTCCTTGCGAAGTTTCAAAGATTACCACTGTAGATTGGGAAAACTTACCATTTGGTAAAGTATTTTCAGATCACATGTTAGTAATGGATTACAGAGATGGCGCATGGCAAGATGCCGAAATTGTTCCATTCGGACCCATTCCAATGCACCCCGCTATGTCAGCTATCCATTATGGACAGTCGATTTTTGAAGGAATGAAAGCAAACCGTTCAGTAAATGGTGATTTAGTTATTTTTCGTCCGGATATGAATGCGAAACGATTTATTGAATCGTGTGAGCGTATGTGTATGCCTGTAATTCCGGAGGAATTATTTATTGAACTTGTCCGCAAATTAGTTGAGATAGAAAAAAACTGGATTCCTTCCAAAGAAGGATATTCACTTTACATTCGCCCATTTTTATTTGCCACTGACGAGTTTATTGGCATCAAACCATCGGAGACTTACAAATTCATGATTTTCACTTGTCCAGTTGGAGCTTATTACAACGAGCCAGTAAACGTGTTGATTGAAGAATATTATACACGTGCATCAGAGGGAGGTGTAGGTCGAGCTAAAACCGCTGGTAATTATGGTGCTTCTTTATTTCCTGCAAGAGCTGGACAACAAAGAGGTTATCACCAATTGTTATGGACAGATGGAAAAACGCATCAATACGTTGAGGAATCAGGTACAATGAATGTAATGTTTGTTATCGATGGCAAATTGATAACTCCTTCTGAAGATTCTGATACAATATTAAGAGGTGTAACGAAACGTTCAGTTGTCGAATTAGCGCAACATTGGGGAATGCCTGTTGAAGAACGCAAAGTGACAGTACAAGAATTAGTTGATGCTTCAGCAAATGGGACATTGACAGAAGCTTTTGGCGCTGGAACCGCTGCAACAATCGCACACATTGCAAAAATTGGTTACCGTGGAGGTGATTTAGTTTTGCCCGCTATTGAAACCCGCACTTTTTCATTAAAGTTACATGCTTACTTAGATGACTTAAAAGCAGGAATCGTTGAAGATCCATTTAATTGGGCTTTTAAAGTTTAATATAAGCAATTCAGATAAAGGTAAGAGAGAAGTAATTCTCTCTTTTTTTATGGATTTTTTTTATAAAAACATCTAACAATAAATGACTGCTATGAAATGGATAGTAAAAATAGTTTTTTGGATAGTTTGTATACTTTCAATTGAACCAACAGTTAATGCTCAAACTGTTGTTACGTTGCGAATAGTTGATGATTTCACAAAACAGGGTATTCCAGTTGTTCGTGTTACAATGACCGAAAATTCAGCTTATTCAAAAGATCAATTTACTGCATTTAATGGTAAAACATCATTTGTTGTTGCAACAGATGATTCAATTTCATTTCACTTCTATCATCCCAATTACGAATTAGTTGATTCCGTATTGAAACGTCGCTTTATTGGGACGATTAACGATACAACGACACTTCTAGTCAGAATGAATTTAGTTAAATTCAAAGAGATTGATGAAGTAATCATTAAACCTTTTGGAAAACCAGACACTGTTTTTCAATCGAAACGTGTATCAGTTCACGATTTTGAATTTTTAAAGGACGGTAATATTCTTTTGTTGACCTATCCTAAAAACATGCGTAAAGAAACAGAATTATTGGTCTATGATGGAGCGACGGTACTAACGCAGTTAAATTTACCCAACAAAGGAACTGAATTAATCCGCGATTTTAAAGGTAACCCGCATGTGATTTCGGATAAAAATGTGTTTGGAATTGTTGCTGATAGCGCTGCAATTCAAATTCAACAATTGGATAAAGCATATTTTATGACCTACATCGCACCCATTGTGGATACTAGTATTACCAATTATTATTTTTCAAATTTCAATCCCAATTACCCAGCATTCGATTATTTTTCATTTGATCAATGGGATGAAACATATAAGAAAATATTGAAAATCGAAGATAAACTGATGATGGAGTTGTATCGTTCAGAATATAAATGGGCAGATATTCGAACAAAATTGTGGGCAAAAGAAAAAGAAAATGAAACAGGAATTGATGCAGAGATTTGGGTAGGAGCAAACTATTTTACGCAATCGATTTATTATAAACAATTATATGCTCCCTTGTTTATTTATAACGATACTGTTTTAGTTTTTGATCACTATAAAAATTGGATGTATCGTTTTTCAAGGGTAGGTATTATGATCGATTCGTTACCAATTTATTATCATTTACAACCAAAACAAACAGGTTGGAAAAAGCAACTAATTCAAGATCAAGTAACAGGACAAATTTATTTATTGTTTGATAATGCTGGATGGATGTCGTTAAAACGTTTTGATGTGAAAACCGGAAAAATTGCTGAAACAATTCCATTGTCGTTACGCTATGCAGATAAAATTTTGATTAGAGATAATAATGTATATTATACGTATCGACCTTTTGAAACGGCTCAGAAGAAATTTTTATACAAAGAACGTTTTCGAATTGGGGGCTAGGTTTGTTAAGGATAAATCAACTATTGCAATGCGATTTAGTTACCCGGGTAAATGGTGGTAAAGCTACAGACTGACCAATTTTCAAATAAAAAAAATTAAATTTCTCGAAAACAATTTTACTCTGGAGATTAGTATTAAAGCAATAGCTTGACAATCAGAAATAAACGTCTAAAAAGCGAAAGAGGACTCTGGACGGGCGTCCAAAATCCTCTTTCTAATCAACCTAACCTAACCACCTAAATCATTACAAATATAATTCATTTTGTTATTCAAACAAATTATTTTTAAAAAAAATCGATTATTTTGTTAAAATTTTTCTTCCCATCGGACCTTCGCAAAATAATAAATCAATTAGTGACAAATTTTTTACAAAATTGTCGCTTTTTTCGAATAATACTTGGATGTAAGAAGTGTTGTTATCTAGTTCGGATTTGTCAAATTCGTTATTTCTGAAGTCATTTTCATACAAATGATGGTATTCAGTTGTTAATTCAGGTAAAATTTGCAAGTCCCACGTATCTGAAAAGAATGCAATAATTTTTAAATTGAAATCAACTAAATACTTTTCTTTTGAAAAAATTAGCTGTTCAACATCTGATTTATAATGTTCAAAATAGGGTGCAGCTGAATAAGCACCAATCAAACTACGCCAATGGACTTGTTGCCAATTTTCTTTGTCTGAAATAAGTATGTCTTTGGTGTTAGTTTTTGAACCTGAAGGTTTAATAACAGGAATTGTTAACCGTGTACGACCATTAGCGGACTTTATTTCATAACGATTTCGAATCGTTTGTTTCGGGAAATGTTCAAATTGCTCGAATAAAAAACCTGGCGATTGCAGTAGCGATTGAAAGTAATGAATACTTCCAAAAGCAGCTAAAGGAAAAATAGATCGGTTTATTTTATCCATTTGAAAACCCGATCCCATCTAACACCAAATGAACCTTTTGAAAACCATACAATTGATGCTCTTCCAACAACATGGTCTTCAGGAACAAATCCCCACACGCGCGAGTCAGCCGAATTGTTGCGATTATCTCCCATCAACCAATAATAATTCATTTTAAACTGATAGGTTGTTGTTTTTTTACCATCAATAAAAATACCGTTTGCAGTTTCTTTCAATGTATGTCCTTCGTAAGCAGTAATAATTCTTCTGTACCAAGCAATATTGTCTTTGTTGATACTGATGCGAACACCTTTTTTCGGAACGGTAAAGCGCGTAAAATCAGAAACTGTATTATTGATGTATGGATCTTTCGGGAAATTAGAAAGGTTGTTGTACATGTTTTCATACGATGGTTTTTCGCCTTTTTTCAAATTATCTGAATACTGAGGCTCTCTGTATTTAACTAATCGAACAGACGGGTATGCCTTTTTCAATTCATTGAATCGATCATTTGTAAGAAACAAACGGAAGATCTCACCATTTTGTCCACTGACAAAGTCTTGTTCTTGTTCAAACAAACCAATACTATTTAATTTTGAAACCGTTAACATTTCTGGACTGTTCTCAGCAACGGTATAACCTTGATTTTGAGTAGGGGAACGGAAAGTCGCTTTTTTTCCATTAACAAATAATTGGGAATCTTTGATTTCCAACACGTCGCCTGGTATTCCAACACAACGTTTGATGTAATTTTCACGTTTGTCAACAGGTCGGTAAATTAATCCAAAATGTTTGATTGGACCATTTTCAGCTGCGTAATTAACTTTATTAACAGCCATTGACAGGCGCGCACGATTTTTCCAGTAGCTTAAATTATCGATAAACCCTTTGTAAAATGGTTCGTTTACTGCTGATTCAAAAATATCTTTGGTATCCTTTTCACGTTGAGCCAATTGCTCATTGGTTAAGGAACCTTCAGCTACATTGTGGCTTTCGTTCCATTTATTGACAATTTCTGTTGCCTTTATTTGAAATTTTTGCCCATTTTCATTGCGGTAAAAATAAAATCCTTCTTCAATTAATTTTCCATGGTAATCATGTCCCATTAATCCATCAGGAACACGTGGATCATAAATTGCTGTATCACCAGAAGGATAATTAAAAACCATCACATCATAGCGTTGTACATCACCAAATCCAGGAAGACGAGTATAATTACACGTTTCTAAGTATGAATAAGACTTGACGTTAATCCATGGAATTGTGTTGTGTACTAATGGAAATGAAAGAGGCGTTACTGGAACTTTTGGACCATATGCTAATTTATTTACAAAAAGAAAATCGCCAACCAATAATGTTTTTTCCATTGAACCTGTAGGGATTTGAAAAGGCTCAAAAACATACGTACGAATAATACTAGCAGCAACCAATGCAAACACAATAGAATCACCCCATTCTTTGATTTTTGATTTTTTCCCAATTTTATCCGAACGAAAACTCAATACATAAGCTACTGCGTGACCCAAAATTGGTAATGCAACAAATAATGCTACATGATCTCCGTTAGTTCGAACAGCAACCTCTTTTGGATTTGCCCAATTCGTTTCAGGAATTAATGTGATGGATGGTGTGTTTGCAATTTTCCAAAGGATGAGATATGGAAAAAACAAACCTTGTAAGGTGTATCCGATGGTGAAAAATCCAAAACGTCTAATCAAACTGACATTTGCCACCATCCACATAATGATGTGAACACCTGGAAAAAGCATTAAAAGTGACCACCATGGTTTTTTTGTTCCTGTTTTGAATACATAAAAGTAATTCAAACCAGGTATAAGTCCTTTCCAAGTTGCAATTCCTTGTCGCTCAAACGATTTCCACCACAAGCCTAAATAGGGGTGAATAACAATTAAGAAAATGTAAAAATAAATAGCGTTCATATTGTTTGATTTAATACGTCTTTCATTGTGAATATTCCTTTTTTGCCGTTGATAAATTCGGCTGCTAACACAGCGCCTAATGCAAATCCATCACGTGAATGTGCAACATGCGACAAGGTTAGCGTGTCTATTTCTGATGTGTAGGTAATAATATGCGTACCTGGAACATTTGGCTCGCGCAAGGCAGTGATAGGAATCTCAGTTGCTTTTGTTTGCGGTGCTGAACCAGTTTCAGATTTCCATTCGGTATAAGAACCATGTTCTTTGATTATTCCTTCTGCAATTGTAACGGCCGTTCCACTTGGCGCATCTAATTTTTGCGTGTGGTGAATTTCCTCTAAGGCTACATGATAAGCTGGTTGATGTCCCATTAACGCAGCTAATTTTTCGTTAATATCAAATAATATATTGACTCCAACACTAAAATTTGACGCATATAATAACGTGCCATCATAATCGGTAATCTCTTGTGCTACAGCTGGAAAATCCTTTAACCAAGCTGTTGTTCCAACGACGACTGGCAAATTTGCTTGTGCACATTGTATGATGTGATTTGCGGCAAGCAGTGGTTGTGTGAATTCAATAGCAACAGCTGCAGCAGATAAATCACAGTTTTCAAGAGTATTCGTTGAATCCGCTTTAAAAACTATTTCATGACCTCTTTCTATGGCAATCCGCTCAATTGCTTTCCCCATTTTACCGTAACCAATTAATCCAATTTTCATAACAGTTTGTGTTGTGTAATATTGTTTGTAGCGCGCTTATTTAACGAAATTTAAAAGTCGTTGCAAGCCCCATTCCTTGATTGATTCCATATACAGGTCGAAAACTGATCGTTAAATTTTCAGAAACATCAAAGGAAACAAAATGTGCTTCAATTCCTGCATCTACAACATTCAACAGGTAAACCAATCCAAAAGCAGCAATGAATAAATCGCGTTTACTTCTTGCTTCGTTATGAAGAGTTAACAAACCTGCATTATCGTATTCTAAAAAGTTTGAAGAAGTATTTGTTGCAATTCGGTAATCGTATTCTTGTCGGTATGCTTTTCGTAAACTGTTGTTGTTCAAAACCATATATCCTGTGCCAGCTAATCCTGCGTAAATTAATGGCACCTTCCAAAATGCCTTTTTTTTCCCTTTGGGCATAGCGGTGTGATTGTAAATTTGCCCTGCACCAGGAATTACTGCAGAATAGATTGTTGCTTTTTTTACTGAATGCTTGTTTAAAGAATCAGTTGATTGACCCAACACACTCATTGAAAATAGGAGTGAGATAATGAACAAACGAAAAATAATGCTTGACAACTTAATTGATTATTTATTCAACAATTCAATAATGCGATTCAAATCAGTCTCAGATGAAAAGTTGATTAAAATCTTTCCATTACCAGCTGCTGTTTTTTTGATATCAACCTTAGATGCAATGCGATCGCTCAAATGATGTTTGAAAACATCTTGTTGTACAGTTAATTCAATAGGAGAATTTTTAGCAACTGAAGCAGATGTAGCTGGTTCTTCTTTGGATAAACCAGTACGAATTAAATCTTCTAAATCACGAACAGATAATTGAAAATCAATGATTTGTCTATACAAGTCAAGTTGACGGTCTTCTTCTCCTGCTGAAACCAAAGCACGTGCATGTCCCATTGAAATTAAATTGTCACGAACTCCTAACTGAATTTCAGCTGGAAGTTTCAACAAACGCAAATGGTTGGTTATACTTGAACGACTTTTTGAAATTTTTTGTGCTAATTGCTCTTGAGTTAAACCAATTTCATCGATAAGTAATTGGTAAGACAACGCAACTTCAACAGCATTTAAATCTTCACGTTGAATATTTTCAACCAACGCCATTTCAAGCATTGCTTGATCATTTGCAACACGCACATAAGCAGGAACTTCTGTGAGTCCAGCCAATTGAGATGCTCTAAAACGGCGTTCACCAGAAATCAATTGATAATTATCTCGTCCTAATTTACGAACAGTTAATGGTTGTATTATCCCGTGAATGCGAATAGATTGAGACAACTCTTCTAACGCTTCTTTTTCAAAGTTTGTACGTGGATTAAATGGATTTGCTTCAATAGCAGAAATCGGCAACAAACTTACACCACCTGTAACTCCAGTTGTAGTCGTTGTAATATCAGTATTTGCATTGTCTAACAAGGCTCCAAGACCTTTTCCTAATGCCGAGCGTTTTTTTGGATTAGATGTCATTATCTACTTGAAATTGTTTATCGTTGTTCCCAATTTTTGTCAAATCGTTGCGTTGTAAAATTTCGCGTGCAAAATTCAAATAATTGATTGCACCTTTACTTCCCGCATCATATGTCACGATAGTTTCACCGTAACTTGGTGTTTCAGCTAATTTGCTATTGCGGTGGATGACCGTGTCGAAAACTAAATCCTGAAAATGTGTTTTCACTTCTTCCACAACCTGATTTGCAAGTCGTAATCGCGAATCGTAAAGTGTTAATACAATTCCTTCGATTTCCAAATCTTGATTCAATCGTCCTTGTACGATTTTGATGGTATTCAATAATTTCCCCAAACCTTCTAATGCAAAATATTCACATTGAACAGGTATCATTACCGAATCAGCGGCAGTCAATGCATTCACTGTTATCAATCCCAATGAAGGAGAACAATCAATGATGATAAAATCATACTGATCTTTGATTTTCTCCAAAGCACTTTTCAACAAGTATTCTCGATTGGGTAAATTGATCATTTCCAATTCTGCACCAACCAAATCAATGTGAGAGGGGATAATGTCTAAATTCGGATTTGATGTCGGTATAATTAATTCAGATGGGTGAACGTCGTTAATCAAACAGTCGTAAATATTACGTGTGTTTCTCGGGTCAAGACCAACTCCTGAAGTTGCATTTGCTTGAGGATCAGCATCGACGATCAATGTTTTGTATTCCAAAACACCAAAACAACCGCCTAAGTTGATTGCTGTTGTCGTTTTACCAACACCACCTTTTTGATTTGCAATTGCAATGATTTTACCCATAATGGAAGAAAATTAGATGTTAAAGATACGTTTTACATTTGAGCTTTTGATACTGTTTGGGTGGTAAATTTATCAACTACTAAAATGTTAATAGTATGTTGAAGAAATAACAGATATAAAATGAAGTGTTTAAGCCGCGCCTCTAACAATGATTAATTAGTTACGAGTAATACTTTTTGGCTTTTTACGCGCTTTTTTACCTTTCGACTTTTCGTATTTTTCTAACGCAGTTTGGGTTTCTTTTTTCTTTTTTTCTTTCCCTTTTTTCGGTTCATTTGAGGAAGGCATTGCAGGGACATGTGTCTCTGAAACGGAACCGTTATTACTGGAAGGGTCTATCCATTCTCCTTTTTTTGAAACCATTTCTATTTCACCAGTTTCGGGATTAATGACCGCAACTTTTACTTCTTTTGATTCTTTATTGATTCCAACTACATCTTCTATTAATACCCATTTACCTTCTTCAAAAACAAAAGCATCGTAAGTCATGTCGGGCACATAGAATTCATAAAAACCGATCATGGAAGGTGTTTCAGGCGATAAATGATCGAAGATGATACGCTTGTATTCAGGTTCCCATTTCAATGAAATGTTTGCTTTTCTTGAATGCTCAAAAAAAACACGTTTTAAGGTGTTGTTTGCAATTTTAAAAATAGGAGCACCTAATTTTAACGTGTTTCCTGAAAATGAAATCACGTCAATCAATTTCATGTTACTTTCTTTCGTTGCAGCGTTCCAACCCAAAACAGTGTAATATTTTTTTGTCCCTTTTATTTCAGGGATTATTTTGTAGTAAAGTGCACCATACCAATTAGCTGCATCGATTGTTTCAGCTGGTTTTAATTCCGAGTAAATATTTTGAGTCAGTACATAAACAGTGTGTTTGTTTTTTTTGATGTCTCGCTTTAATACGTAACCAAAATACCGTTGAGATTCGTCTTCTTGTTCAATGTTCCAATTAACTATGCGCAATTCACCATCAGGACTATCGATACAACCAATTGAAGTTAATTCATTGAAATTATAATCAAAAATTGTGGGTTCATTCAATGTTTTTTCCATTAACGAACTAAAGCGGTCATTGATACTGCTTTTATCATCGTCCGTTTTTGCTGACCGCAAGGAATCGAGTAGGATTGATAGTTCAGTAACGCGATTTGAATAATCGAATTGACTAATAAGTTGAAAAGTTGCGAATAAAAGTATAAGTGAAAGCTTAATTTTCATGAGAATATAATGTAATTAGTTGCTTTCGTTACAGCAAAAGCTTACAAGTGCATGAAATCTTTTTTCGCTAGTAATTCGTCTTCTGATTCTCTGTATTCAGGATCGTCAACGCAACAATCTACTGGACAAACAGCAGCACATTGTGGTTCGTCATGAAAACCAACACATTCGGTGCATTTGTCTGTTACAATGTAATAAACATCCATGTCTTTTGGTTCAAAATCAGAACTTGCGTCGATTTCTTCACCGTTCAATGTAGTAATCATCCCTTTTAACGACGTACCATCTGAGTATTTCCATTCTGCTCCACCTTCGTAGATTGCATTGTTAGGACATTCTGGTTCGCATGCACCGCAGTTGATGCATTCGTCTGTTATCATGATTGCCATAATCGCGTTTTTTTTTTTGCAAATATAATAAGTAGTTAACAATTCGTTTGGTGATTTGGTTTAAACTTTCAAAAAATAAATCCAAAGAACGTACCTTTGTACCGTGAAAAAAGAAGAGATTATTAAAGTACTGGTACAATTAGGTACTATTTTTAACGCAGTTGCTTCGAATGATGAATGGCGTGATTACGATTGTGGATTGACAGAAAATGAATGGGATAACCTTCAATTGATGATCAAAAAAGAAAAGCAACACAATCCGTGGTTCACTGAAAAGAACATCAAATCATCCATGAAAGGGTTGTCAATAATGCTTGAAGAAACAGCATTAACAACTTTTGCCAACAACTATTCGTATACAAATCAACCGAAAAAAATTGCCTTGATAATGGCTGGAAATATTCCATTGGTTGGTTTTCACGATTTGATCTGTGTTTTATTATCAGGAAATAATGCTTTGTGCAAATTGAGTTCTCAAGATAACCGTATCCCAATGTACGTCATTCAGTTATTAATCGAAATTGATGAACGCCTGAAGAGTAAAATTCAATTGGTTGTAGGTCCACTCAAAAATTTCGATGCTGTAATTGCAACTGGTAGCAACAATACGATTGCGCAATTTGAAACATATTTTGGAAAAAACCCGCATATTTTCAGAAAAAACCGCACATCGATTGCTGTTTTGACAGGCGAAGAGACAAACGAAGAGTTGACTGCTTTGGGTGATGATTGTTTTCTCTATTTTGGAATGGGGTGTCGTAATGTGTCCAAATTGTTTATTCCTAATGATTTCAATATTGATCGTTTATTTGAAGCTTTTTTACCCCATAGCGACATTATAAATCACCACAAATACGGGAATAATTACGATTATAACCGCACTATTTTCTTAATGAATAGCATCCCTTTTTTGGACAACAATTGCTTCATGCTCAAAGAAGATACAGGTTTGCATGCGCCATTATCAGTCATTTATTATGAACGCTACGAATCATTGGACGAAGCAACTTCATTTATTCAAGCGCATCGATCAGAATTACAAGTAATTGTAGGGAAAAACCACACTCCTTTTGGTGTAGCCCAAACTCCCCAAATTGATGATTTTGCAGATGATGTTGATACGATGCTGTGGTTGAATCATTTAGCGTGACAGCATCACTGTTTTTTTGAAACTTTTTCAATTTGATTCCGTATAGTTATTCAAACTGTACGAACATGCGCTTTTTAACATTTTTCTTTTGTTTTACTCAATTTACCTTTTTATTTGGTAATCAATCTGTTAGCAAACTAACATCAACAGATTATATTACGAATTGGTCTGCTGTAGCAGTCAATCAAATGACGCTTTACCGCATACCAGCAAGCATTACTTTAGCACAAGGTTTGTTGGAGTCGGGAAATGGTAATTCAAAATTAGCAGTTGAAGCAAACAATCATTTCGGAATCAAATGTCACGATTGGACAGGAGAAACTATTTTCATAGATGACGATGCTGAGCAAGAATGTTTTCGTAAATACGAAACGGCCGAAGCTTCGTTTGTTGATCATAGTTTATTTTTGACAACTAAAAAAAGATACGAAGCTTTATTCCAATTACCAATTGATGATTACAAATCATGGGCAGAAGGATTAAAAATAGCAGGTTATGCAACATTACCAACTTATGCCGACAGGTTGATAGAATTAATTGAGCGATTAAACTTAAGTCAATACGATGAGAAAGCACTGACTAAAAATGGGGAAGAGCTCTTGGCCCAACAAGTATCAAATAATAAACACGTATTAAAAATTGATGCGACTGCATTAACGAATGCTGCTCATCAACAAAAAGAAAACAATACCGTTCGTTTCATCATTGCCAAAAAAGGAGATACTTATTACAAAATCGCACAGGAATTTGATTTAGCGCTATGGCAATTGTATGCTTACAATAGCTACGATGAAAAAAAAGAATACTTAGCAGAAGGAGATATTGTATACATTGAACCCAAAAAAGCGCGTTTAAAATCGTCTTCGAATTCTAAGAAAAAGAGCATCACTTTAAAACAATCGCAAACTGTTCAAGAGATTTCGCAAAAAGAAGCAATCAAAGTTGGTGCAATTGTCCGTAAAAACAAGTTGAAACCAACTGCAGTTTTACAAAAAGGTCAAGTAATTGAACTTAATTAGTTGGGAATTTGTAATTGAAACCAATTACAAAAGTCGTAGTTTTTAAGTCTAACAACGCTGAGCTTCCTGTAAAAGCTTGGTAAACTTTTGTTTGGAGAAACGATTTTATGGCAAAGTCTAGCGTCATTGCGCCATATCTGTAACCAACACCTCCTGATATTAATTGGTCGGCATTTTTACCATAAACAAGAAGTGCTTTGTCTCCTTTGAAGTAGCTAGCGAAACCACCGCGTAAAAAAAACTTGTTTGAAAAAACGATTTCACCGCCTATTTTCAAATTAAAACCTGCTTTTAAACGTTCTTTAGCTGCTGCATTTTCGTTGGAAAAACTATAAGTTTCATAAGTTGGGTCGTTTGTTGGTTTTAATTTCCCCCATGAGTAATCCAAAAATTCAGCATCAATATTGATACAGCCTCTTTTTTCAAATACATAACCAAATGATCCTATAAATCGAGCCGGTGTGCTTAAGTTGTATTTATAAGTCGATTTTGGAACCAATGATGGATCTACAGTTCGAATTCCGTCATTATGCATGGCAGTCATATTGGCATTTGTTTGATCCAATAAATTAAATGAAGTTGGTGTATGGATAGAAAAACCGAGACGAATATTATCTTGTGGCAAATATATAATACCAATTTTCAAGTTTAAACCATTTCCTTTGGTATTAAAATGATAATTGTAATTAAACGAACGTAATGAAACTCCAATCGTGTCAATTAACGATTCTGAATGATCAATATTTTCATCGTACTTCAATCGTTGAATACCTAGATTTCCACCGATATATAATTTATTGATGTAGTTACCGCTAAAATTAAAATAGTATTCAGAAATTCCTCCAGAAGTTGTAACAGTACGATTGTGAATCATATCTCCACTTGTTAATCGTGGAATATAGCTTGGATTATTAAAATCAATAGCATATGTTTCATATGCCAACGAAGTTGAAAAGGGGAAGTAACTATTCAAATCAACAGGTTGAGTTCCGTAACCATTACTTGCGAATTCATCCAGTAACGATTCGAATTGTTGACCTTTGTATGAAAACACGGAATTAAAATTTGCAATTCTATTGATTCCGAAACCGAATTGAGAAAAGAGAAAACCTTGACGATTGAGTGATTTGTCAGTTACAACGACAAAATTTAAATTGGATAATCGTGAATAAAAATCAGAAGTAGTTGTTAACTGATTTTGAAAATTTGCTGAGTTTGATGTAGCTATTCCGTTTAAAGTAAATCCAAAAGAAGAATTCGTGTAACGAGCCAGACCTGCTGGATTGATTCGTGCACAACCGCTTTCAGCACCTAATGCTCCAAACGAACCAGCCATTGCATCAAAACGAGCTGTCCCTTCATTAAAGGTGTTTGCTGCACGATAAATGTCGATTTCATTTTGAGCCAATAAACAAAAAGAGCTTGCTAAAAAAGCTGTTAAGAGAAGATAAATTCTTTTCATTATTAGTGACGTCCAACAGTTTTAACACCACCAGAAATTACTCCACCTCCTCCTGAACTTCTACCAACAGAAATTCCGCCGCCATTTCCAACGCGAGGAGCAGTCGTTACGGTTGTTGCAGTTCGAGCAGCCGTGCGAATGACACCACCAACCGTTGGACGACCAACAGCACCTCCGTTAGCAACACGTCCAACTGATACTGGAACTGCAGGCGTTTTTGCAGGTCGTGGAATTGCTGCTACAGGCATGTTGTGCGAGCGAACAGGTCCAACTTTTGCAGGACTAGTAAAACTTGTGCTTTTTAATGTGTTTTTTGAACGTGAAGTTAAACCGCCCATTCCTGAGATAGAACCACGAGGACCATTGAGCGATGTGTTTGTAAAAGCGTTATTTCCATTGTAATTTGAATTGTTTGAAGCCCAATTTGTAGCTGAACCCCAATTGTTATTCAAACCAACATATCCAAAACCATTGTTAAAGAAAATGCCATTTCCAAAAGAATTATTACCGTAAAGTGAATAATATACTTGTCCATTTGCTCCAAGGAAAGGAGAGTTGAATTGATTTAGTCTGTTGTAATTATTGATATACAAGCCAAATCGCAACAAATTCATTCGGTTAAATCCATTGTTAAAAAATAGTTGTTGTTGATTTGTATTATTTGCGTATACTATTTTGTTTTCTGAATTATGTTTTTGAAAAATATACGCATTGTAATCCGTATCTTCATTTACATCCGTATTGATTGGTAGGCTTGCTTCTTTTAAAGAGTATACATCGTCTTCAATCCATTTTTCGGAAGTGACACAACTTGACAATAAAACAGTGCTTATTGAAAAAACAGCTAAAAATCGATAATTATTCATGTGAAAAAGCTTTAAGTTGATTTAAAAATAGTTATAATTTCTA
Source organism: uncultured Flavobacteriales bacterium (assembly GCA_937973685.1). Classification (GTDB taxonomy): domain Bacteria; phylum Bacteroidota; class Bacteroidia; order Flavobacteriales_D; family Crocinitomicaceae; genus Fluviicola. The sequence goes on along the minus strand of CALJKJ010000050.1, from coordinate 37,478 downwards.
ACTTTGTGGTAACAAATAATAAAATTTAACAATTCAGGGAAATGGCTCAAAAATATACAACACGCGCTGAAGATTATTCTAAATGGTACAACGAACTCGTTGGACGAGCTGATTTAGCTGAACATTCAGATGTCAGAGGTTGCATGGTTATAAAGCCATATGGTTATGCTATATGGGAAAATATGCGTGATATTTTGGATAAAAAATTCAAAGAAACAGGTCACTCAAATGCATATTTCCCGCTGTTAATTCCCAAGTCTTATTTAAGTAAAGAAGCTTCTCACGTTGATGGTTTTGCAAAAGAATGCGCTGTCGTTACTCATTACCGTTTGAAGAACGATCCAAATGGAAACGGTGTTATCGTTGATCCAGACGCAAAATTGGAAGAAGAGTTAATCATTCGTCCAACTTCTGAAACAATTATTTGGAATTCGTATAAAAATTGGATCCAGTCATACCGCGATTTACCAATATTAATCAATCAATGGGCGAATGTAGTCCGTTGGGAAATGCGTACTCGATTGTTTCTTCGTACTGCTGAATTTTTATGGCAAGAAGGCCACACTGCTCACGCAACGCAACAAGAAGCCATTGCTGAGGCGGAACAAATGTTAGATGTTTACACCGATTTTGCTGAAAACTACATGGCTATGCCTGTTTTGCGTGGACGTAAATCGGAAAGCGAACGTTTTGCAGGAGCGGATGATACGTATTGTATTGAAGCAATGATGCAAGACGGAAAAGCACTACAAGCAGGTACGTCACACTTCTTAGGTCAAAATTTTGCAAAGGCATTTGAAGTAAAATTCACGGATGCGCAAGGTAAATTGGATTATGTTTGGGCAACATCTTGGGGTGTTTCAACACGCTTAATGGGTGCGTTAATCATGACGCATTCGGATGACGAAGGATTGGTTTTACCACCAGCATTAGCGCCAATACATGTTGTTATTGTTCCAATTCACCGAACGGAAGAAGATTTAATCGCGATTAATGATGCTGTTGCAACAATCGAACGAGAGTTGAAAGCATTGAACATTCGCGTTAAATACGATAAAGATGATCAAAAACGACCAGGATGGAAATTTGCGGAATACGAAGCAAAAGGAGTCCCAGTTCGAATTGCAATTGGTCCAAGAGATTTAGCAAATGGAGTTGTTGAATTAGCTCGTCGCGATACAAAAGAAAAATCGGCTGTTGCAATTGAAGGGATTGCTTCATATATTCAAGGATTACTTGACGAAATTCAAACGAATTTATTGGAGCGTTCTAAAAAGTTCCGAACAGATAATATTCACACAGTTGATACGTATGAAGATTTCAAAGTGCGCTTGGAAAAAGACGGAGGTTTTTATTTAGCACATTGGGATGGTACAAAAGAAACGGAAGAAAAAGTGAAACAAGAAACACAAGCGACCATTCGCTGTATACCTTTAGATATACCTTCAGAAGCAGGAGTATGTATGGTAACAGGAAAACCTTCAACGGGTCGCGTTGTCTTTGCAAAAGCATATTAAGCAAATCCTAATAAAGCTTAAAAAGTCGGAATAATGTTCCGACTTTTTTTGTTTGGAAACGATACTATTGTTAATTTGGAACTCAAATAGAAGCTCATGAATGATTCACTGAAATTAATACAAGATTTACTGGAAAAAAAAGCAGCACTAAAGCAAGATATTTTTCAAGACACAAAAAATCATTTCGACCGTTTTAAGCACCATTTGTTAGAGGAAATTGGTGAATTGCGACATGCAATTAATGACGACCGTATCCGCCTGCATGTAGAACACAAAGGAGAATTTCAAATTCAAGTTTTTATAGGGAGTGATGTTTTGGTATTTCAAATGCATACCAATGTGTTTAAACTAACAGAGGAACATCCTGTTTGGAAAACAGATTATATGAAAGAAGACAAAGATAGGGGGTATTTCGGCTTGATCAATATCTATAATTTTTTGGCAGAATCGTATCTGAAAAGCAGGTTAAATGATGTTGGTTATTTGATTGGTCGCATATTTATCAATAAAGACAGTCATTTTATGGTTGAAGGTAAAGGTCAATTAGGCTTTTTATTTCGTGATTTGACTGCAGCACAATTGAATGATGCCATCATGAAGCATATTATTAATGTAGCATTCATGTATGCACTTGAATTTGATTTGTTAACACCACCTTATGATATCGTTTCAAAAGTGAGTGTAATTCAAATGATGGAACAGAATTCAAGGGAGCAAATGTCTACAGGTAAACGTCTGGGTTTCAAATTTGAAGCGGAAGACAAAGAATTTTTTTAGAAAAAAAACACAGCTTGTTTTGTGAAAAGAAAAATTAGGTCTATATTTGCACTCCGAAAATAAAAAAAACGGCCCATTCGTCTAGTGGTTAGGACGCCAGGTTTTCATCCTGGTAACAGGAGTTCGATTCTCCTATGGGCTGCACGATTAAAAACTTATATAAAAAGGAAAAATGGCAAATCATAAGTCAGCACAAAAAAGAATACGTACGAACGATGTTAAACGTATACGTAACAAATACCAACACAAAACAACGCGTAATGCAGTTCGTAAATTGCGTGGTTTAAAAGATGGTAAAGAGGCTGCTGAATTACTTCCAGTTGTTAGTTCAATGTTGGATAAATTAGCAAAACGCAATGTAATTCACAAAAACAAAGCTGCTAACTTGAAATCAGGTTTGGCTGTTCTAGTGAACAAACTATAAGAAATTACATTTAATTAAGTAATTTAGGTCTTACATCATCCGTTAGCGGTTGAGTAAGACCTTTTTTGGTTTCATATATGGTGAAATTTTTGATTGTGCTTTTTTCATTGAGCTTTGCTTGTTTTTTTACAACAGGACTTCGTGCACAATCGCTTTATTTTAATTATTTCACCGACACAATTCGACCAGGTTTTCGCGTATCTGGTGTGTTCGATTCAATGGATGTGGCTAGCGCACGTTACCAACATAACTTACCTACATTCTTTCAACCTGCAAAACAATCTTTTTCATTTTTGAACCTACACAAAGATGTTAATCCAGAAGTAAAAAAACGTTTTTCTGCAATACCCCATGTTGGCTTTCGCTATTCCATGGGTACCAATGCAACGCAGGAAGGTAAAATCATGTACACACAAGCATTGGACTCATTTACTTTCCTTCAGTTAGACTACCAACGAAACGTATCACACGGTGCGCTACGTAATGGGAATTTTGAATATAATTCAGTTGATGTTGGGTATTATCATCATAAATCACGATTTGCTCAAACAATAACAATTCATTTTTCAGGAGAAAAAAGAAGTTTGAATGGAGGGTTGCTTGGTGATACTTTATCCGATCCGTTGTTGGGGTTGATTTTTCAAGATGTATCGAAGAATAATGTATTTTCAACAAGTAACTTTTCGCCTTCAAGCCCTGGAGCTGTTTACAAAGAGAATAAAACATTTCAACTTACGAATATCAATTATTTATCGTTCACGTCAAATGATCAGTTGAAAACAGGAATCTTTGTGAATCCTTATTTATCGATTGAAAATCGTCGTTTTATTGAAAATGGATCAATTAATACCATTTATGGTGTGGCAAACTATGACACAAGTGCAACACGTGATTTCTGGCAAAAAAGCGAAATAGGAGCGTGGAGCGGATATTTTCTTCATTCCAAACAATTTCAATTAAACGCAGGTGTTGTTGTTGATTATTGGGATTATGATAATTTAATGCGCCACAGAGATTCATTAATGGTATTAGCCAAAGGCGATTTAATGGTTTCATCCAAAAAGGGATTGATATGGAAGTCTGCTGCAACATTAAATTTGGCTGGTGCATTAGGCGAATTATCGCTAACTAGTTCCATTCATCAACAATTCAAAATTGGTCGCATTGCTATGCATGGTGGATACAAAAAATCATATCCTGAATTGTATCAGCGTGAATATTATTCGAATACCACGAATTATTCATGGACAAATAGAACACTCTATACACATGTTTATTTTGGTGGTGCACTTGCAGTTAGAAAAAACAAAACAACAACATCTTTTAGCGCTAACTATGAATTTACGGATAAACTTCCGTTGTTTATTGGAAATCAATGGAGACAAGACACCTTGAATCAACTTTCGGTTTTAACATTGAAAGCGGTTTCTTCATTTGTTGTAAAGCGCTTGTTTTTTCAACCTTCAATCACTGTTCAATTATCGGAAAATACAGTAGTACCAAAGTTGTTAGTTGTTGCGCGTGTTGGTTTTAATGGAACATTATTCAAGGCGAAAAAAATGAAAACTGCATTGGGCGTTGATTTAGGTTACACAAGTAGTTATCAGTTGATGGAATATGTTCCGTACATGCAAACCTATTCCTTTTCAACAGCAACAAATACTTATGCAGCCATGCCAAAGCTACATTTGTTTGCAAACTTCGATTTAGGCTTCTTCCGATGGTTTTTGCGTTTGGAAAACATTGAACAGACTTTCCAGAAAAAGATGAATTTTGAAGCATTAGGTTATCCTGTTGTGCCAATGCAATTCCGTTTTGGAGTTTCGTGGGACTTATTCAATTAAGTCGTTCAAACAAAATCTTTTTTTTATCTTTGATTCAAATTATAATTCATGGGATTACTCGATAATAAAGTAGTATTGATAACTGGTGCATCACGTGGTATCGGTAAAGCAATTGCTGAAGAATGTGTAAAACAAGGTGCGACAGTAGCTTTCACCTATTTATCTTCGGAAGAAAAAGCAAAAGCATTAGAAGCAGAATTAACCGCAAATGGCGGAACAGCTAAAGGTTTTAAATCAGACGCTGGGAATTTTGATCAAGCACAACAATTAGTAGATGATGTAGTTGCAGCTTTTGGAACGGTAGATGTATTGGTAAATAATGCTGGAATTACCAGAGATACCTTGTTAATGCGCATGACGGAAGAGCAATGGGATGAAGTAATTAATACCAATTTGAAATCTGCTTTCAATTTAACGAAAGCTGTTCAACGTCCAATGTTGAAAGCGCGTTCAGGTTCAATCATCAACATGTCTTCTGTTGTTGGTGTAAGCGGAAATGCTGGACAATCAAATTACGCTGCTTCAAAAGCTGGGTTAATTGGTTTCACAAAATCAGTAGCGCAAGAATTAGGTTCAAGAAATATCCGTTGCAATGCAATTGCTCCAGGTTTTATTGAAACCGAAATGACAGGTGCTTTGGATCAAAAAGTGGTAGAAGAATGGAGAAGTTCTATTCCATTAAAAAGAGGAGGTTCACCAGCTGATGTTGCAAATGCAACTGTCTTTTTAGCTTCTGATATGTCGACTTATATTACAGGACAAACATTACATGTTTGTGGTGGTATGTTAATGTAGACTTCGAGAACCTCAGTCTACAAACGAGTTTCTAATATTCGGGATCAGTCTACAAACGATTCCCGATGACTGAGGGAGATTAAATCGTACGCGAAGGCAAGGGTAGACTATAAATACCCTACTTTTAGGTAAACATTTATTAGATAAAGATTCAATTTTAAACGTAGGTTTCGTTTCTCGAAGTCTACGTTTTTTCATTACTTTTGTTTAAAATTCAACGCTATGAATATTCGTCCAAGAAGAAATAGAAAAAATGCTGCCATTCGCGCGATGATTGAAGAGACTAAATTGGGTGCTGAGCATTTGATTTATCCAATTTTTCTGAAAGACGGTAAAAATATTCAAGAAGAAGTTGCTTCGATGCCGGGTAATTACCGTTGGAGTTTAGATAAATTGATTCCTGAATTTGAAAAATGGATGGAATTAGGAATTCGTACGTTTGATTTATTTCCAGCTGTAGATGAACATTTGAAAGATCAGATGGGCAGCTACAGTTATGCCGACGAGAACTTTTATTTACATGTTATTCGTTCGTTGAAAGAGCGTTTTCCTGAAGCGGTGTTGATGTCAGATGTAGCGCTTGATCCTTATTCATCAGATGGACACGATGGAGTTGTGATTGACGGACAAATTGTAAACGACGTTACTTTGCCTTTACTCGCTAAAATGTCGGTTGCTCAAGCACAAGCAGGAATTGATATTGTAGGGCCATCTGACATGATGGATGGGCGAGTAGGTGTTATTCGTTCAGCATTAGACAACAATGGTTTTACAGATGTTTCCATCATGTCGTACACAGCAAAATATGCAAGTGCGTTTTACGGACCTTTTCGAGATGCGTTGAATTCAGCTCCGAAGTCTGGTGATAAGAAAACGTACCAAATGAATCCTGCAAACAAACGCGAAGCGTTGATTGAAGCAGCTTTGGATATCGAAGAAGGAGCAGATTTTATCATGGTGAAACCAGCGTTATGTTATTTGGATATCATTCATTTATTAAAAGAACGTTTTGACACTCCAATAACTGCTTACAACGTAAGTGGCGAGTGCGCGATGGTTTACGCAGCTGCAAAGCAAGGCTGGTTGGATTATGATCGAACTGTTATGGAAATGCTATTAAGCATTCGAAGAGCAGGAGCAGATGGAATATTGACGTATTTTGCACCACACGCTGCTAAGTTGATGAAAGGGTAAGCATTTTACCGTGCAAATCCAATCTTGAACTTTTTGCCTTTGATTTTTTGATCGCGGATTTGAGGAACAACTTCTTCTGCTTCAAAACGATTGATAGCAACCAGTGTGCTGTGGTCCATAACGGTTATCATACCGATATCAGTCGATTTCAACCCTCCAATCTTGTGTAAGAATCCGACGACATCAACTTTGTTTATTTTGTCTTTTTTTCCGCCGCCAATGTAAATCGTTTTCCAATAAGGAGGCTCTGGAAGCGGTTCGTTTGGAACAATGTCGTACACAAACATATCGGGCATAAAATCAGGGAATTTGTCTTTTTCTGTTTGAAAAGTAAAAACAACACCATCCGCATTTTGACGTGCAGTACGACCGCTTCTGTGTTTGAAAACAGCTTCTTGTTGCGGTAGTTGATAATGAATAACATGTTCAACTGCATCAATATCCAATCCACGTGCAGCCAAATCGGTTGCAACTAAAAATTGCGCGCTTTCGTTTCTAAATTTGATTAAAGCACGTTCTCGTTCTTCCTGATCCATTCCGCCGTGGTAATAAACTGCGTGAATGTTTCCATCAATTAGAAAATCATAAATGCGGACAACTGCTTCACGATGGTTGCAGAAAATGATTGTCTTTCCTTCGGGTAAATTACACAACAACTCAAAAAGTGTTTCAACTTTTTCAGTATCTAAACAGTTTATTTTGAAATACTTAATGTTTGATTCTTCGTTTTTCACTAAAAAATCAACTCGTTCGAATTGAATAAATTCAATGAAGCTAGGTAATTCTTGTAAATCGGTTGCTGAGACAAGCATTTTTTTCTCAATCGATTTCATTGCACCTATTATTTGCGACATATCTTCTTCAAAACCCATTTCGAGTGATTTGTCGAATTCATCTAAAACAAGTGTGTGAACCCCTGATAAATTAATATTTTCGCGTTTCACATGATCCAAAATACGACCGGGTGTTCCTACTAAAACTGCAGGAGGCTCAGAAAAATTATTTTTCTCAATACGAATGGAATGACCGCCATAAGTTGCATTGATTTTATAATCGGTTCCCATTGCTTTGAAAACTGATTCAATTTGCAAAGCAAGTTCTCTAGTAGGAGTAATAATTAACGCTTGAACTCCCGATTTTTCAAATGAAAGTTCGTTATAAATGCTCAATAAAAACGCTAAAGATTTACCAGAACCAGTAGGTGATAAGAGCAACACATTTTTATTCGTTCTCATTGCTTGAATGGAATGTTCTTGCATCTCATTCAATGCGTTAATTTTTAATTTTTCGAGAATGCTTTGTTGTGTTGCTTGTATCATGTGGTAAAGTTACAAAATAAGGAGGAAGATTTGAGGTTATTCCAAGATCACTTTGTGAGGTGTAGCCCTATGCGAAGGCAAGGGGGAAACGTCATCTACATTTCCAAGAACACTTTGTGAGATATAATCGTATGCGAAGGCAAGGGGAATATCCTGTAATTTCTAATTATTCCTTATTTTTGTTTGTCGTTCGTTCACAGCGTTGAAGTGTAAACGGCAGTTTGCATGCGTGCAAACAACCCATGCGGTAGATCATTGACGTCTAACATTTTATTCGAAAGGGGAGTCTTATTGTTGCGATGGCGGGCTGCACTCTTCGGAGATTGTTTACAATCAGCAGATTACAAAGCAATATAGCGAACTAAATCGTGCTTTTAGAGACGTTCAAGTCAGCTATTAGCATGCTGCATGGGTTTATTTTTTCTTCCAAATTTCACACGAAACAGCATAGTGGTCAGAAAATGCTTTTTTCTGAATGGTGAACTTTTGTGCTTGTAAGCGCGGATCGTGAAAAATATAATCAATTCTTCCTGCAGGAACCCTTCCAGCGTAAGTAATTCCTAATCCAAAGCGCGTTTCCAAGAACGAGTCAACCAATTTTTGATTGAATTGATTGTACACATAAGACATTGGTGTGTCGTTAAAATCACCACAAACGACAACAGGATAAGGTGAAGTTTCCATGTGTTCAATGACTTTTAAAGCTTGTTGTGCACGAGCTGGATAAGCAATTGTTAACTTATCAATTAACAGGCGAACAGTCGATTTTTTCTCTTTTGGAACAGCATCTGTTGCACCAAACATTTCGTAATCCTCTTGTTGTAATTTTATTGATTGCAAGTGAATGTTGTAAACACGAATGGTGTCACCATGTTTTACGATATCCGCGAAAATACAGTAGTTATCTGTTGATGCAAAATTATCAAACATCACATCACCTTTTGCAATAATCGGATATTTCGACAACATACAAATCCCAAAATTTTGCCGATTTCTTATTTTATGAGAATACCGTTCGTGGTAATTTTGTGTTCCAAGTAATTCGATCAATGTGTCTTTTGTGGAAAAAGATGTCGGTTTGTCTTGGTGGAAAAATTCTTGAAAACAGACAACATCTGGATTTACTTCTTGCACGTATGCCAGAATTCCATTTCTGTTTTCATTTCGTTTCTCAACAGATTCGTTATAAACATCAAATAATCGAACGTTATAACTCATGATTTTCCAAATACTGTCGTTTTGAGATGCTGTAACAGGGCGAAAGCTTATGCCAATTGTTCGGAAGTGAAGTTTTCCGCCAATAATCACAAAGAAGAGCACGACAAAGAACCAGCGCGATTTTAATAACGCCCAGTAAATAAGAAAAAGCAGATTAACAGCGATGATAATGGGATAAGCCAAACCAAAAAACGGAAGTAATTCAAACGTATCAGGATGAACAAAAGGCGCGAAATAAGATAGTACTAAGGTCGCCAATGCAACGATAGTAAAGATTTTCATCCAATTGGAAAACCGCGCTATTTGATAAATCCACTTACTCATTTATTGCTCTGTGAAAACAAGAAATCTTTTTCTTTTTTTGTTAATGATTCGTAACCTGATTTTGAAATTTTCTCAAGAATTTTATCAATTGCTACTTGTTTCTGTTTCGCTTCAAGGTTGTATTCTTCGTCTGTTTTAACACGTCTTCCGCCTTTTTCAACTTTCATTTTTGGCGATTTCTTTCCTATGTTTGCAACAAACAATCGAAAAGCTTGCGTCTTTTTCTCTGAAAAGTTAATGATATTTTTGGAAGAATGAATATTTCTAATGGAAAGATATCCAATAACTATTCCTCCGATATGCGCAAAATGAGCAATGTTGTCATTCGCTCCAATACTCAATACGTCGTATAAAATATACAATCCTGCAATGACAATTAAGCGAACAGGAAGTATTCCAAACAAGTTGACTTGTAAATTGGGACGGTAAAACGCCATCGCAACAAAAATTGCCATGATGGAACCAGAAGCTCCAACGATAACGGTTTGAGTCAATGGGTCTGCAAATGCAGGAAATAGTGCATGAGCGAGCAATTCGAAAATACCACCAACAATTCCACCGAGCACATAAACATGAATCAAACGTCTACCTGTGAAGAACTGAATAAACATGCTTCCAGAAAAGTACAAGAAGAGCATGTTCGATAAAAAATGCAAAAAAGAAAAATGCGCAAAAATACTGGTGACAATTGTCCAAGGACTTTTAAAAAAGCCATTCATATTGGTGTCTAATGTAAACACACGCGCCAACACCTGTTGTGTTACTTCTTCTGAATTTGTTAAGCGACCAATTACGGTAATCAATCCGATGAACACAAAAACAATCGCGTTGATGAAAAGCAATTGAATATGCGCTCCACCGAATTTTAACTGGTATTTTAATTCCTCAAAAAGTGTTCGTTGTCCGCTCATGTTTAATAGAAATTAGAACTATTTCTTTTCCAGATTAATACCATAACACCACCAACAATTGCGCCTCCAACATGCGCTAAATGTGCAACATGGTCGCCAGCTGTTTGATGGAAACTGGAGTAAATTTCAAGTACAAAATATCCGCCAATTAAGTATTTTGCTTTTACTGGAATTGGAGGGAATAATAATTGTAATTCTGTATTTGGAAACAACAACGCAAAAGCAGCTAATAAACCAAATACGGCTCCAGAAGCGCCAACCATTGGCGTCATCGACATGCCTAGATAATCACTGATTGCTGCAAATTGGTAAGAAGTAATCCCACCATCTTTGTTCAAATAACGGTTAGCCTCCTCTAAAAACTGATCTGATTTTCCAAATTCACGCAGTAAGTTATTTATCATGGTCAATTGCTCACCATTTCCATTGCTTTTAATTAAATTAATCAACGCTTCAACTTGAAAATAACCTGCAATGTTATAAAGTAAAATAGCTCCGAATGCTGATAAAAAGTAGACCTTTAGAAATCGTTGTGCTCCCCACAATCGTTCTAAGAAACTACCGAACATGAACAACACATACATGTTCATGAAAATGTGAAAAATATCAGCATGCATGAACGCATGAGTAATCAATTGCCACGGTTTAAAAAGTGGTGTATTGAAATAATGAGCTCCTAGAATAGTTCCCAAATCAACACCTTGCTGCTCTAATACAAACGTTGCAACAAAAAACAAGATGTTGACAATGATTAAATTCTGCGTAACTGTTGGCGTATTTCTAAACATGGATTAAAAAAGTTGCATTAAAAATTCGTTTGAAATAATGGACATGATTTGCTTTCCATTAGGCGTGTAAGAATGTTCCTCGGCTGCAAAAAGTTGCTGAACAAAATCTGCTATGATTGTAGGTTCGTTTCCTAACTTAAACGTAATACTTCCGGCAAATGCCAATTGAGCAAGAACGGTGTGTGCAATTTCCCCTTTGTCCAATTCCCCCATTTGAATCGACTCCAAAATTTTATCTACGCACGAAATGACAGTTGATTCGTTTAACAATTCTGGAATTCCAATTAACTGTAATTGTTCATTTTCCCACGACCAAGAAAAACCAATGCGCTCCAAGGTTTTTTGGTGTTCGTTCCAATGGATTTGTTCTTGTTTTGAAACGTTTTTTTCAAGTGGAAAAAGAAGTTGTTGGGATCCAAGTGGATTGATGAAAAATCCGCGCATCAATTCATCGTACAAGATTCGTTCGTATGCACGACGGAAATGAATCAACAACAAACCAGATTGAACAGGGGAAACTATAAATGAACTTTTAATAAAAAAAGGACCTTCTGGAATTTCTGGTGAAATTTCATGCAATGCAACTTGTTCGTTTGCGGTGTCAATCGAAGCGATTTCATTTTCTGGATTCCAGAAATCATCCCAATTTGATGTATTTGTATCTGATTGGAAACCAGCATTTTTTATTCCTTGACTGAAAGCACTGTTTGAATTAGAACTTGTACGTTGACCTTCGCGCGTATTGGAGAAAGCAAAAGGGTTGTAATTTTTATCGACTTGAATTACCGGTTCATAAGCAGGTTGATTTTTCATGCTCAGCGGAATATCAAATTCATTTTCCCGATCAAAATCGAGTGTTGGAGAAATATTGAATTTACCCAAACCTAGCCGAATAGTACTCCGAAGAATGCTATAAATGGCTTTGTCGTCTTCAAATTTTATTTCCGTTTTTGTAGGATGCACATTGACATCAATATTTTTTGGGTTTATTTCCAAGAAAATAAAATAACTTGGAAACATTTTAGCGGGTAATAATTGTTCAAATGCAGCAGTTACTGCATGATTGAAATACGTATCTTTAAAAAAACGATTGTTAACGAAGAAAAACTGTTCACCACGCGATTTCTTCGCAGCTTCTGGTTTACCAACAAAACCTTCAATGCGAACGATATCTGTTGTTTCATTAATAGGAACTAATTTATCATTGAAAGCTTTACCGAAAATATCGACAATACGTTTGCGTTGAGCAGCTTTCGTTAAATTGAATATTTCTTGATCGTTGTGCACCAATCGAAAAGCAATTTCTGGATGAGCCAATGCAACGCGTTCAAATTCGTCAATGATGTGGCGCCATTCGACATTATCTGATTTCAAGAAATTTCTGCGAGCAGGCACATTGAAAAATAAATTTTTCACTTCAAAAGAGGAACCTACAGGGCATTGAACGGGTTCCTGTTTTACTATTGTTGAACCTTCTATCTGAATCAACGAACCTAATTCATCTTCGTTTCTTTTTGTTTTTAAAACAACATGAGCAATTGCTGCAATTGATGCAAGTGCTTCTCCGCGAAAACCTTTTGTGTTTAACGCAAACAAATCATCGGCGGATGCTATTTTGCTGGTTGCATGACGTTCAAAAGCCATACGTGCATCCATAAACGACATTCCTTTACCGTTATCAACTAGTTGAATGCTCGTTCGTCCTGCATCTTTCACAAAAACGGAAATACTATCACTTCCAGCATCAATACTGTTTTCAATTAACTCTTTGATAACAGAGGCAGGGCGTTGAATAACCTCACCCGCAGCAATTTGATTTGCAATATGATCGGGTAAAAGTTTGATGATATCTGCCATTGTCTTAAAGTTGTTTTCGTGTTTTACTTGTTTTTGAAAAAAATGCGTACTGATAATTTCGTCAGTCAATTAGCAAAAATAAGATTTTATCTTCGTTATTCGATGCCTATCCCATGCTACTTCTGCTATTTTTTTAACAATAAATTGGGTAATCTTTCTTAAAATGAAATCCCTTGACTCAACTTGTTTGTTGTATTTTTGTCCTTATGAAAAGAATAGTAATGCCACGTACAATAATAATTTATCTTCTTTCCTCTGTAGTTGGTGCAATTGGGTTATCATTGATTCATCAAAACAATGCGGTCAACACCTCAAAAACGAAAAATTTTCTTTCCGAAAAAGAATGGGTGAGCAAGCAACTTGCAAGCTTAACAACGGAAGAAAAAATCGCACAATCGTTCATGGTTGCATGTTGGACAAACAAAGGTCCAAAACACACTGCTGCTATCCAAAAAGAAATAAGTTCCAACAAAATTGGTGGCGTCATTTTCTTTCAAGGAGAACGAAATAACTTGACGGATCACATGGCTTATTTTCAATCACAAGCGACCATTCCTTTGTTATTTGGGATGGATGCAGAGTGGGGAGTAGCGATGCGCTTGTCTGGAGAAGAACGATTTCCTTTTCAACAAACTATAGGAAGTGCAAATGATTTGTCATTGACAACAGCGATTGGTGAACAGATGGGAATTGAATGCCAACAAATTGGACTTCATTTGAGTTTTTCACCTGATGCAGACATCAATTTAGATTCAAAAAATCCGGTAATCGGTTTTCGTGCTTTTGGTTCGGAAACTAATTTAGTAGCACAACATACAGCAGCTTTTGTCAAGGGAATGGAAAGTACTGGCACATTAAGTTGTGTGAAACATTTTCCTGGACACGGCGATACAGACAAAGATTCGCACTTTGAATTACCAACGGTATCGCATTCAGAAGCTACATTTCGCTCAACTGATTTTGAACCTTTTGCACAAGGCATCAATGCAGGAACGAGTGCGGTGATGGTTGCCCATTTAAATGTCCCTCACTTAGATCCTTCAGGATTGCCAAGTTCATTGTCGAAGAAAGTCATCAACGGTTATTTGCGCAATGAATTGCATTTTTCTGGATTAGTAATTTCAGATGCATTAAACATGAAAGCGGTTGCTGATAAATACGGTAAAGCTGAAGTTGTAGCTAAAGCATATGAAGCTGGTTGCGATATATTATTGTTTCCAGAAAGCGTTGCAGAAGCTATTTCATTAATAAAACAACGTGTTGAAGCAGGAGCGATTTCGATGAAAGAAGTCAATGAAAAATGTGAGCGCATATTGAAAGTCAAATACAAAAAGATAATTGCTGCACCAGTTGTGAAACGAAAAAATCCAGCTCCGGAACGTTATTTGACCATCAACAAAATATTTGAAAAAGCATTTGTTGTTGCTAAAAACGATCATGCAGCATTGCCAATTAATGAGTTGAATAGAAAGATAATTCGTATTGGAATCGGACCAGCAAGTTCCGAATACACAAATCGATTAGGTGATTACACACCATATGAAAATCATTATTACTTTACTTCAGAAGAGGCTGTTGAACGCATGAAACTTTTGTCGTTTGCAAAATCGGATCTTATTTTAGTAGATTATCACGCGCCAGGACAACGTGCGAAAAACAATTATGGTTTTGGAGATTGGAAGCAATTCCTTTCATCGTTACCAATTGAAAACGAGGTGATTGTTACTTTTTTTGGAAATCCATTGTTTTTAGAAAATGAAAAAGCGTTCAATGAACATGTCGATGCTGTTATTCTTGCACCAGAAAATCATCCGATGATGCAAGAGCGAATCGCACAATTTGTCATGGGAGCTTATGATTGTGATAATCAATTACAGTTTGACATCAATCATCATTGGAAAAAAGGCGACGGTTTGGTTGTGAAAGGAAATGGGCGATTGAAATACACCATTCCAGAAGAAATAGGTATTTCCGCTTCTCAACTTGCTAGAATTGATGCTATTGTTGCAGAAGGTATTGAAGCAAAAGCATTTCCTGGATGTCAAATAGTTGTCGCAATTGAAGGAAAAGTCATCTACCGAAAAAGTTTTGGTACAACAACATACGATGCGGTTGACACGATTACAAATGATCATATTTACGACATCGCATCGATTACAAAAATTGCTTCTTCAACGATGGCGTTGATGAAATTAAAATCGGAAGGGAAATTTGATGTGCAAGCAACTTTAGGTGAATTGACACCTGAGTTTGTTAAAGGAACACCATATGCTTTTTTGAAAGCGATTGATTTATTAACTCATCAAGCTGGTTTAACTCCTTGGATTCCTTTTTACAAGAAGACTATTGAAAATGGCTCATTGGATAAATCAATTTACAGTTCAATTAAAAAACCAGGATTTGACAAACAAGTTGCAAAAGACATCTACATTCAATCGGATTATTGGAAAACAATTTTAGAGCGGATTGTTGCTACGCCGTTGTCAGGTCAGAAAAAATATGAATATTCCGATTTGAGTTATTATTTCTTCAAAGCATATATTGAAAAGCAAACAGGAATGTCATTGGATCAGTATGTGCAACAAGCAATTTATGCTCCATTGGGGTTACAAACTATGACCTATTTGCCATTGATGAAATTTCCTTTAGCGCGCATCGTTCCAACGGAAAATGACAAAGAATTCAGAAATCAACTCATTCAAGGATATGTGCACGATCCAGGTGCAGCAATGATGGGCGGAGTAGCAGGACATGCAGGTTTGTTTTCATCAGCAACCGATTTAGCTAAATTAATGCAAGTATTATTGAACGAAGGGAAAATCGGGTCGTATACATTGATCAAACCAGAAATTGTCAGACAATTTACAGCTTGTCAATTTTGTCCATCGAATAGAAGAGGAATTGGTTTTGATAAACCTACAGTAAGTCGAAAAGATGGACCAACAAGTGATTATGCATCAAGTGGAACATTTGGACATTCAGGATTTACGGGCACAATAACTTGGGCAGATCCCGAATACAAAGTTAATTATGTCTTTTTGTCGAATCGCATTTATCCGGATGCTTTTAACAAAAAAATCACCAATATGAGTATTCGTAACCGCATTCACGATGTGATTTATGAGGCATTATTAGCAGCGAAAAAGAACAAATAAGTTTTTCGTTTTTTATATAAGAAAAGAACCATTTACCATGAAAATAGGAATTGTACTCTATCCAACATTTGGAGGAAGCGGAGTAGTTGCAACTGAATTAGGAAAAGCTTTAGCGTTAAAGGGCCATGAAATTCATTTTATTACGTATTCGCAACCTGTTCGTTTGGGGAGTTTTCGAGAAAACATCTTTTACCACGAAGTTCAAGTAAGTGATTACCCCTTGTTTGAGTACCAACCTTACGAAACAGAGTTAGCGAGTAAAATGGTTGATGTTGTCAAATACGAAGGACTTGATTTGTTACATGTACATTATGCAATTCCACATGCTTCAGCAGCTTTTATGGCACAACAGATTTTAAAGTCGCAAGGAATTGCTATTCCGTTTATTACAACTTTACACGGTACTGATATTACTTTGGTAGGAAAGGATCCATCTTTTGAACCTGTTATTACATTTTGTTTGAACGCTTCCAATGCGGTTACTGCAGTTTCTCAAAGTTTGAAGGACGATACAATCGCACATTTTGCAACTTCACAAACAATTCATGTTATTCCGAATTTCATCCAAGTAAAACCAGAATTGCACGAGAAGAATTTGGAAAAAAGACGACATTATGCAATGGACAACGAACGGATTTTGTGTCACATTTCAAATTTTCGCCAAGTGAAACGTGTTGAAGATGTCGTGCGTGTGTTTCACCAAGTACAAAAAGAAATTCCAGCAAAATTAATTTTAGGCGGCGATGGTCCAGAACGTCCATTTGTTGAGCGATTAGGCCGAGAATTAGGCATTTGTAATAAAATAATTTTCACAGGAAAAGTAAGAGAGACCGGACCTATTTTGGAAATATCCGACTTGTTTTTATTGCCTTCTGAAACAGAAAGTTTTGGTTTGGCAGCTTTGGAAGCAATGGCTGAAGGCGTTCCGGTTGTTTCATCTAATACTGGAGGAATTCCAGAAGTCAATGTTCATGGTTTTTCAGGATTTTTATCTGCTGTTGGGAATGTGGATGAAATGGCGCAAAATGCGCTCAGTATTTTAAAAGATGACAGTCAATTAGCACTATTCAGTAACAATGCTTTTGAACGTGCTAAAACATTTTCATTGAGTAGTGTTTTACCAATGTATGAGGAATTGTACGAACAGGTGTTGGATAAAATGAAACAATAAGCGTTGGTAATTTAGCAAATTTGCAACATAAGAAAAAAGTAAAAATACAAAAAGGTAATATTACCCTTTTGCCCCAAAAAAAAAGTATATTTTTCTCAGCTTTTATTAAGCACAAAAAAAACGCCAACTGAATCAGCTGGCGTTTTTCGTATCATTTTATCCTTATTAGATATTCTCGATAATCATAGCTGATGCACCACCGCCACCATTACAGATTGCAGCGCCACCAATTTTCCCGTTGTTTTGTTTCAAAACATGAATCAACGTAACAATAATACGTGAACCAGAGTTTCCTAATGGGTGACCCAAAGCGACAGCACCACCATTCACATCAACTTTTTCAGGATTCAAACCTAATATTTTTGTATTAGCTAAACCAACAACAGAAAACGCTTGATTTAATTCCCAGAAATCAACATCAGCTGTCGACATATTTGCTTTTGCTAAAGCTTTTGGAATTGCTAATGAAGGAGCAGTTGTAAACCATTCTGGTTCGTGCGCTGCGTCAGCGTAACTTACAATTTTAGCAATTGGTTTCAAACCATATTTCTCAACTGCTTCTTTCGATGCTAAAATGACTGCAGAAGCACCATCATTCAACGTTGAAGCATTTGCAGCTGTGATTGTTCCTTCTTTATCAAAAGCTGGACGTAATCCTGGGATTTTATCTAAAAATACATTTTTGTATTCTTCGTCGTGATTTACAATGATTGGATCACCTTTGCGTTGTGGAACGGATACGCCAACAACTTCATCGTTAAAACGACCAGCTTCCCATGCAGCAGCAGCTCTTTTGTATGAGTTGATTGCAAAGTTATCTTGATCTTCACGAGTGAAATTATGTTCTTTTGCACACAATTCAGCACAATTACCCATAGGGACTTTGCTGTATACGTCTAATAAACCATCTTTAGTGATTCCGTCCAAAGCAGTGATGTTTCCAAATTTCACACCGTTTCTTCCGTCGATGTAATGAGGAACTTGACTCATGTTTTCCATTCCACCAGCTACAACGATTTCGTTATCACCAGCTAAAATTGTTTGCGCACCCAACATGATTGCTTTCATTCCTGATGCACATACTTTATTGACTGTTGTACAAGGTACGTTGTTTGGTAATCCAGCACCCAATGCAGCTTGACGAGCAGGAGCTTGTCCAACTCCAGCTTGGAGAACATTACCCATAAATACTTCATTCACTAATGAAGGATCTACATTTGATTTTTCTAACGCGCCTTTGATTGCTGTTGCTCCTAATTGAGTTGCAGGAACAGAAGATAAACCTCCCATAAATGCGCCCATTGGGGTACGAACTGCAGCGACAATAAATACTTCTTTCGACATAGCTTTTGTTTTGTGAGTACGAAGTTAAAGATTTATTTAATTCTTTGACAATCCATGCTTGTTGTTTCTTTGAATATTATTGAAGTTTCCTAATTTTGTAAAAAAAAAACAAATGAAATTTAAGCTACTATTCATTGTTATTGCAACTACGTACACTTTTTTTGCTCAAACTGCACTAACAAATAGCACGTTGAATGATACAACAAAAAAAATCGAAAACCCTTGGAAATTTAAAAGTATTTTCGGTTTAAATGGTTCACAAACCGCCTTTGTCAATTGGGCTGCAGGTGGTCGGAATAACGTTTCAGTTCTGGGATTTATAGATGCAAGTTTGAAATACAACAAGCAAAATGTAAAATGGGATAATGATCTGAAGTTTGCATTAGGTGGTATGAAGTATATCGATTCAACAGGGAAACGTCAAGGAATGCAAAAAACTGATGATAAAATTGACCTTGCTTCAACGTTTGGATATCGTTTCAAAAAACATTGGTTTTATACGGTAACTGGCGGGTTTAAAACACAAGCATTGAATGGGTATAATTTTCCAAATGATTCGGTAAAAATCTCTACTTTTTTAGCACCTGGTTACCTTAGTATTTCCTTAGGGATTGAGTACGCACCGAAAGAAACGTTTAATGTCTATTTTTCACCATTGGCAGGAAAAACAACCATTGTACGTGACCAAACGCTTGCAAATGCTGGGGCTTTTGGTGTTGATAAGGCTATCTATGATCAAAATGGATTGTTACTGAAATTAGGCGCCACCATTCGAAATGAATTCGGTTCCTATTTGCGGTTTAAATTTCAAAAGAAAATCATGGAAAATATCGAAATGAAAACAAGAATTGAACTATTCTCTAATTACATTAAAAATCCGCAAAACATCGATGTCAATGCGGAGAATATTTTTGCTTTCAAAGTAAATAAATGGTTTTCAGCTAGTTTGCAATGGAATGTGCAATACGATGATGACATCATCATTCGTGATGTTCATGGAAATAATGGTCCAAGAACGCAATTCAAATCGGTATTAGGTTTAGGAATATCATATACCTTAACGAATTAAGCTGAAAAAGCATTAATTTCGTCACAAATGAATTATTTATCTGATTATTCTTTGTGGTTGACCATTCCTGCTTTAATAGGCGCAGGATTGTTAACTTATTGGTATTATTTCAAATCCAGTCAAGCAACGGATTGGACAACAAAACAAAAGAAGATTCTTGCTGCTTTGCGTGGTTTCGGGATTTTTATTTTGTTGTTTTTATTATTCGGTTTGATATGGGAAGCAATCAGTTACCGCAAAGAAAAACCTTTATTCATCACTTTAATAGATCAATCGCAATCAATTCATAATTACAAAGATAGTGCTCAAGTTGACAAACAAATCACAGCTTTTCGCAATCAATTAAAAGCTCAGTTTGGAAACGACTTTGAATTGGTTGAATTAGCTTTGGGCGCTCAAACAGTTCCCTTTGAAAATCAACAAAAAGCAAATGGGAAAGAAACGGATTTAGCAGCAGGATTCAAGTACATTCACGATACTTACTTTAACAGAAATATTGGTGGTGTGACGCTTATTTCAGATGGAAATGCGACAAAAGGTGTTCATCCCATGTACGAAGCTGAGCGACTTGACTTGGTGCCAGTTTTCACATTGGGAATAGGCGATACGATTAGTAAAAAAGACCAATTGATTCGAGCAATAAATGCTAATGAAATTGCTTTTTTATCCAATGAATTCCCTATCGAAGCAACAGTCGAATTTGTAAAAATTCCGAAGGGTGCGGCACGTGTTCATTTGTTGCAAAATGGTAAGAAAATTCAATCAAAAACAGTTAATTGCAATAATAGTAATTTTGATCAACAGACTGTTTTGTTCACTGTTAAAGCTGCTCAAAAAGGTTTCCAGCGATTTACAGTTCAGGTTGAAAGTCGTTCGGGTGAATTCACGCTGCAAAACAACCAACAATCGTGTTATGTCGAAGTATTGGACAATAAATCGTCCATTCTTTTTCTGTCAAGTGCACCACATCCCGATTTAGCAGCTATTCGAAATGTGCTCGAAGAGGACAAAAGCACGCAGATTACCGCTGATTTGATTCAAAACTATCAATTATCGAAAGTTGTTCCGAATCTCGTTGTTTGGTATGAAAACGGTAACAATTCAAATCCAGCATTATTTGGTCAATTGCTACGAGAAAAAATCCCGGTTTTATTGATTTTAAGCCCAACAACGCCCAATCAAGTAGTTCAGGCCTTAGTAACTGGTTTAAAATCACCAAAAGGGAATCAAACAGAAACCGTTTATCCAACGATAAATAGTGGTTTTTCTGCATTTTCATTCACAGAAACATGTGTAGCAGCAATGAATGTCGCGCCACCAATGGAAACCCGATTTGGAGCTTATCAATTACCTGCTAATGCAGTGGTAGTATTGCAACAACGAATTGGTAAAATCACAAAAAGTGATCCTTTGTTTTTCTTTGCAAGCAGTCAACAAACAAAAATAGGTGTTTTATTAGGCGAGGGAATTTGGCGCTGGAAATTGAACGAATTCATGCGTACTAAAAACACCGATGGATTCCGAGAATTCATACAAAAAACCACCCAATATTTAACGGTTAGGCAATCGTCTGATCCGTTTAGAATTTCTTTTCCAAAACGTTTTATAGAAACGGATGAAATCACTTTAAAAGCTGAGTTTTACAATGCTGCGATGGAATTAATAACAACTCCTCAGATTTCATTTTCATACCGTAAAAAAGGAGGGGGGGCGTCCAAGACGCAATTTTCACCGACGTCAAATTTTTATCAATTGAACTTAGGAAATCTTGCTGCGGGAACTTATCATTGGGAAGCAATAGCAAGCAATAATGGAACAAAGTATAAAAAATCTGGAACCTTTGTTGTTGAGGCGATTGCGTTAGAAGCGCTTACAACAAGTGCTGATTTTAGTGTGCTGAATCAATTAGCGCGTCAATCAGACGGACAATTTTACCCATTACGTCAATCAAATAAACTAATTGATTACTTGAAAAGCAGAAGTGACATTGCAACAGTTCAATTTGAGGACACAAGTTACCGTTCTTTGATTGATTTGACCTTCATTTTTGTGTTAATCGTCCTGTTATTTGGTACAGAATGGTTTTTGAGAAGATGGTGGGGAGGGTATTAATTTTCACATCCATATAATAAACATCTTCTTCTTACGTTATAGAATAAAATTGTAATGTTAGCCTATGGTGAAAAAATACCCAACGAGCACTGATGAAATTACTCAAGCAGTTGCAACCATTCCCTCAAAAGCATTGATAAATCAACTATTGAATTACAGCAAATCGATTGAGGTAAAAAAAATAAAGCAACAAAAAGTATTGTTGCATTTGAATTAACAAAAAAGCCCGTCTAACAACGGGCTTTTTCTATTTTAATATGGGGATTCAAGTTTACCAAATCTTGGCAACTTTTTCTTTTTTGTTACGCATTTTATCACCTTCTTTCACTCCGAAAGCTTCAAAGAATTCAGGACAATTCATTAACGGACCGTTCACACGATACATTCCTGGTGAATGTGAATCATTTGCGATTCTATTTTTCAATTCAGCTTCTGTGTAGTTGATTTTCCACAATTGAGCATATGCTATGAAAAATCGTTGCGCAGGAGTGAAGCCATTGATCAGTTCTCCTTTTTTAAATTCATCGGTCATTTTATAGGCATAAAACGCCATTGTTAAGCCTCCTAAATCAGCAATATTTTCGCCCATTGTCAAATCAGGATTTACACAATGACCTTCAATTGGACAGAATGATTCAAATGTTTGTCCCAACGTTTTGGTGCGTTCTTCGAATAATTTACGATCCGATTCCTGCCACCAGTTTGTGTAACTTCCATTTGCAGCAAATTTTGAACCGTTATCGTCAAAACCATGCGTGAATTCGTGTCCGATAACCATTCCAATTCGTCCGTAATTCACAGCATCTTCCGCATTGACATCGAAAAACGGGGGTTGCATAATTCCAGCTGGGAAAGCGATTTCATTCAATAGTGGATGGTAATAAGCATTTACCATGTGAGCAGGCATTCCCCATTCTTTTTTGTTGACTGGTTTGTATAATTTTCCTAACTCTTCTTTTGTCTCAAAAAGTGCAATATTATCAAGGTTTGCAATATAATCGTTGCTTGTAATCGTTAAATTGGTGAAATCACGCCATTCATCTGGACAAACTAATTTTCTGCCGATTGCATTTAATTTTGTCAACGCTTCTTTTTTTGTTGTTTCTGACATCCAGTCCAATCCTTTGATTCGATCTTGGAACGAAGTCAATAAATTGTCAACCATTGTGTTTACGCGGTTTTTCGCTTCCAATGAAAAGTATTTATCTACGAATGCTTTTCCTAATAATTCACCAAGTGTATTGTTAGTGATTTCTTCGATAGCACGTTCTTCAATTGGTTTCATTTCTTTTTTACCACTTAAAATTTGACCGTAAAATTGAAAATTATTTCGCACGAATGCGTCATCCAATGCTCCAGCATAATGATTCAATGTTTTCCATTCAAAATAACTTGTCCACGTATCCATTGGAGTTGTTTCAAGCAATGTGTTTACTTGTTTCAAATAGTCAGGTTGACTAACAATAATGGTATCAAACGTTTGAGATCCAAGCGTAATTAAATAAGTTTCAAAATCAAATTTTGGAAATAGTTTTTTTGCATCAGCATAACTGAATTTGTTGTACGTTTTTTCAGGTAAACGCGCTTGATCTGGAGATAGCATTTTTTCTGCTAATTGTTTTTCAAATTCAAAAACAGCTTTTGCTTTTTCTTTTGCTTGATCTTCACTTAATCCAGTCATCATGAATGATCGAGTCACAAAAAGCACGTATTTTTCACAAATGTCTTTTTTGTTTTCTTGAAAATAATAATCCCTGTTTGGCAAGCCTAATCCACTTGGTCCGATGTAAACCGTATTGCGCTCTACATTCTTCATGTCTTGCCCAACGCCAAAACCAAACAATGACCGAACGCCAACTTTGTGTTGATTGGCCATCAATCGAGCAATGTCCTCTTTCGAACGAATGGCTTGAACTGCTGCCATTTTGGGTTTGATGACAGTATATCCTTTGGCATTTCTCGTTTCCATGTCTTTAAACGATTTGAAATAATCGCCTAATAATTGATCTTGAGAACCTTTTGTTGCAGGATAACTTGAAGCTTTGGTTAAAATGGTCAATAAATTAGCTTTGTTTGCTTTGTCTAATTCATTGAAACTTCCCCAACGTGACTCTGCATTTGGAACTGGATTTTCTTTACACCAGGTTCCACTTGCAAATTGAAAGAAATCATCTTGAGGTTTTACATTTGCATCCATGTAATTCAAATCGATGCTTTTTAATGGACCAGCTACAGCTGAGGTTGTATGTTGCACACTCGCTTTTTCTGTCGGTGTGACAACTGTTTTATCGGTTGGTTTACACGAAAACAATAAGCTTCCTGCAGCAACGAATACGAGTTGTTTTTTCATTTGTTTTATTGGTTTAATAATAGTTCAACATGTGGAATTTCATCTTCTAAATAGCGTTTTCCAGTAGATTCAAATCCATGTGAGGTGTAAAAATTTTCTAAATGAGCTTGCGCAGACAAACGAATTGGAACAGTTCCAAATTCATCCTGAATAAACTGCTTGCATTGGCGCATCAATTCGTGGCCAAGTCCTTTTCCACGATAAACTGCCGCAATTGCAACGCGACCAATTGCTACTTCTGGATATGCAACACCTGGATGCAAAATTCGTGTAGTTCCAATTAAATCGCCTTTGCCATCGCGAAGCAACAAATGGTATGCTTTTTTATCTTTCCCATCAACATCCAAATAACAACAGTTTTGTTCGATCACAAAAGCCTGCAAACGCAAACCAATGATGTCGTGAAACTCGTTTGTTGTTAATTCAGAATAGGGTTTAAATTGCCATTCAAAATACATCTGTTCAAATTTATTATGTTTGAATTACTCCAACGTTATATGCTTTTTCAGCTTTTTTAAGATTCGCCATTGCAATACCGATCGATAGAAATTCACGTGTTTTTGCTGGATCAATGATCGCATCAACCCACAATCGTGAAGCAGCATAATAAGGTGATATTTGTTCGTCGTAACGCGCTTTTATCGAAGATAATAATTCGTTTTCCCTTTCAGGAGTGATTTCTTCGCCTCGTGCTTTTAAAGAAGCGACTTCAATTTGCAACAAGGTTTTTGCTGCAGCTGCTCCACTCATAACTGCAATTTCTGCTGTTGGCCACGCAACGATAAGTCGCGGATCATAAGCTTTTCCGCACATGGCGTAATTTCCTGCGCCATACGAATTCCCAATAACTACAGTGAATTTTGGAACGACAGAGTTTGCCATCGCATTCACCATTTTCGCACCATCTTTGATGATTCCTGCATGTTCGGATTTTGAACCGACCATGAAACCAGAAACATCTTGGAAAAAAATGAGTGGAATATTTTTCTGATTGCAATTCATGATAAAACGCGCTGCTTTATCAGCTGAATCGTTATAAATAACACCACCAAATTGCATTTCACCTTTCGCGTTTTTTGATAATTCACGTTCATTCGCAACGATTCCAACACTCCAACCATCCAAACGTGCATAGGCGCAAACGATTGTTTGTCCATAGTCAGCTTTGTATTCAGTGATGGAATCTTTATCGAAAATGCATTCCAAAACATTGTGAATAGCATACGGTTTTGAGCGTTCTGACGGAATGATTCCGTATAGTTTTTTCGGATCATTTGCGGGCGCAACAGGATCTATGCGATCAAATCCAGCTGATTCAGCACGACCGATTTGTCCAATCATTTTGCGAATTGTTGCCAAACATGCTTCGTCGTTTTCTACTTTGTAATCACAAACGCCAGAAATCTCGGTGTGAGTAGTTGCACCACCAAGCGTTTCGTTATCGATCGTTTCACCAATTGCAGCTTTCACTAAGTATGAACCTGCTAAAAATATCGTACCTGTTTTGTCAACGATTAACGATTCATCAGACATGATGGGTAAATATGCGCCACCAGCTACACAACTTCCCATAACAGCAGCAATTTGTGTGATTCCCATGGAACTCATGATTGCGTTGTTGCGGAAGATGCGGCCAAAATGTTCTTTATCGGGGAATATCTCATCTTGCATGGGAAGATAAACTCCTGCTGAATCGACCAAATAGATAATGGGTAACTTATTTTCCATGGCAATTTCCTGCGCACGCAAATTCTTTTTCCCGGTAATAGGAAACCAAGCGCCAGCTTTCACTGTTGCATCATTAGCAACTACGATGCATTGTTTTCCACTTACAAATCCAATCACGACAACAACACCAGCAGCGGGGCAACCACCATGTTCTTTGTACATTCCCATTCCAGCAAAAGCACCAACTTCAAATCGTGGAGTCTCAGGATCTAGTAATAAATCAATGCGCTCACGTGCAGTTAATTTGCCTTTTTCGTGCAAAGCGGCAATTCGTTTTTCGCCGCCACCAAGGTAAATCTTCTGTAATTGTGCTTCCATGCGGCTAATTTTCAAGCGCATATCGTCGTCATTGATATTGAATTCCAATTCTTTTTTGTCCATTGACATATTCTTTCTTTTAATAGCGTTTCAAATATACACAATTCAATGTAGATACTTTCTTCGAAGAGTCATCTCTTTTCATGTAAATCGTCTTACTTTTGTGTTATGCAAGATACATACAAACACAAAGGAATGCGCAAGCAGTTAATTGACCAACTGCGAACGAAAGGAATTACAGACGAACGAATATTAAAAGCGTTCAATGAAGTTCCGCGGCATTTTTTTCTGGATCTTGTTTTTCAAGAACAAGCATATTCGAATGTAGCATTTCAAATAGGAGCGGGGCAAACGATTTCACATCCCTATACAGTGGCTTTCCAAACAGCTTTATTGGAATTAAAAAAAGGAGACAAAGTATTGGAAATTGGAACAGGATCAGGATTTCAAACGTGTATTCTGTGTGCGATGGGGACTAAGGTTTTCTCCATTGAGCGTCAAAAGGAATTGTTTTTAAAAGTCAAACATATCATCGATCACTTTCATTTTACCCCAAAATTATTTTTTGGAGATGGTTATGAAGGAAAAGCAACGTTTGCACCTTTTGATAAAATATTGGTTACTTGTGGTGCGCCATTTGTTCCGCAAGCATTATTAGATCAATTGAAAGTTGGCGGTTATTTAGTTATTCCAGTGGGTGATTTAGACACACAAGAAATGTTGCGGATAACAAAAATAAGCGCTACGGAATACAAACACGAGCAATACGGTGATTTTAGTTTTGTTCCAATGTTGGAGAAGACGGAGAAGTAAATAATTCTCAATCCATTTCTTCGCTATCGTCGTCAACTGTCTTGGATGAATGCACCATTAAACCATTAATAGCAGCTAATTCCTCAGAAGTTAAATGACGCCATTGACCCAAGGGAATATCCAATTCAATATTCATGATACGGGTACGTTTCAATTTGATAACGTCGTAATCCAAGTATTCACACATGCGACGGATTTGTCTGTTTAATCCTTGTGTCAATACAATTCGAAACGTTGATTCGCCGATTTGTTCCACTTCACAGTTCCGTGTTACCGTGTCTAAAATCGGAATACCTTGTGACATTTCTCGAACAAATTGCGCGTTGATTGGTCTGTCAACAGTGACAATGTATTCTTTTTCGTGGTTGTTGCGCGCACGCAATATTTTGTTTACGATATCACCATCATTCGTCAACAAGATTAATCCTTGACTTGGTTTGTCCAAACGACCAATTGGAAATATGCGACTTGGGTAATTGATGAAATCAATGATGTTGTTTGGTTCAAAACGGTTGTCCGTTGTACAAACAATGCCGACTGGTTTATTGAAAGCGATGTAAACAGGCGTTTCTTTGGCTTGTTGGAGTGCTTTCCCATCGACACAAATAATATCCGTTGGCAACACTTTTGTTCCCATTTCAGGCAGTTGTCCATTAACGGTTACACGACCTTCATCGATTAGTTTATCTGCTGCTCTGCGCGAACAATAACCGATTTCACTTAAATATTTGTTTATCCGAATAGGAGACAAGTCCGACATGTTGTTTTTTGTGTAAAGTTAATTGAAAAGGAAACGAGTTAAAGCGTATTTAGCTATTTTTCAATTTAAATTGCAAACAAAAAGTGCGTCACTTTCGCAACGCACTTCTGTTTTAATAAATAATTCTTAATGACCTTTCGCAGCTAAGTAGCGTTCTGCATCTAAAGCAGCCATACAACCTGTTCCCGCAGCAGTAATTGCTTGGCGGTAATTTCTATCAGCAGCATCACCTGCAACAAATACACCTGGTACGTTTGTATACGATGTTCCCGGTTTTTCGTATTTGATGTATCCTGTTTCATCTAAATTGATGAAATCCTTGAAAATATCTGTGTTTGGTTTGTGACCAATAGCAACGAAAAATCCAGTACAAGGAATGTCCATTTCTTCACCAGTCACGTTGTTTTTAACTTTCGCAGCGGTAACACCATTTCCATCACCTAATACTTCTACCGTTTCAGTATTGTGTAAAATCGTGATATTTTCTGTGTTGCGCACACGATCAGCCATGATTTTAGAAGCTCTAAAGACATCTGTACGAACCAACATTGTTACTTTTGAACATAATTTTGATAAGTAATGAGCTTCTTCACAAGCTGAATCACCTGCACCAACGATAACTACTTCTTGTCCACGGTAAAAGAAACCATCGCAAACTGCACAAGCAGAAACACCACCACCAATCGATAGATAATGTTGTTCAGAAGGTAAACCCAAGTATTTTGCTGATGCTCCAGTTGAAATGATAATGGTATCCGCATGGATTTCGTGACCGCTTTCAGTCCAACATTTATGAACATCACCAGAGAAATCAACGCGTGTAATGAATCCAGAACGAATATCTGTTTCAAAGCGTTTTGCTTGCGCTTCCAATTGCACCATCATCTCAGGTCCAGAAATACCGTCGGGATAACCTGGGAAATTTTCCACTTCATTCGTTGTTGTCAATTGACCTCCCGGTTGCATTCCTTGGTACATAATAGGGTGCATGTCTGCACGAGCTGCGTAAATCGCTGCTGTATATCCTGCAGGACCCGAACCAATAATTAGGCATTTTGTTTTTTCTGTGCTCATTTTTTTTGTAATTGTATCGTGTAACTATGTTGTTGTTATTTGGTGCAAGAATAGATAAAAGCAGGAGGGAAGTTCGCTGCTGTAAAATCAATGGTTACTTTCGGGAAAACACTTTTGATTGATTTCTTTGCATTCAATGAATATTGAAATTGCACGAAACAAGCTTTTTCGTTTAAGACAGCGTAGCTTTCCTTTATCAAGCTGTTTTTCAAAGTTTCTGGGAAATTCGCTAAAGGCAATGAAGAAATAATAGCATCAGCTTTTTTAGCACCGAATTTCAACAAGTATTCATTCATCTTTTCAGCGGAATCGTGAATCAAGTGTACGCGTGGATCGTTAATCTTTTTTTGCAATAAAGCAATAAAACTATCGTTCAATTCGAAAATCAAGAAAAGCGCATCTGGACGCATGTTTTCAATGATTTTACGCGTAAAAACACCCGTTCCAGGTCCCAATTCAATAATAATTTTTGCTGATTTGAAATCAATAGGCGCAAGCATTTTCTTCGCAAGAAAACGTGAGCTTGGTGTCATTGACCCAACCATCTTTTTCTCTTTCCAAAAATTCTTTATGAAGGAACGCTTTTGATTCATGCTTCGATTTCTTTCAACGCGAATTTACCATTATTCACAATCCCAAAAACGTAACCGCTCAATTCTTTTTTATAAACCGGTGAATTTGTTGTTCCAATTTGATTGTTCGATGCATCAAATGTCCATTTTTTATCTGTTTTGAAAATGGTGATATCAGCAGTTTTTCCTATTTCAATTGCATGATTTTCAAGACCTAACAATTCACGTCCCTTGCTTGTTAATGCATTCACAATAACAGCCGCATCAAATTCCTTACATGCAACTAATTCACTGAATAAAGTTTGCAAGGTGCTATTACCAAAATGCGCTAAATCAAATTCCAAGTCTGTTTCTTCGGTGTCGTTTGGTCGGTGATCGGAGACGATACAATCGATCGTGCCATCTTTTAGACCTTCCCACAACGCTAAGCGATCGTTTTCCGTTCTGAATGGTGGCATAACTTTGAAGTTTGCATCAAAATTCAATACCGCGGTTTCGTTATAAATCAAGTGTTGTGCATGAACATCTGCACTAATTTGAAGTCCTTTTTGTTTTGCTGCACGAATCAATGCAACCGATTCAGCGCATGAAATACCAGTCACATGGAGTTTACCTCCTGTGTATTCCAACAAGCGGATATTTCTTTCCAATTGAATGATTTCACTAATTGTCGGATCTGCTTTTAAGCCTGTTTTTGTAGATGCTTCGCCTTCGTTGACCATACCAGCGCCTGAAATTGACTTGTCGTGTGGGAACGTAACAATTGTTCCGTCAAAGTTTTTCGCATACAACAAAGCGCGGTAAAGAATACCACCATTGACAGCTTGCATATCGTCCGAAAACAATTTCACACCTGACTGATTCATGTCAAACATTTCAGCTAAGTGCGCGCCATCATTTCCTTTCGTAATACAACCCATTGGATGAATTGCAGTTACGGAGTTTTCAGCTTTGCGCAATAAATACTCTACAATTGTTTTGTTGTCAACTACTGGATTTGTTGTTGGCAAAGACGCAACGTGAGTAAAACCTCCAAATGCTGCGGCATCAAGTCCCGATTGAACAGTCGATTTGTGTTCTTCTCCTGGGTCACAGAAATGAGCTTTTAAATCAACCCAACCCATGGAAACCATCACATTACCTTCGTCTATTACAACTGCATCATCCGCATTGAGTTGTTTGTCAAATGCTTGAATAATTCCATCAACAATTAATAAATCTCCCGTTTGTTGGTTGAGACTTGATTGCTGGTCAACAATTGTTGCATTTTTTACAAGTATTTTCATATTAAAACTCTTTTACTTTTTAAATAAATGTACGACCATCATTTCTGCGATCATAAACACGAGTGCAAAAATAACACACCATTTCCAATAAGTGACAGGTTGTGTCAATGATAAGAATGAAGCGCCGGACCAACCAAGTGCATCCGATACTTTTTCAATTTTATAACCGGCTTTTGCAAAAGCATCTGTTAATTCTGCATTCGTAAACGAAGCAATGTGTGATTCCTTGCGGTCGTAGTTCAATGATAAGTTACCACAAGAAACACCACCTTTTTGAATGTTGTAATTACCTGCTTGCAATCGTCTGACAGCTTCCATTCCTTGAATCGAAATGCGCGTCACATTCTTCTGTTCCAAGGTGCGCGGTATGAAATCACAATCTTTTCCAATGATATGGATGGGTTGATCGGAATTGATATTCTCAGATGTTACAGGATAAGCTTTGCTATTTCCGATGGTTAAAAAATAGGGGCGACTTTTTTGACTCAATTCAGCTGTTCTCAATACAAGGGTTGAAAAAAGTTGATTGCTAGTAAACGAACTGTGGTCGCTGTGAAGCGATACTGTAGCTAAAAAGACGGGAGAACTTCCTGTGCTTTTCACAAAAAATGGAGCGCCATTTTGAAAACTCATCAAGTCGACAGCCTGAGTAGTGCTGTTTTTTGTCGTTCGGTAACTCGTTTTTGCAGCAGGAAGCGAAATGTTTTCAGGTTTTTTCTCAAAAACGCCATCGAAGAAATTGTCCGATAAAGCAATTGTTTTGACGGATAATTCAGCTTCGTACAATCCAGCAAACAAAGGCATGTTCACTTTTGCAAGCAAATTATTCCAAGCGCCTAAGGTTGCGTTTTTTCCAGGGAACAACAACAAGGTTACACCTTCTTTTGTTGCGTTTATCAATTGGTTTTGTGTGCTTTGCGAAAGGTTATTTGCACCATTGACAATGATTAGGTCGGTAGTTTCCGTTGAAACACGATCGTTTTGTTCCATTGTTTTGACAACATAAAAATCATCCAATTCCAAAACGCGTTCAATGTTAGAAACGGCATCTTCACCATTCATTAACAAGACGTTTGCTTGTTTTTTTACTTCGTAATTAAAGTAAAAAGCATCGTCTTGCATCATTTGTTTGTCGTTGATTGTTGCAACACATTCAATGATTCCAGACTGATTGTTGAAATAGCTTAATTCAACCGTATCTGATCCGTTCGCAGTTAGATTAGCAAACAAATCACGTTTCATTTTCCCAATTTTCAATGAAACCTCCGTGTTTTTAGCAACTTCATTTCCTTCGTTTTTCACTCGAATAAACACGGTTTCTTTTCGGTTCATTTTATGAGTTGGGCTATCAAACCAAATAGAGTCGATGTATAAATTGGAGGAGGAAACGGGAGATAATATAACTGGGTAGACTAAATTATTAGCAAGTTGTTTCGCTTTGATTTTTCCAAAAGTGTTTTTTTGAAAATCAGATAAATAAACTAATTGTGTTGTTGCGATGCGGCTTCCATTTCGTTTTGCATCAATAATGTATTGTTGCCACCAATTTGAAACGTCGTCAAACGAACGTACCAAAGGAGAAAAAGTCAACTTGTCAATTTGTTCGAGTAATGCAGCTTTGGTGAGCAATTGTTTCTCATCACCACTCAATTCATTGGTGAACAAAACAAAACGCGCATCTCTAGGCGCTTTTTCTCCTAGTGATTTAGCAAGTTCCTTTGCTTGTGATAATAACTCGCCATTTTCACCAATACGCGCCATGGAAAAAGAATTATCGACAAAAACACCAATAATGGGTTGCGCTGCTTCTCGTTTATTGGTAGATAATGGTTTGAAGGGTTGCGCAAAAGCAAAAACAAGGAAAGCAAACGCAAGCGCACGCAATGCAAACAACAACCAATGTTTTAGTTTGCGGGTACTTTTTTGTTCTTGTTCAATTGATTTTAAGAAGGTTAAACTCGAAAAAAAAACAGTTTTATACCTTTTGAAATGGAAAAGATGAATTAAAAGCGGAATAAGAATAACCGCAAGGGCAAATAAAAACTCAGGATAAACCCACTTCATACACCAAAGATAAAACGATTTTCTCAGTATCGGCAACCAATGTTAATAAAATGTATTGATTGTTTAGATATCATAGGTGCAATAAAAAAGCCCGCCGATTGACGAGCTTTTATTGATGCAATTAATGTTAGTCATTATCTCCTCCGATAACCCAGAAATTTATGGTTTCACCTGCATAGATCATTCCATGTGAAATACTTGTTGTTTCGGTTGCTATATTGTTGATAAACAGTTTTTTATTTGTCGGAACTTCAATGATAATTTCAACATTATGTCCACTGATTCCATTTGTAATAGGGGAACTGTAAAAAGGAGAAATGAGTAATTTATTTTCCTTGATTTTTATCAAATGATTAATGGCTATTGCGCGGTGAATAGCTTTTTTTCTTGTTTCTCCATGCGATGTGAAGATTTGATGCACATGGAACAAACTGTCTGATGAATTGCGGAACGTGAAATTCACCCCTTCAGAAATGAAGCGTTTGTTTTCAATTTGGATAAAGTCGATTCCTTTTGATGTAACGATTTTTTTGTTGTTACTAATCATTGGTAATTCTTCCAAATACAAGCTATCAACGGCACTTGTTAACGTTGTGTTTTCAATTTCTGTAACTACTGAGAAATCGCGTGCAACATGGATACCGCCAAAAACAGCAACAATTATCCCGATAACAATACTTGCTGTAAAAGTTAGCAAAGCAACAGTAATGATGCGTTTCGCTTTACCTAGTAACATGCGGATTCCTAGCGTCATGAAAAACAACGGAAAGCCCAAGCCAATTAACCAAATTGCTGCCCAAAATAATTGAAATGTATGTATTGTTGGAACAGCTAAATGCAACAACGAACGCAATGACGTAAACGAAGCGTCGCCAGAAATAGGTACAACTTCAATGTTTCCACTTTGCAATAAAATGAATGAAATCAAGGATGTAAACGAAAAGAATATGAAGATGACACCAAATACTTTTCCTAAAACAAGTCCAATGTTTTCAAAACGATTTGATAGTTGACTACCTTTTTGATCTACTTTGTGCGCGAAAGAATTGGCTGATTTTTCAAAGCGATTAGCTGCATTTTCGATTTCTTCTTTTATTGCATCGACAGTGACAGCTTTTCCTTTCATTTTTAATTTATCTGCGGGTGTTTTTGCATTTGGAACGACAATCCACAAGACAATATAAGTCAAGCCACCAAAACCTAAAAACAACAAGAGAATGAAAATGATTTTAACAATTACTGGATCTATTGCCAGGTAATTTGCCAATCCAGTACAAACCCCAGCGATGCTTCCGTTTTCGACATCTCTGAACAAGCGTTTTGGTTGATTCGTTGGTTCGTTTGGAGGTAGGTTATTCGCTGATTTTGTTGTGTTTTCATCTGAAGTTGCATCATTGATTTCTTCTGGATGCCCCAAGGATTCAATTGCTTTGTCTACTTCTTTCAATGTAACAACTTGTTGACCATTAGCTGTTTGTTGACTTAATAATTCAGCGCAACGCATTTCAATATCTTCCATGATTTCGATCGTACCATCTTCGTTGTTGAAAGATGATTCAAGCGTTCTCAAATAATTGTTTAATCGTTGGTACGCATCTTCTTCGATAACGAATTGTTGCTTTCCTAAATGTATTGAAATTGTCTTTTTCATAAGTTATTTATTTAATGAATTAACTGCAGTAACTAATTCGTTCCAAGTTGTTTGCAATGCTGCTAATGAATTTATTCCGTGAGGTGTAATAGAATAATATTTGCGGGGTGGACCACCAGTCGATTCTTCCCAGCGGTAGGTAAGTAATTCTGAATTCTTCAAACGCGTTAAAAGCGGGTAGAGGGTTCCTTCAACAACAATAAGTTTGGCTTTTTTTAATTGTTCCAAAATTTCTGAAGGGTATGCTTCTTGCGTTGATAGAATATTCAAAATACAGAATTCTAAAATTCCTTTGCGCATTTGTGCTTGTGTATTATCAATATTCATTTTATTTTTTTTTACAAATATATGTAAACCTTAGTACTTTGCAATGCATAGTACTATAAAAATATTAAAAAAAAATATTTGGCACAAAAAAAAGTCCTGATAGTGCTATCAGGACTTTCTGTATGAGTAGAGAGGGGGATTATTCTCCGCCTTCCATTTTCTCTTTCAACGCAGCCAATGCATCCAAATCTCCTAATGTTGATTTTTCATTGCTTTGGTTGATTGCTTTTACAGCTTGAGAAGTAGCAGAACCGCCACCTCCAGTTGCTCCTTTTTTACCGGAAGCACTAGCAGCTTTCACTGGTTTCTCGTCAACACCTTCCTCGAAAGTACGTGTGTGAGAAACAACGATTTTCTTAGAATCTTTGTTGAATTCAATTACTTTGAAATCCAATGTTTCTTCGATTTTCGCGTTAGAACCATCTTCTTTACGTAAGTGTTTAGAAGGACAAATACCTTCAACACCGTAAGGAAGTGCAACTACACCAGCTTTATCTTTCGTTTCAACAATTGTTCCTTGGTGAACTGAACCTTCTCCGAAGATAGTTTCAAATACATCCCATGGATTTTCTTCCAATTGTTTGTGTCCTAAAGAAATACGACGATTTTCACGATCGATTTCTAACACTACAACTTGCATTTCATCACCTACTTTGCAGAACTCAGAAGGGTGTTTGATTTTCTTTTGCCAAGAAAGGTCAGAGATGTGGATCAATCCATCAACTCCTTCTTCTAATTCAACAAATACACCGAAGTTAGTGAAGTTACGAACTTTTGCATTGTGTTTTGTACCAGCAGCGTATTTCGCTTCGATTTCAGACCATGGATCTGGCATCAATTGTTTGATACCCAATGACATTTTACGCTCTTCGCGGTCCAATGTTAAGATAACTGCTTCAACAGTATCACCAACGTTCATGAAATCTTGTGCAGAACGCAAGTGTTGTGACCAGCTCATTTCTGAAACGTGGATCAAACCTTCAACTCCAGCAGCGATTTCGATAAATGCACCGTAATCAGCTAACACAACAACTTTACCAGAAATTTTATCTCCTACAGCTAATTCTGTATTCAATGCATCCCATGGATGTGGTTGTAATTGTTTTAAACCTAAAGCGATACGTTTTTTATCATCATCAAAATCTAAAATAACAACATTTAATTTTTGATCTAATTCAACGATTTCTTCCGGGTGATTTA
The DNA here is from genome assembly GCA_937973685.1 of uncultured Flavobacteriales bacterium. Lineage (GTDB taxonomy): Bacteria > Bacteroidota > Bacteroidia > Flavobacteriales_D > Crocinitomicaceae > Fluviicola. The sequence goes on along the minus strand of CALJKJ010000050.1, from coordinate 1,516 downwards.
CGCGACCCCAAGAAAGGTCAGTAATGTGAATCAATCCATCTACACCACCTAAGTCAATGAACACACCGTAAGAAGTAATGTTTTTCACAGTACCTTCTAATACTTGTCCTTTCTCTAGGCCAGAGATGATTTGTTTTTTCTGCTCTTCTAATTCTGCTTCGATCAACGCTTTGTGAGAAACAACTACGTTTCTAAACTCTTGGTTGATTTTAACAACTTTGAATTCCATGTTTTTACCTACGTAGATATCGTAATCGCGGATAGGTTTCACATCGATTTGAGAACCTGGTAAGAAAGCTTCGATACCAAATACATCTACGATTAAACCACCTTTTGTACGACATTTAACGAAACCAGTAATGATTTCACCTGTACGTAATACGTCATTCACACGGATCCAAGCTTTGTGCATACGTGCAGTACGGTGAGAAATAACCAATTGACCTGATTTGTCTTCTTGGCATTCAACGAATACGTCTACAGCATCACCAACTTTTAATTCCGGGTTGTAACGGAATTCAGAAGCAGGAACAACCCCTTCTGATTTGTAACCAACATTAATGATTACTTCTTTTTTAGAAACTGCGATAACAGTTCCTTCGATTACTTCTTTCTCATTGATAGAAGTTAGGGTTTTTTCGTAAACGTCTGACATTTCAGAACGTTGTGCCAATGTGTACCCGTCTAATGCTAATGCATCCCAATCGAAATCCGCAGAACCCTGCGTGTTAATTTGCTTTGCCATGTAATAAGGCTTTTTACTTGTATTTCAAGACTTTTCGCGCATCTTGAAAGATTATTAAACGTAACTGCGTTGTGCGAAAAAATGCAGTATCCTCACTTTTGAGGGTGCAAAGATAATGATTTCTCAACTAGAAACAAATAAAAAAAGTAGTTTTTTACACTTAAATGAGCTGATTTTCAATAGGTAGAATTTATAAAATACACTAGAATTGAAAAAATAAAATACAATATGTTATTATCAAGTATTTCTAGTATAAGTTCTAAAAATTCAAGTAAAATTGTTAAATTTTAAAAATCAACTTATTAATAACATAATTTTAGTTCAAATAATAAATTAACTTAACATGAAAAAAGCACTAATTATGATGTTGGCTATTGCAGCAACATTAATTACATCTTGTTCAAAAGATGCAAAAATTAACCGACGAATTGATGGAGAATGGCAAGTAAAAACAATTGGAGGTGAATCATTGGGACCAGGTGAAAGTTATGTCTTTAAATTTAATAAAGATAAAAAACTGACAGGAGACGGAACATTTACTATGACCGATTCGCTTGGTACAGATGCTACAACTTTCACTTATACAGTAGCTGATCAAAAAATCACAGTTATTGCTTTCGGGGAGTCTGGTGTGTTTTCTGTTTCAAAATATGAAAAAGATAACATTGAACTAATTGATTCAGATAATTTTGTTTGGGATTTAGATCCAATGTAATAATACTTTTAGTTTAACGTAAGGTCGGGAGTTTTCTTTCGACCTTATTTTTTGGT
>CALJKJ010000049.1 GCA_937973685.1 uncultured Flavobacteriales bacterium | reverse complement strand
ACCTTAAACAGTAACAATAACTTGTTCAATACTCCTGAAGAAGTGAAAAGTGTTGGGTACGATTATTTTGCAAAAAATGGAATCGCTTATCCTATTGATAACTATTTGAAATTTATCAATGATTTTAATTTTCATTTTGATCAAAGACAATACCTAGACGATCCAATCTTATTTATAAAGGAGTATGGTCCAAGTACAAATGTGAATTTGGAATACCAACGTTATGTAAATGCAATTAATTACTACAATAGTTTAAGAGGAAACATTGGTTTACAACCAATAGTTTTGGTTACGATTGATGATTTTGTTTTCACTAAGTATGTTGATCATTTACAAGAATACTTGGATTATATCGATGCGAATAAATTCATCCCTTCCATTCCTGTTGCAGTGAATCAATATCCTACCATTGCGAATGCTGCTATTGAAAGCTCCGTTTGTTTAAATTTATACGAAGATTATATTCAAGCGTATCAATGGTATCATACAAACTTCTCATTATTCACCGCTTGCGGAAAATTACCAGAACCTGTCACGTTTTACAGTTACGAAAGTTTTATTGAAAACAACCTATGTTGTTCTGCTGCAGGAATAACGCTTGTTGAAAACTACATTGCGTCTTTCTATGATGTGACGCTTTGTCCAAAGGCCTTGCCAATGATGGCTTCGTGTTCGGCTAGTGAAATTGTAAACGAGGAGGAATGCCAGAAAAATTGGACAAAATACGTAGAAACAATCAATCAGTTCAATGCTTCTTTTTATGCACAAACAGATTCAGTAGCGTTGGTGGTATTGTATCCCGATTTTAATTCATTCATTCAAAGTGGAAAGTGTGAATGTATCTTGGATTATATCAAATACTTGAGAAATTACATCGCAGCTGACCAAACGACAATTCAATTTTTAAATACGCCTGTACAAACGATTGATGAATTTTGTCCTTCTACTTTATTGCCTCCTGCTACAGATCCATGCGTTGTTGCGTATGATGATTATTTAAGTTGTGTGCGTCATTACAACGAATGGGCTATAAAAAATAACAGCGGTTTCATCAAAGAAATGGTGAAACTGGAAGATTTTATCAGCAATAATTTATGCTTGTGCGTTGACGTGTATTGCGCTGCTTTGCAACAAGTAATGGATGGTGTCATTTCCTTTGATCGTTTACCGGACATATTGAGTATTTGCAATGAAACTTCGCAAGCTCCATGTACGCCAACGCAAGAAAGTTTGAATGGAATTGATATTCCGTATGCACAATTTATTGATCCTTGTTACGAATTATTCAACAATGTTGCAATGATTAATGCGCAACACACTTACGACAGTATTATTGCGGTTTATACGCAACAGTTCACAGAAAATTATATCGCTCATTGCATGGCTGCGAAGGAATCGTTAAAAATAACGTTCAACGAAGCAGAACATCATTTCACCTTGTATTATTACGACCAAGCAGGTAATTTGATCAAAACCGTGCCACCTGAAGGTGTGGAATTGTTGGATTTGTCGAATGGTCTTTCCGATTTCATTGATCAACAACGTTTGCAAGGGCTTAATACGGTAACGACCATGCACCGTTTGGAAACGCGTTATCAGTACAATTCGTTGAATCAACTGGTTGCTCAAACAATGCCTGATCAAGATAACATGAATATTCTGGAGGAATTTTTACCAAATGGAATTCCAGCTAACTTCAAAACAACGGCCATACAAATGTTGGATGCTGCTTTGGGATACATGACAGGATATGTCGAGTTAAATCCTGGGGTTGGTATGGGAACGCGTGGCTATTTGTTACGAACAACCACTGGCGGTGCAAGTTGGGTGAAAGTTGCAGGGACTGTTGCAGCAAGCTTGAAAAAAACGGTCTGGTTGAACGATACCTACGGTTATGCTTTTGGGGCAGATGGCGAGTTGTTTGAAACGCGTAACGGTGGAAATCATTGGGATTTATTGAATACCTACGCCAACAATATCACGTCTCGTATTGCAGCTGTTTCGCCTATTGGTGGAACAAAATTAATAGCTGTAACAGCTGATGGCAAATGGTTTACTATTGAATCTAACTTTGGAACAACTACTGCAACTACCTTGTCTTTGCCTGTGTCTATTACAATCAATAATTTACAAGTGTTGAACGTGACAGACATGACTTGTTATCCAAACGCTACTGGTTTACCGCTCATTTATATCACGGCACAAACGCAACATTTAGTTACCAACCAAATTGGTTACCAACTAATCAAAGGAAATCCAGTTGCTCCAAGTTTTTTCTCTTGGACGGAGGAACAATTTACTGCAACAGCAGGAAAAGTGGCGGCTTTTTATACCAATACTTCTGGTTATGTATTTGGTGACGAAGGCCGCATGATACACCTTGAAACGATTGGGAACAATCAAGTTGCTTCTCTTACGATGTCAGGCGAACGTAGTCCTGTTTTGGAAGCTTATTTCTTGAACAAAGACAAAGGAATTGCTTGTTTCCAAACAGCTACTGGTCCTCAAATCAAAGTGACATCGGATGGTGGTAACACGTGGTCGCTACTTTCTCAATTAATTGGTCAAAACCTCCGTTTGAGTTTGTTGCAACGCACGGCTGCGCCAACAAGTAATTTGCGTTTGGTAGCAAGTAATGGTGCGTTAACGTATGTGGTGGTACTAACGTCTGGTACTAACGTTAGTGTAACTTCACAAAACAGCACAACAACTCCGTCTACGGCTGCACTCAATGCAAGTGTTGATGCATTAGCTGGTGTTCCTGTGGGAACAAACTACACGTATTACTATTTAAAAAATAACCAACTCTATAAATCAACCATGATAGCCAACAATAGCGCAGCTTCCATAACGTGGTCACAAGCTAGTGTGAGTTATGCAAATGTCTTCGGCTTAACTTACACACCGTCAAATGTAAAATTAAGTGCTGTTGTACAAAACAACACTGTTGTGTTGAGCGTGTTGGAGCAAAATGGTAACTTAAGAATATTAAAAGCACCTGTTTCATCGAATAACTTCACTGTTGCTACTTATGCGGGTGTCTCGTCACTTACCTTGATCAATGCAAGTACTACAGGGAACGACAATTATTGGATTCTTAGAAACACGAATAATACTGTTCAAAAACTACCAGTTTTAGGGAATACTGTTGCAACTATTACTTCAACAGCGAGTGATTTAACACAAGTTGCAGCAACGGAGAAACGTTTGCTTGCTTTTGGAACCAACGGTACCATTGCACTCACTGATGTTGATGTAAACAGTGGGCTTACAAATGTTACATTTACTGCAGATCCAATTACTTGGAGTAAGTTGCCGTTGCAAGCTCTTGCAAAAAATGGCAATGCTATTGTAGTGGTGGGAGACAAAGGAACGGTACTATACAAACACAATTACACAGATGGAACACCAGTTTGGACCTCACTTGGTGTGCAAACGAGCGCTAATTTAACAGCAACGGCTGCATTGAATGCAGGAAATTGGGCTGTAGTGGGTAGTCAAGGTTATAGTCAACGTTTGAATACAATAACAGCTACAAGTTTTACAACAATTCCGTTTGTAGCTACTACTGGAAGCAGCTTGGCACAAATTTTCCCGAGTGTAACGTGGAATAGTGTTGGTGTGTTGGGTAACCGTGTGAGCATTGCGGGTAGTAATGGTACGCTTGCATTTACATCAGATTGGACAACGAGCGACTGGATGGCTCAAAGCTTGCTAGGGGGACAAAACATTTCAAGTGTCGTTTATAAACCAAATGGTTTGTTCAGTTTCGTGACAACTTCTAATGGTAAAATGTACAAAATGGTTGGGTTTAACACCACCGAAAACACGCATTTATATGGACCAAGATACAACGATGTTCATTTTGCTTCGAGTGCTGTTGGTAGTTTTGTTGGGGCGCATTTTGCTGTCAAAACAACCCAAACGGGCGGACTTATTTGGAATAGTTTATTGCCAACGGTGATTACAAATTCAGGAGCAAGTTGGACAACGTACACACAAAAAATTGATAAAGTTTGGACTGCTCAAGCAGCGCAAGGACAAACCATTGTATTGTTTGCTGGAAACGGTATTGTTGGACAAGCAAAAAACAACCAAGTTCACGCACAAACTATTAACGGACAAGTAACGACACTCAAAAGTGCAAATGCAGCAAATACCAACGGGTATTACAGTATCGGAAACACTGTTTATCGCTTTGGAATTCAATTCACGAATCCTGTTTCAAGCTGTGTTTCATGGACAGGTAATTCATCATTTGTACAAACAGGCACAATCAATGCCCTGCATGTTTTTCAAAACACGGGATATGTTGCAGTCGGAAATGGCTTCATCGATTACCGTTTCCAACCAATAATTGGAACAGGCGTTAGTTTAACGACAAGTATACCAGGCGTGAATTTACGAACAGTTTATTTCCACGATAACCGTGTAGGAATCGCCGCAGGTGATAACTTTCAATGGGTCGATATCGAGGCAGTAACGGATCCATTATCCAAAGTGTGGACGTCTTTTGTTGCCAACAATGTCAGTTCCGTTTTCATTACTGCTGAAACAGCGTTGACAGGAAACACCGCTCCAACGGCACGTATTACGGCGCTTGCTTTTGGTGACCGCTCCCGTTGTGTGTGGGGAGGTGTTACAACTTCGAGCTACGTGCGCTATGCAAACGACCTGCGTAACCGCATCTCGGCGCGTTTCTTCTACGACCGTTTGGGACGTATTGTGGTATCGCAAAACTCCCGCCAGCAGTTACAAAACCGTTTCTCGTATTCCTTGTACGATGCGCTAGGGCGCGTGGTAGAAGCAGGGGAGAAAACCGAAAACACACCAGGCACAAACGTGCTTGCCTTTGCGCAGATTTTTGGTGCATACGTAGGTGGAAACTTGGTACCAAGCGTGATCGATGACACCAAGTTGGAAACGTGGTTGAATACCCAAGCGAACACCACTAGAAAAGAAATCACGCGTTCGTATTACGACAGAACCAATACAAGCATCTTAGCACAGTTGCCAAACAGTTTCACGCCAGATCCGTTGACACAACGCAAACGCATAGTGCACGTGACCTATGAAGCGGTTTATGACAGCAATGATGCAACGTACAACCACGCAACACATTACGACTACGACATTCACGGAAACGTGAAAACCTTGTTGCAAGACAATGCCGATTTAGGCGCATTGAACCAGTTGGCAAGCCAGCGCTTCAAGCGCATGGATTATACTTTTGACTTGATCAGTGGCAACGTGCACCGCGTGGATTACGAAACCAACAAAGCGGACCAATGGCACCATGCGTATAGTTACGATGCCGATAACCGCATCACAGCGGTGTACACAACAAGTGCAACACCATTGGTGAACGATGCCTTGGCGATGAGTTCGTTGCAAAACGAACCACTCTTGAACCCAACATGGGAAAAAGAAGCGGCTTACAGCTATTATGCACACGGACCATTGGCGCGTACCGTTATTGGCGAGCAAGAAGTACAAGGATTGGATTACGTGTACACGCTCCAAGGTTGGATAAAAGGAGTGAACAGCAACAACCTCGATGCCAACAACGACCCGGGCAAAGACGGTTTGGGCTTGAGTGCCAACCACCGCGTGGCACAAGACGTGATGGGCTACAGCTTGCATTATTTTAACAACGATTATTTGCCGATTGTAAATGGAAATACTACATTTATAGCAGATCAAAGCAACTCAGACATGCTGCAAAACAGTTCGGACTTGTACAATGGCAACATTGCGCGCATGGTGACTACCATCACCGACCCGAACAGCCGTGCGGTCTTGCCATTGGGGAATGCGTACCGCTATGACCAGCTGAACAGGTTAAAACACGCAGTGAGCTTTGACCA
>CALJKJ010000048.1 GCA_937973685.1 uncultured Flavobacteriales bacterium | reverse complement strand
AGAAATTAATCTTTCATATTTGAATACAATAGTCCAAACTGATACAAGCTCTAATAGATTTGGATATTCAATTCGATGTATAAAAGGAATTGAACAATCTAGTATATTGGGACTAATAGAATTAAACGAAACACCCCCTGAGTTGATAAAAATTATCGACTTAATGGGCAGAGAATCTGAAAACAGGCCAAATACTGTTCTTATTTATATCTACAGTGATGGATCAACAAGAAAAGTATTTAAAGTAGATTAATAGGTGTGAATAACATGCTATAAGTAAAAGTATGAAATTTACTAAGTTTGTTAGGCGATTTTGCAAAATGTGAAAACATAATAAAATACCTTTGAAAAAACGAAAATGAAATATAGCATACCATTTATTGTATTTTTAATTGTTGCATGTAACAATTACATTGATAAAAAGTACAAAAAAAAAGACGCGCCAATTATTAAATTAATTAAGAATAAATCAACTTATTTATTAAATGTGGGTGACACAATTGAAATTTATCATTCTACAAACTCAAGCTGTGAATATTGTCAACCAAATGCTTATAAGTTACAACATTTGGAATTCATTGGCTCTAAAATTATTGTGCCTGAAAAAAAAGGATGTGAAGGTTGTAATTGGACGTCCGCGTTAATGTTTGTTGCCAAAAGCTCAGGTGTTGATACAATAAAGGATGCACTTATCATACCATTGTCGCCATGTAATGATACAATGAAAGGTTTATCGAAATATATTGTTCGTATAATATAAACACACTCATTTTTGAATTATGTAAAAAACAAAAAGTTACTTATGATTATCAAAATGAACTATTTTTTATCTTTTCTTTTACTATTATGCAGTCATGGACTATTTGGTCAAGTTTTATTACATAACATTTCCCTTTCCGATCCGAATATCCCAATTGCATACAGAGGGTTTTTAAATAAAATTATTGTCAAAGAATTTGAAAATGACAGTACTGTAATTATCATTTCTCAACAGGATACCTTACAAAAATCAGGTGATTATTTTTATTACGTAGGCAGTAAAATGAAGGAAGACACATTAACTGCAATCAAAGAAAATCAAATCCTTGCACAAAAGGTTTATTACATGGAAAATCTGCAACAACCTAAAATATATTTGGGTAAAATAAGAGATTCTTTGGTAACAGTTCATGAAATTTGCAATAATACAGCGTTGATTGTATCGTACGAACCTCAAATTGCCCTTCCTTGTTTTCGAATTGTGAATTTTGATGGCGTTATATTAAAAAGAGATGGCAAGAAAATTCCATTGGTAAAAGAAGAACAGAAAAAAAATAATTGGTATTCTGAAAAATGGGAAAGAAAACGAGCTAAAATCGAAAGAAAAGGCGGTTCAATAGTCAATGGAACAAACCAATTCAACGCATATCAAATGAGAAAGATCAAAAAAATGAAAGCTGGAGAAGTTCTGCACATTCAAAACTGCACTTTATCTTGTCCAACATGCGCTTACAAGAAAATTGTTGTTAATTTGAGATTTACAATAAAATGAGATGTATATTTAAAAGAAATTAACCAACTAAAAAGTGATAAATAAAATTCTAATTATAATTTTTACAATATTCACTATTTGTGTAGTGTATTTTATTGATAATGGAGTTCGATCATATGATTTGAGATTTTATTATGGTAAGGATACTGGTTATTTCATAAGGATTGAATCAATAGTTATACTAAATACAATATTCTTTTTTCTAATGGGATTCGAGAACAAAAAGCAGATAATAAATTTTATTATTTTAGGATTTATTGGAGGTGTGATTGGGCTTTTTTTAAGTGTTTTTTGTTATTTCCTTGTTCCTTCTGACTATTATGGATTAACTTTTCACGTATCAACACTTTTATTTAGTTTTTCGTCATATTTTATATTGAAAAAGTTGAAAATCTTACTAATTCCAAATAAAAAAAGCGCATAAACGATTATATTTGAGAAAGCAACTTTGCCAAATTAGAAACCGTCACCTACATAATGAAAAGACAATGAAAAAAGCAATAATGATACTTGGATTTTTTGGGATTTTATCTACAATTGGCTTTTACGCCTATCGGAATTTTTTCATCCAAAATAAAAGAATTGATAAAAAAGCCGAAATTTGGGATGACAGAATTGAAAGTTTTCAAAATCAAACGGACATAAAAGATGGCGATTTAATTTCCAGACTTCGCAATCAGAACAAAGCAAAGCCATTCAACTTGCAACGAACTCAAAATATTCACATTGAGACCGATAATCTTACTCAATTAATTTCTAAAACGGCAACATCATTCCATGATTGGTACATAGATATATCAAATCGAGAAAATAATACGGTTCCTACAAGTGCTGAAGTAGTAAAAAATGAGAACGGAAAATGTAAACTTGACAATGAACCTTATTTTTCTGAATTAAGAAAACTAGGAACTATTTCGGAGAAATTTATCAATAATGAGATAGCAAGAACTAAGGAATGTGCGGACTATTTGACCACTATTAGTTGGAAAGAATATCAAAAATCGGAAGCGTACGAATACTTGGATAATTGTCCTCAATTCTACTTTATGTACTGGACAAACAGTCAAGATGTTTATTCCGGAGTAATCGTCGATGATATAGAAAAAAAAGATTCGAAATGGATTGTCAAACTTGCATTCTATAATGATTCCGATACGAGATATTTTGATAGGACAAATCAACCTGTCGTGACTGTTGAAAATGAAGCGGGCAAATGGATGATTACGAAAATAGATTGGCTTAAAAATCAATAAACGCACTAAAACACGAAGTAATTTATATGGCGCGCAATTACGCTCAAGAAAAGCACCACTTTTCCTTCAGTATGACAGTAAGGGCAGTATAAATAAAGACATCAACAATGAAATGGATATCAATTATTATAGTTCTTTTTGGATTTTCTTCTTGTAATAATAGGACAGATGAAACTGTTATTGAAGAAAATTTAAAAATGGTTCGTCTTGACAGTTTTTTCATTGACAGCATTGAAGTTGGTGGACCAATTAGAGAGTTTAACAACTGCACCTTTAACGACTTTATCATTGACCAGAAAACGCCAAAACTTGCTATAGACATTTATCTTGATAAGGACTGGAATTTAAACAACGAAAATGAAGCACTTGCTTTGCTTGACAGCTTGAAAGCAAAAAATAAACGTTTAAGACCATTTTATTTTAAAGTTGTAACTAAGTCATACAAAAAATCAGACGGTTATTTTTCAGAAGGACTTGGATTTGCTGGAAAAGTGTATGTAGAAAATAACACTAAAGAATTTGCTGCATATTTTGACAATAAAGAATGTTTTGACGAAAATGACTTAGAAACTTGGGCAAAAATAGTATTGCTTGAGTTTCATATCATTCAACCTAATATTGAAACGTCAAAAGAAGAGCATTTAATTTATGGTTATTGCAGAAAGTTGATTTCAAATAGCCAAAAGTTTCCAAAAGGACAAAAAAGGACAATTGAAATGTTTGCGCGACAATTAGAAAAAGAATGGGGAGAATTTTTGAAAAATACCTGATTAAACCAGAAAGCCGACCTCATAACAGCGGTTTTGCACCAGCCCAAAACCCTAATTCGAAACAACTATAAAATTGAAAGAAAATAATAACTTCGGAACAATGATTTTTAGAAATAGTTGTTCAAATAAAAATAAATACTTACCTTTGACGTTAGTAACGTAAAGCAGAATTAATGATTAAAAGTTTTGGTGATAAAGAATCCGAAAAAATTTGGAATGGAATTCGGTCGAAAAAATTGCCAAATGAAATTCAGGATGTAGCGCGCAGAAAATTAAGAATGCTTAATAATGCACAAGATGTATATGACTTAAGAATTCCCCCTGCTAACAGATTGGAAAAATTGATAGGTAACCTTGAGGATCATTATAGTATTCGAATAAACAATCAATGGAGAATCATCTTTCGATGGATCAATAATGATGCTTTCGAAATAAGAATAGTCGATTATCATTAACAAAGTAGATATGGAAAAGCTAAAAAACATTCATCCAGGCGAAATCCTACTTGAGGAATTCTTAATTCCTTTGGAGGTCACTGCTTATCGTTTGGCAAAGGAGACATTTCTCCCACAAACACGTATTTCTGAAATAATCAAAGGTAACAGACGAATAACCGCCGATACTGCATTGCGTTTTGCCAAATTTTTTGGAACAAGTGCAAAGTTTTGGTTAGGTCTTCAAGATGATTATGATTTGGAAGAGGAGTGTAATCAAAAAGAGAAAGAGTTTAATAATATTAAGCCCATTGAAGGGAACGCTGCATGATTTAAACTCACGCTTTATTGCAAAAGTCATGCTTTAATAAAACGATTAACTAAATTTAAAATAATTTAAACTTTTAGGTTGAGGTTTTGTGTTTCAATATCCGTCACTACGCCAAACACCCAATCGTTAACACTTATTAAATCATTCAATATCAACATGAAACAAACATTCAACTACTCATTAGAAGGTCAAGAAACGGAGCGCTTAGTATTCAGAAAACTAAGCGAAGAAGATTTTGATGCGTGGTTAGAGTTTTGCAAATTCCCCGATTCATTAATTTACGTTTTCTCGCAGGAACAATTAAAAGTTGAAGACCCTATCGAAAGATGCCGTATTTGGTTTGACCGTGTTTTTAATCGCTACAATAACGAGCTGGGTGGCATGAATGCGTTAATCGATAAAGAAACAGGTGCGTTGGTTGGGCAATGTGGATTGCTCATTCAAACAATCGATGGAGTTGAAGAGTTGGAAATTGGTTATTCGATTATGCCAGCATTTCGAGGAAAAGGATTCGCAACTGAAGCTGCTATAAAATGTAAACAAGTTGCTTTTGAACAAAACTATGCAGCATCACTCATTTCAATAATTGTTCCCGAAAACACAGCTTCGATTGCAGTTGCGCTGAACAATGGCATGCACTTAGATAAAACCACAATGAGTAATGGCGATCGCGTGCATGTTTACCGTATTAATAAATAATTGAAGAAATGATAAACTTTCAAATCATACAACACAACAGTCCTGAATGGCTTGCAGCTGTTCGCTTAAGGGAGCGAATCCTCAGAGAACCCCTTGGAAGTAAATTTACTAAAAACGAGCTCGCGGATGAGAAAAACCATATTCAAATTGCTGGTTTCCTGGAGGATGAACTTGTTGCAACAGCAGTGTTGGTTCCAGAAGGTGAGAAAATGAAAATGCAGCGCGTTGTGGTCAAAGAAAACTTACGAAATAACAACATTGGTTCGCAAATGATGGCGTTTTGTGAAGTTCAAGCAGTTAATCGAAACTGTTCAATCATGTATTGCCATGCAAGGGATACAGCTGTTAATTTTTATGTTAACAACGGATACGAAAAACAAGGAGCTTATTTTGATGAAGACGGAATTCCTCACTTAATAATGAGCAAGAAACTTTAGTTGTTCTTTACATTACTCAGTTTATCATTGAATTACCATGGGAACTTCCATCACAAAACAAATTGAAGTTACAACAAATGGAATTGAGCATTTGAACATCCCAATTTACAAGATGGAAGATTAAAATAAAAACGGTTATATTTGGTTGAAAATGAAAAGAAATACGATAAATTCCCTTGAAAAATGGAGTTATGTTATATGTTCTATCACAGTTAATTTGTAAGTGATGAAGTTTTTAATTGTTATTTTACTATTATTAGGTTTTAATGCAAATTGTCAAATATGGAATGAACCTTTTGATACTTTACCATACATAGATCATTTTGAACGCTTATCTGGAGATCGTATAGGTCTTAAATCTTATTCAGTGACAACGTATTCAGGTAAAGATTCCATTTTGAGTTACGACTTTTATGGATTTGACAAGAATGGATATATGACACAGCAATTTTACGCTATGTTTCCTAATCAACATACAGATACTAACAAATATCATTATCTGAATGGTATCGTGCAAGGATCAGATTTTAAGCGAGAACATTTTTACAATGAAAATAAACGATTGATTGAAATTCGCAGTACAAAAAACGATTCAACTTGGTCGACACATTATAATTACATTGAAAACAGACTTGTTGAAATTCGTTATTCAACCCAAAACTGGACCAAGTTTCAATACGATTCAAAAGGAAAGCTAATTCGTAAAGAAAATTTCCAATCTGGCAAACTAGAAGAATACTTCAACTATGAACATCCAGACGAAAAAACATTGATCTATCAGCATTGTTTATTAAACGATAAAGGATACCCATATTTGCCTTGTGAGGTTGTTGAGGGGTATTATGACAATGATAAAAGACTTGTGAAAATCGTATCAAAATATGATTTGGATTCGAACAATATCTTTATTGTTGAATTTCATTTTGATAAGAATGGAAAAATTGTAAAAATGACAGATGTTTCGTTAAACAATTCTGACATGGTAGCAGAAGCGATTTACATTCGTAATAAGAAAGGCATGCTGATTAAAATAGAACATTATAAAAAAGGTAAGATGTATTTATATTCTAAATTCGATTATAGTTATTATTGAATTGATTTTTACAACAAATAAGAATAAGTGTCAAATTATGTTGTGCTAAAGAACAAGAACAAAATGTATAATAAGTCAAACTTTTTTTTTATAAAGCATTATTATAGGTGAAATTTAATTATAATTTTGAGATACTATATGAAGAAAATCCTGACTTTTATTGGACTTGTTTTACTTAATTTAGGACTTGTTTATTTTGCTCTTCGAATTCATTTTGGTGCAACAATGCAACTAGTTAAGTCAACAAATGCCCCGATTGATATTGAATCATATATTTTCATACCATTCGTTTTAGCAGGAATTGTGATCTTCTCTTTTGATGAGGAATTTAGAAGATTTGGTGTTGGTTTGACTGCTTTTAGTGTATCCAGTTTGATCTTTCTTTTCTTCTTTCTAAATAATAATTTAGCAAGTGAAGGTGAATACGTGAGTTGCAAGTTAATAAGCGCTGTTTCGACAGATAAAAAATACATATTGAATATTGATTTCAAACCGAGGTCAAAATCAATAGAAGTTACACTTGAAAAGTGCTTGTATGTTGATAGTGTTCAAGTAAGAATTGATAATGGTTTTTTTGGACTGAAAAAAATAACTAATAATGTGAGAATAGTAGAGAATAAAAATTGCGATTATTCGGGACTTAAAACGAATGATTTAGCGAATAGCTATTTAAACATGGGACATGCCTTAGCTGAAAAACGCTGTTTTACTGATGCAATTTATTATTATTCAAAATTAATTGCATTAGAACCAAATGTATACAATAATTACAACTACAGGGGGTATATCTACCTGGTTATTTCGGATTACAAAAAGGCACTCGCTGACTTTTTACTTTCAAGTTATCTTAAGTTTAATCAACTTGATAAAAAGACAATCGATTTTATAGATACCGTTAATCTTGCTAAATATAAAAAGGAAATAGTTGACAAACTTAACAATAAAAAATATCTTTCACTCGGCAAAAATCTTATTCAATTTAAAACTATTTACGACTTCGAGACATACTTTAAAAACATTAACTATTGTTTGAAAAAAATAAAAACAGTTAAGCAATGATGCGACCAATATTTTATTTCGAAAAATTAAAACCGTTTGATAAATGGTCAATTGGAATATACCTGAGTATATCACTTGTGCTATTTTATTTCTTTTCATTTTCTGAAAACAATCAAACAAAAAACGATATCATTTTTGGTTATGCTTTGAGTACACAATTATTAATTTATCCATTTTGTTATAAGTCACTGCGAAACCTGAAAGTTTACTTCATATGGTTATTAATCGGAATCATGCATTTGTACTTATATTTCCTCTTAAAAGACGATCCGACACTTAATATACCTCGTGGAAATGCCAATTTTCAATTAAAAAACACGTTACTGTTATTGATAATATATCAAGTTCTAAGATTTTTAAGTTTAAAAATTCAAAAACAAGAATTTGTATGTCCTGAAAGAGGTTTAAAAACAGACATATTAGGCGAACGAAACCCCAATTGGCTTGACATTACTTTATCTTTCATTTACTTCAGCGCTGTTTTTATTTTAGACTAAAAATGAAGTAGTTAGCAAAAGCATAGAAATACAACCATCACCCAATCACCATCGGAACTTCCATCACTAAAAACTCTGCATCTTTGCTTGCTTTGAAATGGATTTCTGCGGTGTTCCAAATCCCATAACCATCGCGGGTTTTGAGTAATTGATCGTTGACGAACAGTTCGCCACTCAATACAAAAATATAGCATCCGATTGTTGCAGCATGAACTCGGTGCGATAAGCTTTTTCCCAATGATAAATTAGAAAGGTAAAACCAAGCGTCTTGGTGAATCCAAACACCCGCATCGTTTTGATTGGGAGAAACGATTTGTTGTAACCGGTTGATGCGCTCTTCCTTTTTTAAGGTCAATTGACCGTAACGTGGTGTGACATTGCGCTTGTTTGGGAAAACCCAAATTTGTAAGAACTTGACGGCTTTGTTTAGGTTTTTGTTGTATTCGCTGTGTGTAATTCCAGTGCCGGCACTCATCACTTGTACGTCGCCATTCTTGATCACGGCAACATTTCCCATGCTATCGCGGTGTTCCAAATCACCAGATAATGGAATGCTGATGATTTCCATGTTATCGTGCGGGTGTGTTCCAAAACCCTTTCCTTCAGCGACATAATCGTCGTTCAATACGCGCAAAACACCAAAATGCATCCTTTCCGGATTGTGGTAATTGGCAAAACTAAATGTGTGGCGACTGACCAACCAACCGTGATCGGCCAAACCTCTTGAATCAGAAGTGTGCAAAACAGCGTTTTCTGCAACAGCTGAATTGGTAGTTGGAATGTGGTTGAATCCTACAGGTTCCAATGGTTTCAATTCATCAATATCATTATCTAATACCCTTGCTAATAAAGGTGAAGCAGCAAAAATACTTGTTCCGAGAATGCTCGTTTTTATAAATTTTTTACGATCCATGACACACAATTGAAAGTAAGCTAATTAAATACCAGGGTAAATTTAATCATTACTAGTTTATAAATGAAAATCCGGATCGACTTGAAACTGTATTTTTTTATGCGTTACAGGATGATTGACTTGAATCCATTCAGCGTGAAGGTGCAAACGATCTGCTTTTGTTCCATACAAATCGTCACCGACAATTGGCGCATTCAATCCCAAACTGTGAGCTGCGTGAACACGAAGCTGATGTGTTCGTCCTGTAATTGGGTAAAAATGAATCAATGTTTGGGTATCCGTTCGTTTGATAACTTTCCAATGAGTAACTGCATTTTTTCCATGTTCGTAACAAACCAATTGACGTGGTCTGTCGTCCAAATCTACGCGAAGTGGCAAATCAATGACGCCTTCATCTTCTTGAATAATGCCATCTAACAAAGCAACATACCGTTTTTTTACATTTCGCTTGATGAATTGGCGTTGTAATTGTTGGTGAGCGGTTTTGTTTTTCGCGACAATCAACAAACCAGAAGTTGACATGTCTAAACGGTGCACGATCAATGGACCTGTTGCGTTCGGATAACGTTCTTGCACACGAGCATAAACCGAATCGTAAATATTTTTTCCAGGAACGGATAAAAATTCAGCAGGCTTATTGATCACCGCAAGTTCATCGTCTTCGTAAACAATTGCTAAGGTTTTTCCTTCAGCAGGATTTTCCAACATCGGATTTGGGTCAACAGTCAATCCTTCAAGCATGTGCCCCAATATTGGTTCGCATTTGCTTTTGCAAGCCGGATAAAATTGTTTGTGTAGGCGAATTTCAGATTTCGGAGCTTGTCCCCACCAAAATTCAGCCAAGCAAATAGGAGTGAGGTTGTTGTTGTAGGCGTGTTGCAACAACTTAGGAGCGGCACATTCACCCGAACCAGCAATCGGTTTCAAGTCAGCCGTGTTTTGAAAAATTGCTCCCAAGCTTTTTTGTTCCCCAAGTGCATTTAAGAAAAAATAATTCTCAAAAATTTGTTGCTGTAATTGATTCGATAATACTTTCCGCTTTTCTTTCAACGCATCAATTTCGTTTTGAAAAACAGCATATTTTTCTTGGAGTTCAAGTGAACGGTATTGAAAGTGTTTGACCATGTCTTTCAACAAAAACTTCTCTTTGACACTTTCGCTGTTTAATTGGTCAAGCAGTGTTTGTTTGGTCGTTTCATTGACAAAGTAGGCATATTCTTTTCGGTGTTCGTCACGGATTTTCTTTGCTTCCTTCATTGCTGCTTTCTGTGTAGCAATAACTTGCGTTTCCTCATCCTTTAAGGCAACAATTGCAGCTTGAATAGCTAAATAATCAGCATTGTTTTCCAGTGCTTCGATGGTTGCGTTTACTTCGTTAACGACTTCTTCTTCGCGTTTGTAGAATCCACTTTCATCCAAAATATCGAAAACCGGTTCCACAAATAAATCGTGGTGATTTTCATTGGCAAGTTTACCAGAGAATGCAGCTAGATATCCCAATTCATCCGCTTGATTTTTAACAACGAGTACACCAAACATTTTACCGATTACCAAGCCTTCTTGTTCTTCATTCAAACCGAAGTTATGGTTTGCATCGAATTGATTTTCAAGGTAATCTTGTAATTCGTTTGCAGCGAGAAGACTCAGCGGGTGCGGTTGGTAATAAAAAGGAAATGTGAATGCGTCTGGAAGTTCAATTCCATCAGTTACTGATTTAAAACGTATGAATTTTTGACTGACTTCCATTTTTAAGGCAAAAATACAAAATCATATGAATATCCGTTAGTTAAAAAGCTTTCTTGCTTCCTAATGTTTGCAGGGGTTTGATCACTTTGTTAACCGTTGATAAACAATTAATTAACATTCTTAAACGAAGTTATTAACATTTATCAAAAAAAAGGTCGTATCTTTGCACCCAAATTAATAAAGATATATGACCTTTAAAGAACTCGGATTAAGAGTGGAGGTTCTGCAGTCGATAGAAGCAATGGGTTTTGCAGAACCAACTCCGATCCAACAAAGTGCCATTCCGCACTTATTGAATGACCAAAGTGATTTTGTTGGGCTAGCCCAAACGGGAACAGGGAAAACAGCGGCTTTCGGTTTACCGCTCATTCACAAAGTAACAGACCGTCCTACTGAAACACAAGGCTTAATCATTGCTCCAACGCGTGAATTGTGTTTACAAATCTCAAAAGACTTAGAAGCTTTCGCTCAATTTGACAAGCAGATTCGTGTTGTTGCCGTTTACGGTGGAACAGACATCCGTCGTCAAATGACTGAAATTAAAAGAGGCGCAACGATTGTTGTAGCCACTCCAGGTCGTTTGGTAGATTTAATCAATCGTCGTGCAATTAACTTGCAAACAGTTGAGACTGTTGTATTAGACGAAGCAGATGAAATGTTGAATATGGGCTTCAAAGAAGACATTGACGCAATTTTAGATGCAACACCTGATACAAAAAATGTGTGGTTATTTTCAGCAACAATGCCGAAAGAAGTGGCAGCGATTGCTAAAAACTACATGACTGATCCTTTGGAAGTTGCCATGGGGCACAAAAACCAAAGTAATGAGAACATCGAACACATTTACTATACTGTAAAAGAACGTGATCGTTATGATGCATTAAAACGTTTGATCGATGCAAGTCCAGATATTTTTGGATTAGTTTTCTGTCGTACGCGAAATGAAACTGCTACCGTTGCTGAGAAATTAGCAAAAGATGGTTACAGCGCTGAACCGTTGCATGGTGATTTATCACAAGCAATGCGTGACCGTGTAATGGATCGTTTCCGTGAGCGTTCAATTCAATTATTGGTTGCAACAGATGTTGCAGCACGTGGAATTGATGTGGATAACATTACGCACGTTATTAATTACAACCTTCCGGATGATATCGAGAATTATACGCACCGTTCAGGTCGTACAGCTCGTGCTGGTCGTCAAGGAAAATCATTGGTGTTGATTAATGCACGTGAGAACTATAAAATTAAAGCTATCGAACGTCAAATTCGTATGACGTTTGCTGCTGCTTTGATTCCTGAAGCTTCTGAAATTTGTGGAATTCAATTGAATAAATTGATTTCTAAAGTGAAGGAAATTGAAGTAAAAGAAAATGATATCGCTCCTTTCTTACCAGCTATCATGGCAGATTTCGAGGAGTTATCAAAAGAAGAAGTGATCAAGAAATTTATTTCTGCTGAATTCAACCGTTTCATCGAATATTATGACCGAGCAGGTGACTTAAATGTTGCTGGAGGTCGTGAAGATCGCGGTGATAGAGGTAGAGATAAAAATGACCGTTTCGATCGCAAAGATCGTTTTGAAAGAAGCGACCGAGGTGATCGAGGTGATAGAGGAGATAGAAGTGACCGTGCTCCAAGAGACATGGGTAACAGAACACGTTTCTTCGTTAGTTTAGGAAAAAGAGACGGATTAAATCCAGGTGGTTTATTGCGTGTGATTTGTGACGCAACAGGTATTAAATCTGCTTCGGTAGGTCGTATCGATGTGATGCCAAACTTCTCTTTCTTCGAAGCAGACAAAGGTGATGAAGGTGCTATCTTATCACAAGTAAATGGTGCTGACTACGAAGGTCACAAAGTAATGGTTGAAATCACACAGAAGAAAGCTGAAGGCGGTGAGCGCAGATCAGGTGGAGGCGGAGAGCGTCGTTCATTTGGTGGTGGTGAACGCAGATCTTTCGGAGGTGACAGAGAACGTTCAGGTGGCGGCGACAGAGATCGCTCTGGAGGTGACCGCAGATCTGGTGGAGGAGGTTTCCGCAGTGAAGGTGGTGCATCAAGAGGTGGTTTTGGTGGCGCTCGTCGTGAAGGCGGAAGTGACAGAAGAAGTAGTGGAGGTGGTGAACGTCGTTCGTCTTCTTCAACTGGTCGTCGTTTTAGCTCTGATAGCTACAAATAATAAATAAATCAATGTCGAATTAAGATATAAGTATGCAGAGAGAGGAGTTCATTTATGAGTCCTCTCTTCATACTTTACCTACATTCATAATTAATAATATGGAAATTAGAAATATCGCAATTATTGCACACGTTGACCACGGTAAAACAACATTGGTTGACAAAATGATTGAAGCAGGAAATGTTGTCAATGAAAGAGATCGCCCAACAGGTGAATTAATCATGGACAACAACGATTTGGAACGTGAAAGAGGAATCACAATCGTGTCTAAAAACGTATCTGTATCGTACAAAGGAACTAAGATCAACATTATTGACACACCAGGTCACGCCGATTTTGGTGGTGAGGTTGAACGTGTATTGAACATGGCCGATGGTGTTTGTCTATTAGTAGATGCATTTGAAGGACCAATGCCGCAAACGCGTTTCGTTCTTGGAAAAGCATTGTCTATGGGATTGAAACCATTGTTGGTAATCAACAAAGTAGACAAAGACAATTGTACACCTGACGAAGTACAAGAAAAAGTATTTGACTTGATGTTCGAATTGGATGCAAACGAAGAGCAATTGGAATTCCCAACAATCTATGGTTCTGCAAAAAATGGTTGGATGTCAACGGATTGGAAAAATCCTAAAACAGATATTACAGATTTATTGGATCAAATTTTGGATTATTTCCCACCGCGTCCAATTGAAGAAGGAAATACACAAATGTTGATTACATCTTTGGATTTCTCAACGTATGTTGGACGTATCGCAATTGGTCGTTTACACCGTGGAGATTTGAAAGAAAACCAACAAATTGTTTTAGCTAAACGCGATGGTTCTCAAGAGAAACACCGTGTGAAAGAATTGTTTGTTTTTGATGGAACAGAACGTAGAAAAGTTGAAAGCGTTGTCGCTGGAGATATTTGTGCGGTTACTGGAATTGAAGGATTTGAAATTGGTGACGTAATTTGCGATGCTGAAAATCCTCAACCATTAGATTCTATTACAATTGATGAACCAACAATGAACATGTTGTTTTCAATCAATGATTCACCATTCTTCGGTAAAGAAGGAAAGAAAGTGACTTCGCGTCACATTCAAGAGCGCTTGACAAAAGAGTTGGAGAAAAACTTAGCAATGCGTGTTTCTGACACAGATAAAGCTGATAAATGGATCGTTGCTGGACGTGGTGTATTGCACTTGTCTGTATTGATTGAAACGATGCGTCGTGAAGGTTACGAATTACAAGTTGGTCAACCACAGGTTATTATCAAGGAAATTGATGGTAAAAAATGTGAGCCAATTGAAGAATTAACAATCGATTTACCAGAAGAATTTTCAGGAACAGCTGTTGAAGCGGTGACGAAAAGAAAAGGTGAAATGACGAATATGGAGCCAAAAGGTGCACGTATGATTATTCAATTCCAAATTCCTTCAAGAGGGATCATCGGATTGCGTAATTATTTGTTGACGCAAACTGCTGGTGAAGCAATCATGACACACCGTTTCTTGGAATACCAACCGTTCAAAGGAGAAATTCCAGGACGTCAAAATGGTTCAATGATTTCATTGGAGCAAGGTGTTTCGATTCCTTTCTCGTTGAATAACTTACAAGATCGTGGTAAATTCTTCATTAATCCTAATGAGAATGTATACGAGGGACAAGTAATTGGAGAAAATTCAAGAGCTGGTGACTTGTGTGTGAACGTTACGAAGACGAAAAAAATGTCGAACATGCGTTCTTCTGGTGCTGATGAAAAAGTTCGTTTAGCTCCTGCTAAAATATTTAGTTTAGAAGAATGTTTGGAATACATCCAAGCGGATGAGTATGTTGAGGTTACTCCAGAAAATTTACGAATTCGTAAAATCTTATTAAAAGAATCAGAACGAAAAAGATCTGGTAAATAAATAAAATATGTTATTTTATTACAAAAAAGCGACTCAATAGAGTCGCTTTTTTGTTTTACATCGAAAATAAAGCGTACTATTAAAATAAAAAAAATGAAAAATAATATTCACCCGTGTATGTGGTTTGATGGGCAAGCGCAAGCTGCTGCAACCTTTTATTGCGGAATTTTTCCAAACTCAACCATTATCAGTGACAACGGAATGGTTGTTTACTTTGAATTGAATGGGCAAAAATTCATGGGGCTAAATGGAGGAAATCAATTTCAATTTAACGAAGCCATTTCTTTTGTCATTTCTTGTGAAAACCAAACTGAAATAGATTTTTATTGGAATAACCTTGTTTCAAATGGCGGAAAAGAGGGACAATGCGGTTGGTGTAAAGATCAATTTGGCGTTTCTTGGCAAATTGTTCCCATTCAATTAGGTAAACTTATGTCCGATCCTGAAAAAGGTAGATTGGTTGTTGAATCATTCATGAAAATGAAGAAAATTGACATTGAAAGTTTAAATAGCCTCTAAATAAAACTAATCGGAATCCCATAATTAATTCATTACAACTTGAAAAAATACACTATTTTATTATTTTGCTTTTTTCAACTAATAGTATATGCTCAAAACACTATGTTTAATGGGATAATACCTGTAATAAGTCAAACTTCACGTATAAACGACAAACTAAATTTAAACATTTTTCTTTCGACAACAATTGATGCTTTTAAGGCTGATATTGGTGGCATTCAATATCCTTCAACAGATATGCAACTATATGTTCAACCAAGTGTGAATTTTCGGCTTAATCAGAAAACGCAACTGGCTGGCAGTTATACTTACCAGCGAAATAATCCATTTAGAGATAATTTTATTAATGAACATCGTTTGTGGCAACAAATCTCCTATATAATTCCACTTTCAAAAGGGAAAATTGGTAATAGATTGCGCTTTGAAGAGCGATTTATACAAAATAAGCTGACAGCTTCATTTCCACTTTCAACTAGATTACGCTACCAAATAAGTTATACGCAACCCCTAAGTTTAACGTCTAAAATGAATGGTAAATTTTATTTTAACTGTTACAACGAATGGTATTTTAGTTTGAGCGGAAATAAAAATGCTTTTTATTCGGAGAACTGGACTTATAGTGGGATTGGATATCAAATTGAAAAAAAAGAAAAAATAGAATTTGGCTATTTATTTCAAGTTGCTGTTAGAAATAGTCAACATGATTTACGTTTTTTAAATCTATTACAAATTGCCTGGATAACAAACTTTTAAAGGAAATATTAAATGAGGTATTAGAAATTAGAATACCAATTAAATTGCTTATTTATTATTTTGTCTTTATTTTCCTTAAGAAAATCTAAAAAAGCAGTTGAAATTGGAGCATGTTTTTTTTCTTTTAGCCAAATAACACTCCAATTGGTCACGATTGGTAATCCTTCAGATGGTATTATTTTTAACTCATTGTTTTGAAGTTCATTTTTCATACC
>CALJKJ010000047.1 GCA_937973685.1 uncultured Flavobacteriales bacterium | reverse complement strand
TTGGTATTATTCCGCTTTCAAGAAGATGAAAATGCAGACGGTACATTCACTGCAGCAAGTGAAGATGAATATTCTTATCAAGTCACTGTTAATTGGGTGGGATGGAAATTAATCTCAATAAAATATGCAGATATTCAAGCTTTAGTTAATGGTAGTCCATCTATGCCAAATGGTAATCAAACACACAATCCGGATAAAATTACTCAGGTTGATATGTTACACTTGGCAAATCCTGCTTCGGGCTTTGCTTCAGCGAAATTAGACTACATCATTTTCACAGAAAATACGCCGTTAATCCCATGATTTTCGATAAAAAAATAGGCGCTATAGTTCTTGTTTGTACTGCTTTTACAGTAAGTTTCGCTCAGGATTCAATTAAACGAAATAACGTACGTGAAATTGAACCAATAACGATTTACGGTAAAAAGAAAAATCAATTTGACAAAATTGGTTTGTACGATGGCAGTGATAAGAAAATCAAAAAAAGTATCCGCGATTTTTCGTCTTTAGAAATTTTTAATGACCGCAATTCGGATGAGGTATGGGTTACGCAAAACAAAGCATGTATTGCTATCGACTTTATTGATTCGTTACCGGCATCTGGAAACTTAGGTTTGCATCTGAAATGGGATAAAATCAAAGGCGGATGCAACTGGATTGGTTTAGGATTTGGATGGGATTATTGGGATGCAAAAGACATTTCGTCTATTGTAGACACTGCAGCAATTCAATTTTCTGTGCGTTCTAGAAAAGGTGTATTATCCAATTTGCCATTGGCCTTTTGCTTGGAAGATTACAGCGACAAACAAGCTTGGGTTGGATTTACTAAGCAGTTTTTAGTGACAGAAACAATAACTAATGAATGGACAAAAGTGGTTATACCATTAGCATTGTTTCCTTTCGAAGAAATGGATTTTGATTTAGCATCGGTCAAACAGTTTCTCATTCAATTTGAAGGCGCTGGAAATATTGACATTGATAATATTGAATTTGTTCCTTTTTCTGGAAAAACTAAAAAATCTGCTCAAGCAAAAAAACAATCAACGCATGTAGTTATTGATGGAAAAATCGATGCGAATGAATGGAAAGGAGTTCCACAAACTGTTATTAGTAATGGGAATTCTTTTGCTGTTCAATATTCGGAAAACCAACTTGCTTTTTTGTTTCAATTAACTGATTCAACACCTTGTGTAAATCATTCATCCAATGAAAATACGTGGGATGGTGACGCAATTGAAATCGCATTTGGTGTTAACCATTTGGCAAACAAGAAAAGAAAATTCTATTTGCTTTCTGATGTGCAATTTGGTTTAAAATTAGGGACACAACCTGTGGTATGGAACTTTAAAACTCAAGAAATAGTCCCCAATGCTCAAATTAGCACAAAACAAGTCAATGGTAAAGTAATTGTTGAGTGTTCAATTCCAATTGTTATTCCAAATTTATCGCTAGTAAGTGGACAAACACATGGTTTTGAGGTTGCAATTGATCAAAGTGGTAGTACAGGTAAGCGTGTAAATCAATTGCGCTGGAATAGTTCATCAAGTGAAGGATTTCATTTAAACCCTTCACTGTGGGGAGAACTAGAATTAGTTCCCTAATTTGATGAAACTATTACGTTGAACACTTCCGTCTTCAAAGGTTACAACTAGCGAATAATGTCCGTCAGCAATTGATGCTGTATTTAATATATTTCCTTCTATAGGTAATTCAAACGAGTTTCCCTCCAATGAATAACATGTTGCTTTTGTAGGGTAATTATTGTTCTTAATCGCAACTTGTAACGAATTAGTTGCGGGATTAGGACTGAAATCAAGTAACTCCATTTCGTTTTCAGTAATGCCAATAACTGATTGATCGACATAAACGCGCACATAATCTACCAACATTTGAGCTGGAAAAGGTGTGCTCAAAAGGGGAGGGCCAGGCCAATTACCACCAACTGCGACATTCAGTAAAAGAAAGAATGGCAAATGAAATTCTTCTTTGTTGCCAATTCCATTTGTAATTGTCACTTGGTGGTAAGGAACATTATCTAGCAACCAAATCATTTCTTGATTGTTCCAAACAAGTGCGTATTGATGGTACTCAGCTGGATTACAACCTATTTCATTACCATGATAACGATGTCCAATACTATCAAAATGATACGTTCCGTAGATTTTAGCTTCGTTATTTATGTGTTCCATGATATCAATTTCACCGCATTTTGGCCATGAAAGTGCATCTATGTTTGATCCTAACATCCAAAAAGCAGGCCACAAGCCTTGTCCCATTGGAACTTTTATACGTGCTTCAATTCTTCCATATCTGAAATCAAATTTATTTTTCGTTATCAAACGAGCTGAAGTATATTGATTTTGACCGAATGCTTCTTTTTTAGCAGTGATTACTAATTGACCATTCACTAATTGACTGTTATTAGTTGTTCCTGTATAATATTGAAATTCATTATTCCCCCAACCATTTCCGCCTATTTCACGCGTCCATTTTGTTGAGTCAAGTACTGTTGATTCAAACTCATCATGCCAATAAAGTGACCATTGACTTTGTGCACTAAATGAAACAATAAAAAGTAATAAAAAGAGAATTTTTTTCATGATATGGTATAAAAAAGGGAGGCTATAAAAGCCCCCCTAATAAAAAAACGATTAATCTGAACTATTTTTTCACGAATGAAATGGTTTCTGTTTTCCCGTTTAAAGTTGAATTTAAAAAGTAAACACCAGATTTTAGTGTTGAAATATATATGACTTGTTCAAATTCTGATGGAGTGATTGTCATAACTGTTTCACCAACAACATTTGTAATGTTAATTGACTCAGCAATTTTTTCTGCTTTCACAGTGATAGACTCATTTGCTGGGTTAGGGAACAATGTAAAGCTTGTAGCTGTATTTTCATTGATACCATTCACACAGTCAATGCAAGATGCATAACATGCAACTGGTAAAACTGCATCACCAGATAATGCTAAGAAACGATTAGTAAATCCACCTGTTGTAACAGTACAAGATTCACCACCAGCAAATTGCTCAGAAGTTGCCCAACCATCTAATGTGTATTTGTATTCAATACTTGAACCTGTAATCGGTAATGTTACTTCCCAAATACCATCTGCATTTGCATCAGTCATTGGGTTACATGAACCACACCAGTTATTGAATGTACCATTTAACGTTACTGCTGTAAAAGCTCCAGTGTAATCATTCATGTTAACTTTAAAAGTAATGTTGCTTGTTGTCACACATGAAGAACAACTCGCATAACATACTGTTGGTAAAGTTGTGTCAGCTGTACCAACAACTAATGCTCTGTTTGTGAAACCATTAGCTGTAACTGTACATGGGGTACCAGCAATTAACGTTTCTGAACCAGCCCAGTTATCATAAGAATATTTGTATTCATATGTTCCTGGTATCAAAGAAACAGTTGCTTCCCAAATACCATCAGCATTAGCATCGGTCATTTGAATACAGTTACCACACCAGCTGTTGAAAGTTCCATTAACTTCAGGAGTTGTGAAACCCAATGCAGTTTGTTGTGTCATGTCTAATTTGAATGTTACATCTACAGGCGTAGGTGTAGCAGAACAACTCAAACAACTTTGCCAACATACTACAGGTAATGTCATTGCTGTTGTACCTACAACTAATGTTCTGTTTGTGAACCCTGAATTAGTTACTGTACAAGATGATCCTGCTACTAATGCTTCTTGAGAATTCCAGTTGTCAGCAGAATAT
The DNA here is from genome assembly GCA_937973685.1 of uncultured Flavobacteriales bacterium. Classification (GTDB taxonomy): domain Bacteria; phylum Bacteroidota; class Bacteroidia; order Flavobacteriales_D; family Crocinitomicaceae; genus Fluviicola. Next base: position 26,908 of record CALJKJ010000047.1, on the reverse strand, counting down.
TTGTATTCATAAGTTCCAGGAGCTAGCGATAAAGTAACTTCCCATACATTATCTCCATTTGCATCAGTCATTGGATTACAAGAACCACACCAGCTGTTGAATGTTCCGTTGACCTCTGGTGTCGTGAAACCGTTTTGTTGACTCATGTCAACTTTAAAAGTTACGTTTGTTTGTGCTATTGCACTTGAACCTAATAAAAGTCCAACCAACAACGAACTGCTTTTTAATAAGTAATGTAATTTATTTTTCATAGTTTATAATTTTTCGATTACAAGGCTAATGTATTAATAAAAATTAATCCGACAAAATAAATTATTGTAAAAAATACAATAAGTCTTAAAAAATTAACATTTAAGGGATTAAGGTGTGCTATAGATTAAACTGAAAGCTATCGTGTTTCTCACTTGAATAGGCACTTGCGTCGTATTTGAATAATTTAGCAGGACGATGTTTGACATTTTGCTGACTCTCATTCAATTGTATCAATGGAATCGATTTTAATTTTTTACGAAAGTTAGCTTTGTCCAATGTCGTGTTAAAAGCATATTCATACAATTGCTGCAATTCCATCAACGTGAATTTCTCTGGTAATAAATCAAAACAAATTGGATCTGCGTTTAATTTTTGTTTGAGAATCTCATATGTTGATTCTAAAATCAAATTATGATCAAATGCCAATTGCGGCACATCATTTACAGCAACCCACATTGCTTTTTCAGCCCAAGAGGATGCTTTGATTTCAAAATCAGAAATACGAATCAAGGCAAAATAACTAATTGTAATAACGCGTCCTTGTGGGTGTCTGTTTGGTGCTCCAAAACTTTTTGATTGATGCATAGGTACATCAGCAAGTCCTGTAAGCTCTAACAGAATACGGCTTGCAGCATCAGGTAAATCTTCGTTCGGATACACCAAATCACCAGGAATGGCCCAATAATGATTGAATGGTTCAACACCACGCTCAATTAACAACACTTTTAATTGGCCTTCTTCGTAGCCAAAAATCATGCAGTCAACCGAAAAAGCGGATGTAAAGAAATCAGTCAGTTCAATTTTGTACAACATATTACTTTAATTCGAAACGCGTTTTTAATCCATCAATCATGACTTCAAAATATCCTGGTTCTACAACACGTTTGTTTGAACTATTGACAAAGGTAAGGTCTTCTGCTGCAATTACAAATGTTATTTTTCTAGACTCGTTTGCTTTCAGTTCTATTTTTTCAAAATCACGTAATCGTTTTCCCCAAGGAACATCAGTTGCAACTTCATCACGAATGTAAAGCTGAACAACTTCTTTTCCAGTTCGATTACTTGTGTTGGTGACAGTTATAGAAACGGTAATACTGTCGTTTTGCTGCATTACAGCTTTGCTCAATTGTAAGTCGCTGTATACAAAGGTGCTATAACTCAAGCCAAATCCAAAATCCCATTCTGGATCGTACGCATCAAATTTGTTCGATTTTCCGTTTTTCGCCTCACTATTTTTATGATCGTAATGCTCAATAATTCCATTGTATTTAGGGTAACTGTATGGTAATTTCCCTGAAGGATTAGTGATGCCAAAGATAATATTTGCCAATGCTTCGCCACCAAAATCTCCTGGTAAATAGGTTTGAATAATGGCAGATGTTTCATCAACTATTGGATGAATAACACGTGGACGACCTGTTGTTAGCACAACAATAATTGGTTTATTCAATGTAGCTGCAAAATGAACCAAGTCGAGTTGTTCTTTTGGCAAATCCAAACCGCGAATATCTCCAGGTTTTTCAGTTCCAGGATTTTCACCCAAACAAATGACTATTACGTCACTAGCTAATGCTTTTTGCTCAAAATCGCCAAATGGTTTTGTGTTACATTTTTCCCAACCATTTTCAAACCCCAAAGTTACTGTTTCGGAGTAGGCAACATTTTCTTTCCCATTTAAGTGTTCAAGTGCTGCTTTGATTGTCAAACGGTTTTTGGTGTTAAAAGCTGTATCAACTCCTTGCCATGTGTGTGTCCAAGCACCATTAATATATGTCAGGTTGTTTGCTGTTGGTCCCGTAACGAGTATTTTTTGTCCTTTTTTTAAGGGTAAAAGCTGAGCTTCGTTTTTAAGCAAGGTAATTGATTCTTCCGCAGATTGCAAAGCAAGTTGTTGGTGTTTTGCACTCGCGAAATCTGGATAATCGCTCGCTTTCGTATAAGGTTTTTCAAAAATACCTAACAGTAGTTTTACACGTAGAATTCGTTTAACAGCATCGTCCAAACGTTCCATCGGAATGAGCTGTTCGTTCATTGCCTCTGTCAACAATTGACAGTACTCTTGGTATTGCGGGTTATTTGGAACCATACTCATGTCCAAACCTGCATTCATAGCTTGCGCAATAGCAGTTTTGTGGTCTTTTGCAACAGTATGAACATCGCGTAAAAACAAATAATCTTCCCAGTCGGATACGGCAAATCCATTGAATCCCCATTCTTTTTTTAATACTTCAGTAAGCAAATGATGATTGATATGTCCAGGAATTCCATTGACTTCACCACTATTTATCATGACGGTCATTGCACCTGCATCTACTGCTGCTTTGAAAGGGGGTAAGTAAAGTTCCGTTAAAATATTAGTTGGAATCCATGCGGGTGTTCTATCTCTTCCTGAAAGTGGATAACTATAACCAACAAAATGTTTCATGCAAGCAGCAACATTATTTGCTCCAGATAAATTTGTACCTTGATATCCTTTAATAACATGTTGACCTAATTGTGCTGCCAAATATGGATCTTCTCCTAACGTTTCAAAGAATCGTGACCATAGCGGTTGACGACCCAAATCCAAAACAGGCGAGAAATTCCATGGAATACCGCTAGCTCGCAATTCATAAGCGGTTACTTGTCCAAAAGAAGTTGCTAATGATCTGTTCCAAGTTGCAGCTAATCCAATTTCTTGGGGAAATAAAGTCGCACCAACTGTGTAATTTACTCCGTGAATGGCATCTAAGCCATATAAAACAGGAATTGTACTTTGCTTTTTTAAATAACTTTCATGAACGACAGGCAACAAAGTCATCCATTCTTTTTGCGTTAAGGTATGCGAACTAACATTTAATATGGAACCTACTTTATAGGTTTCAAGTGCTGTTTTTAGTTTTTGAGGATCAATTGTTGCAGGTTCAATTGTACGACCATTTGCATCAGTTTTTAAAACTGCATCCAAAGTAATTTGACACGTTTGCCCAACTTTTTCAGCTAAAGTCATTTTACTCATAATGAGTTCTATACGTTTCTCTATAGCTTCGTTCGTTGGTATTTTTTGTGCAATCGCAACGGATAAACAACCAATTAGCGCACTTAAAACAAGAATATAACGGTTCATAACATTACTTTTTGTCGAAAATAACAAATATTGTACGAATTACAATAAGTAATGAATTAATTTGTCTTTACAACATTTTCTTTTTTCAAAGACTTAATTAAGAAAGAAATGAAAATCAGGAATGTAAAAATAATACAAGCAATAATTCCGATGTAATCCCCGAGTAATTGATAAATTGTTGTATTGTGTTGCAACTGAATTTGATAGTTGAATCCCGTTGCTTCCCACCAATTTGTTTCCACCATTACGTCACCTTTGTTCGAAATGATTCCTGATTTACCCGTATTTGCAGCTCTGACAACCCATCGATTATTTTCGATTGCTCGTAAGCGTGAAAAGTCAAAATGTTGTCGATAACCAGGTGTGTCGCCCCACCAACCGTCATTGGTAATAACAGCAATGAATGAAGCGCCTTGTTTTCCTTGCGCTGCATTGAATGCACCATAAATTGATTCGTAGCAAACAAGCGGTGCGATGATCGTGTTATCATGATTGAATACTTTTGGAGTTTTTTCAATTCCAAGAGAACCCGATGTACCACCCAAATTGATGGCCATTTTTTCTAAAAATGGAAATATCGAACCAAACGGTATTTTCTCTACACCTAATACAAGCTTCGATTTGTGAATTATTTGCGTCTTTTGATGCTGTGAAAACAAAACGGAACTATTGTAGCTTTCTGAATAGGTACCAGATTGTTCGTTAAATTTGGAAGCATTACTTTTTTGAGTATCAAAAATTGCGTGAGTTGAAGCGCCTATTAATAATCCAGAATTCGGGAATGAATTGAGTAATGCTTGAATGGGTTGGTCAAATTGATAACTACTGTAAGGAAACCGCGCTAATTCATTTTCATCCAATGAATAATTGGGATACAATGCAGTTTCTGGTGCTATTATTAGTTGGGTGTTTGGTTGAGCGTGTGAACGAATTAACGCAACGATTTTATTAAATTGTTCACTGTCTGAACCTGAGAATTTTTCGTTGTAGGGATCAACGTTGGGTTGAACAACACTTACATGGTAAGGTACACCTGAAGTTGAAGATGAAAAATAACTGACTAGTGAAATGATAATTGGCACAAATAGGACCAAACCAAAAATTAGCGCATTTTTTTTCTGGTTGACACTTTTATTTGTCGCTATTCGAAATAACAACATGGTTGCAATTAATATCCACAACGAACCGCCAAGTACACCCGTATACGAGTACCATTGAACTAGTGATGGACATACTGCAAATATATTGCCAAGCGTTAACCATGGCCACGATAATTCCCAATGAAAATGTAAATATTCAAAACAAAGCCATGTGCTAACAAATGTTACAAGTTGCCATTTATTGCCTAGTTTTTTATGGAGAAGGTGATAAATTTGAAATGCAACAGTCATCAATAAACTGTTTGCTAAAATCGCAAGTACCGCACCTCCTTTGTCTGCATTCCAGATCCACCAAGTTGTGCCAAGGTTATAACTGAAAAATGCCAAATAAGCTGGTAAAAAAAGTTTTCGTGCAGGTTGTTGTTCATGGATGATGCGTTGTTCAATAGCTAATAGCGGTATCCACGCAATAAATACAAGTGGAGATAACGATCCGATTTCCGGAAAAGCCAATACAAACAACGCTCCACTAAGCAGCGCTAAATTCCATCGGGACTTTATGGCAAGAAGTTTGGCTATCATGAAATTAATAAACTACGTAGCGTATTAAATAATTATTCGCTTGAGAGATCAATACCAATTGACCATCTGATTGTTCATGTAAAGCAATTTTTTTCGACCCTTCAAATTGTTGTTTTCCTAAGTCATTTCCATTCAAACTATAGAGGTAACTATTGTTTGAAATTCCATCTACCAAAGAAACGAGTGTTTTCCCAGAACTTAATTTTGCTAAATATGCATCTTCGATGCGTCTTACACGTGTATCAAATTGTGTAACTATTTCACCCGTATTAGAAATGACATAAATTCGTTGCTGTTGGTATACAAAAAACAAGGCTTCATTATCCTTTTGAGCTTGACGAATGACATTACTTATGTTACCAACAAGCACACTAGAGCGACCATTTTCAGTAACACGAATAAATTTGCGTTGACTCATTCCAACTGCAGCGATGGTATTAGCAGATTTAACAAAAAACCATTTCCCTTCTCCAATTTGTTGGTTTTTCAATACGCGTTTGCGGTTAATGTTGTACGATGACCAAACACCATTTTGTATAACATGCCCAATGAGCTCACCTTTTTTACTTTGAATAGCCAAGGCTATATCTTGTCCCGCTGCAATGGAACAGTTTGTGCTTGCTATTTTCTTTCCATTTGTAGCATATACAGCAAGTGAATTATTCGCAACAACCGCCAAATGGTATTGTCCTTTCCAAGTAATTAATTCTGCTGCTGAAAGGGTGTTAGAAAGTGCTATTGGTGCACCATTTTGCAAACTTCCATCTTTGTTGAAAATGCTTATCCCGTCACTTGCCGTTACGACAAGCTGTCCAGTATTTGGAATGATAAAAGGAGAACCAATAATTTGACCGCTGATTGAATTTGACCACACAATAGCTGAACTATTTAAGTAATAAACAGAATTCGAACTAGTTGTAGCGTAGACAAATTGCGAACCTTGAATCGGAATAATTGCGTTTACTGACGCATCCAATCGAATTGGGTTCAATTGTTTCACAACATCCTTGTTTTCAGCTTGTTTCTCATCAGATGTCAAATAATTTTCTTCAACAGTGTGAATGGTATTTGTCAAATAACTCTTCGTTACGTGTTGTTCAGCCGTAATTGATCGATAGCTCACTTTTTTAGGAGTAGCTGAAAAAACATTGTCTCGTCTCAAATTTGCCTGAGCTAAGGTATTTCCTGTTTCATACGCACCAATTATTTTATCGATAGCGCTTTTGTCTTTTGCTATTAATGCAACATTATTGAATACTTCAATTTCCCAGTTTTTTCCAATGTTTAGTTCTTTTGGCATTGAACAGTTATGAATTTGAGCATTTTTCTCAGTTGCATATCCATCTGATTCGTCTATAAAAGAAGATAGGATAGCAATAGGATCTTGCCCGTTTTTAAAGTCGGTTACGATACATTTTTCAGTACCCACTTCAATGATAGCTAATCCATAACGCAGCCATTCGTACATTGGGTTTTTAGTTGGAGAAAGCTGCTGTAATAACGTTGTTTCATAAAATGTGTAAGCTGTAAAATCGGCAGGAATAAATTCTTGAAACACTTCTTGGTCGTTAACTAACGGTAATGCTTTGGAATTAGTAATTGAAATGTATTTTACATTGTTTTTATCAATGAAATAGCTGTTTTCAATTGAAAACGAAACACCTGTATTGTGAAGAATACTTGCAGAACATTTTCGATCTACAAATTTCCAATTAATCGATTTGTCTGCTTGTTCATCCCATTCATTTTCAGATAGTAGTAAGTAATTATCGGTGTACTTTCCTTTCCAACCATTCGACAAGTTGAATGATTTAGCATTGTCAAAACGAACACTGTAGCCAAAAGCATCGAAATAGCGTTCCATGTTTTTGATGGTCCATGGTTTACTGCGTTCTAATACAACTAGTTTACGATTTCCGGAAAAGTAAAAGTGTTGCACACGTTCTGTCTTTGAAAGTAACTGTTGAAAAAAGGGGTTGTCTTGAATTACTTGTAATTGTGGATTGTCTAAGTCAACTTCTTCGGGATGATGAATTACAATTACTGAAGTGTCAGCTATGGTGAAAACATTTGCGGGGTAGGGTGCAACTGCACTAGAAATAAGGTTTACACCCATGTAACCAATCCAAGCAATTGAGATGGCGCCTAAAAAAAGAAGAAACGTGCGATTAAACATATACAATTTTATACATCAAAAATACATGGAAAAGGTACTGAACAAACAATTACCTTGAGTTTTAGTTAACAATACACTGTTTACTACAAATCCAAGCTTGTTTGAGCGTCACCAAGTAGGTTGAATCCCATACGGTGATGCATAGTTGCGCCGTATTCGCGTATTGCAGCACGGTGGTTTTTAGTGGGATAGCCTTTATTTGTTTTCCAATCGTATTCGGGGAACTCGTGATGTAATTTTTCCATGTATTCATCACGGTATGTTTTGGCTAAAATCGATGCTGCAGCAATTGCTTTGTATTTTCCATCACCTTTTATAAAAGCAATGGAGGGAATGGTTGTGTGAATCAATGTTTTATTTCCGTCAATGAGCAACAATTCTGGTTTGACAGATAATTTTTCTGCAGCTAATGCCATGCCTTTTAAGCTAGCTTTTAAAATGTTTAAGCTAGCAATTGATTGTTCATCCATAAAACACACAGCATAGGCGATAGCTTCTTTTTCAATTATGTTGCGTAATAAATCACGTTTTGAAACACTGATTTGTTTGGAATCATTCAAAAACGGGTGGTCAAAATCTTTCGGTAAAATTACTGCAGCACAAACAACTGGACCTGCAAGACAGCCTCTCCCAGCCTCATCACATCCAGCTTCAATTTTGTGTTCGTCGTGAAAATTCAATAAGGTTGCCATTGTTTTTTTTGTAAAATTGTTGTATTTTTATGAATTGAATACAACTTTCAAGGAATATTTTACGTTTTAAACAAAACAATAAATCATGAAGAAAATTATTTTATTATTTGTTATAAGTGTTGCTTCACTTTTTTCATTTGCGCAAAAAACAGCAACGATCTCAAAAGAAGACCTATCAGCGGGTAAAAAATCTAGTCAGTATGTGTTTGTACTTCCAAATGATATTACTTCCAAGCAAGTAGATGCAGTTAGTTCATATTACAAAGATTATTTCACAACAGTTTATAATCCTACAACTCATACGTTGCGATTAACCATGTTATCAAAAGACACCATCAATCTACAAGTTATCAATCGTATCATGCTTTCACTTGATGTACAAGATTTTTTAGTGGGTGCTGAAAAGTTAACCTTTACGGAATTATTTGATAAATACCTGAAATAATAGTCTAACATGATTACTATCAAACACATTAGCGCTGCAATTGGATTTGTTATATTGACAGCTTGTGGAACAAACAATGAAATAGTTGAGACTATTGAAATAAAAGCATTTGGCCCATTCGAAGTTGACGATTCAAAAGCTATTTCAACTCAAGAAATGTTGCGTCAATTCAAAGCTGAAAATGGCGACCAAGAATTTACTTTTGAAGGTAAAATAACTGAAGTTTGCTCCAATGCTGGTTGTTGGGTAAATATAGATCGTGGAAATGGGGAAACATTCATGGTGCGCTTCAAAGATCATTTCACGATACCATTGAATACAAAAATAGGATCAACAGCTTATTTACATGGTTTAGCTTATATGGATACAGTTCAAGTGGAAGATTTGAAACATTTTGCTCAAGATGCAGGAAAATCAGAAGCTGAAATTGAAAAAATCAAGAAACCTGAATATTCTTTCAATTTTGAAGCAGATGGAATCTTATTCAAAAAAGTTAAAAAGCAAAAAGTTACAAAGTAGTTTTTACTAAAATAAATAGAGAAAGGGACGGTTGATTGACTGTCCCTTTTTAGTTCCTAGGTTCACCTAACCATCTATTTGTCAATAATTCATAATCGGTTAAGGTTTTTAAAAACGCAATCAATGCAGTTTTCTCAGAACTTGTTAATGGGATTCCGTTTTGTAAACTTGGATCTAATGTAGACGACTGTTGAATGCCGTTCGAATAATGGTCAAGCACCTGTGTTAAGTTGTAAAAACGACCATCGTGCATGTATGGATAGGTTAATTCGACATTGCGCAAAGATGGCGTTTTGAATTTTCCATTATCTAATACGTTTTGTGTGATTAATCCACGACCAATATCTGAAAATGATTGGTCTAAACCATTGTTTTTAAAAGAATAATCCGTAAAAAGAGGACCGCTGTGACAAGAGCTGCATTTTTGATTGAATAAATCAAAACCAGTTTGTTCGGTGGTTGAAAAACTTGTTTCGCCGCGCATCACTTTGTCATATTTTGACTGGTCACTTACAATCATTGCCATAAATGCACTCAACCCTTGGAGCATTTTTTGATCGGTAATTGTCTCATTACCAAATGCTTTTTTAAAAAGAGTTTGATATTTTGTTGAACGCTTAAGTTTGATCAGAACATTTTCAATTGTTTCATGCATTTCAATAGGATTGGTTATTGGACCTATTGGCATAACTTCTATGTGATTAATTCCACCATCCCACATGAATTTTGGTATCCAAGCAGCATTTGCTATAGATGGCGAATTTCTATTTCCAATTTGACCATTAACACCTTCACTAAAGGCACCGCTATGTCCAGCAAATGCATGTGGTTGTTCGTGACAACTGGAACAAGATATAGTGCTGTCGACACTCAGTATTTTATCATAAAAAAGTGTTCTACCCAAATTGAACTTATTGTATGAAAAGTCATGTTCATTGACATTATAAACTGGAGTAGGAAAACTACTTGAATAGTTGAATACAAAAGTGTTTTCAATCAAATCTTTTTTACAAGAAATGACAATTGAAACAAGAATGAAGCAAACGAATAAATACCGCATGTTAATTTTCTAACTGTTTAAAGTACCAGCTATTAGTAAATGAATAAGCTAAATCGCGTGATTTCAGTCCAACTGACTGAACAAAACTTGATATACTTAAACTTGGAATATTGTTCCATAGTTCATTTACCGCAACGTCTACAACTATTTTTGGATGATTTGTTGATACGTTCAAAACAGCACCATCAAAGTCTATTTCTTTGCGATGCAACACCGAGAATGGTCCTTCAAATCCTGCAACATGAAATGCAAAATCATTGGATGAGCTATTTGGAGATAGCCCTTCCATTTTTAACATGATGTAACCGGTATTCCAACTCCAAAACATACCATTTGTTGGAGATAAAACACCTGTTTGAGCGCCAGAAATATTATGTAAACTGTCAATTCCAAATAAAATTGAACATGCAGTGTAGTTGCCTTTTGGTACATTTTTTAATACCAAGTTTTTAGATGTAGTATCAGATAAATCAACTAAAAAGTAACTATCATTTAAACGAATCCAATTACCAGCTGTATTTTTTAATTGAACATTACTTAAGTAATATTTAAAAGTTTCAAAATTAAAAGTATCTGATGTGACTGCATTCCTATATATTGTTCCTAATTGAAAAACAGAATCTTCCCAAAAATGATTCAATACGATGGATGCTGAACCAGTTTCAACAGTATTACTAGGTTTTTTCTTGCAATTAGTAATTACTAGCAATGTGCAAATTGCAAATGAAAGCGAAACAATTTTTTTCATATTACTAAATTACAATTTTTCTTATAATCAAGCGGTTGAAAAGGAGATAAAAAAAAGTTAATCATTAAATTGAATTTAAATGACAAAATTCGACTATGCTTTCTTACTTTAGCTGAAAATTACTACTACTATGCTAAGAAACGAATTAGTTTCAATGGGTGATACTACATTTGATTTTGTGGAGAATCGAAATATTGTTATTGATAACAAAGGTCGTTTTGTTCACATTTCTAAAGAAATTCAAGTCCTATTTGATCTCGAAAACAGTGAAATATCCGGAATTTTTGATTTATCGGGCATTAATCCAAACGAAGTTCTACGTTTTTTTAATAATGTCCCGTTGAATGAGATCAAACAAAAAACGATTTTTATTCAAGTCAATTTAGAATATTGGAAATTAAAAGTTCGGTTTTATGTCCAGCTATTAGGGCAACAAAAAACAACATTTATTGCAGTAAAAGAGCACGAGTTAGTCGCAAATAAACCTGTTTTTTTTGAGCGAAAAATAAAGTCATTAGAACGTAAATTGAATTTGCAACAACAAATCATGAACGAAATGAACCACCGCATTAAAAATAACATTTCAATCGCTGCTAGTTATTTGCGATTAAAACGAGAAAGTTGTCAAGACGATTATCATAAAAACATCTTTACGAATAGTATTCAGCAATTACTAACAATAGCTGATTTCCATGCATTTGTGTCGCTTCAAGCTTTCAATGATGGTATTGAAATGCATACTTATTTGTCAAAAATTATTTATCATGTTAAGAATTGCTACTTTGTTTCTAAAGATAAAATGAATTTTAATTTACATTGTGAAACATTAAAATTGAGTAATGACAAAGCTATATTAGTAGGGTTAATTTTAAATGAGTTGATTAGCAATACGATAAAACATACATTGCCTTCAATCGAAGTTGCACATGCAGCTATTTCGTTGACATGTTCAAACGAACAGGTGCTATTAATTTATACCGATAATGGAACTGAAAAGTTAGATTTTGAAGCAATAGCTGGTAATGGTTTGTCCTTGGTGCAAGGTTTGTGTAATCAATTGAATGGAAGGTATAAAATTGCCTACAAAAACGGATTTCACTTCCAGTTAAAATTTGCTTAACATAACTCTTTCTTCATTTCAAAGTGTAGTAAGACATCAAACAATTTAAACGATGGGGCAATGACAGTATACCCAAGTTTCAAATAAAAATCGACAGCATAATCTCGTGCTTGAAGCATGATTGATTTACCTCCTAATGCGTTCACTTTGGCCTCCATTGCCTCCATGATTAGTTTGCCATATCCTTTTCCTTGCTGATTATTTTCAACTGCAACCCACCGTGCTTGAAATACGTTATGATCCAATTTATCCAATCGTGCGACGGCAATCAACGAATGATGTTCATAAAGCGCAAAATGTATTCCTGTTACATCACCTTCATTCCGTTCTGATCCCCTTAATTGATTCAAAGGAGCGCGTAATATTCTGTAGCGCAAATCATAGTAAGCTTCCCATTCTTGCTCTGTTTCAGGTGTTCTAATACTAATCATTCGTTAATTTTAAAAGCAATTTGTGAAACTCTTTTGGTAACTTGATTCTCAATGTTCTCTGTACGTACTAATTTTTGTGCTTCTGTTGAGTCAAAAACAGTCGCTAAATCTTTCACAATTCCAGCAGGAATAGCCAATCGCTCCATTGCATGCGTAATTTCCAAAGCTGGTTGTTTTCGAATTTCATTTTGAAGTAATGCAAACAATTCCGTGCGGTTTTGAACACGATCACTATTGCTAATAAATCGAGCATCAGCTGTAAGTTGTGTGATTTTTAAAAAATCACACAAGCCTGCAAAATGGCGGTCGCTTCCGATAGCAAAAGTGATCAATTGGTTATCGATAGTTTCAAATATTTCTCCGTATGGAGCAATATTCGGATGCAAACTACCTATTCGTTGTGGCACATGACCAGCCATTAAAAAATTTGCTGCTTGATTAGCTAATGAAGCAATGGCTGCATCGTAAAGTGATACCGAGACGACTGCTCCTTTGTTGGTTTCTAAACGGTTATAAAGCGCTATTAATATCCCTTCTTTCAAGTGATGAGCAGCTAAAACATCAATTAGAGCAACGGGCATTTTTGTTGGGCCACTTGCAGCTGTCCCGTTCATGGACATGTATCCTGTTTCGGCTTGTAAAATCAAATCGTAAGCAACGCGATCACTTTCATCACCAAATCCAGTTATTTTACCAATAATTAAACGCGGATTAATTGTGTGAAGTAATTCAGGAGTCAATGCAAATTTTTCCGCATCTCCTTTTTTGAAATTACTAATAAAAATATCTGCATTGGATAAAAGCGAAAGTAATTCCGATCGATCACTTGCGTTGGATAAATTTAATTGTTGGTATGTTTTCTTGTAATTGACGGAACTAAAATAAGCAGAAATACCTGTAGTTTTTTCTGTAGAAAGTTTCCACGAGCGCGTCACGTCGGGATTATTAGGGTGTTCGATTTTTATTACACGTGCACCTAATTCTGCAAAAAAAGTACCTACAGATGGTCCTGCTAAAACAGTCGAGCAATCTATAATAGTCAAAGATTCAAACATGAAGTAAAAGTAGGGATTTTTATTTCATAACTTGAATTTTCACGCGTGCTACGCCATCCCGATAAAAACCTAATTGCTTTGCTGCACCAGAGCTTACATCGATAATGTGATTTGATTTTTTACTTATGCGATCAATTACTTTGATCACACGCATAGAATCGTTTTTTAGATTTGTGACTGTTAATCGAGTCCCAAATGCAAAACTAGCATGAGCGCATACCAAACTGTCTTTGTGATACCTTTCGCCAGATGCGGTTCTATTTCCGTGCATTTTATCGTGGTAGTAACTTGCAATTCCAGTAAATGAATCCTGTCTCAAAACAGTAAAACCGAAAATAAAAAAAGTAAGTATACCGATGAAAATTTTCATTTTTTTAGTGAAAATAAGCCTTTTGATTGATATTAGTTTATTTGTTTAAGATTCCTTAACATAAAAAAGCGTCTGAAATTTCACTTCCAGACGCTTTCTTTTAGGTTTTGTGGTTTTAATGTTGGATAATCAGACGTTGCGTAAATTGTCCTTTATCAGTTGTTAAAATAATCGTATAAACCCCATTTTCAAGTTCATTACATGGTATGTTATTATTGATAACACTCGCTAATGTGACGATTTTTTTACCACTCAAGTCGAAAATAGTTGCTTTATCAACGTCGGCTCCAACAAATGAAATTGACTTGTTTGCTGGATTTGGATAAACCGTTAATAGCGTGTTTTCATTTTCATTGATTCCAACAGCACTGTTTGTATTACTTGTTGTATTGGTTACAATTGCTGGATTAAAATCAAAATAGATGTAAGCAGTATTTTTTATTTCTGATTGCATAGCAAGCCCTGGTAATTCACGAATACTATATGTGAAGAACCCTTGTGAAGCAGCTAAGTTTTGACTACTTGGTAATAAATTAATTCCGTTAAATGAAAACGTAACGACACGTGTTGTTGGATTAATGTTTACTGATACAGCATGATCAGCTGCAATTAATCGGAAAGTAGCTAAATCTAATTTTGCATCGATGGTATCTTGAACAATAACATTCATTGCTGCTGAATTCCCATCATTTTGAAAATGTACAACATAATTAAGTGTTTCAATTGTGTTCACATCAATATAAACATATTTGTCAACATCTTTAAAATTTGGATCGTATGAATTGCGGACAAGTCCATAAACTGTATCACAATTGTTGAATAGGTAACTATCATTCACATTAAAAACTGTTGTAACGAAGTTAAAAACAGTGCCTGCAGGCGTAGTTCCTGGAAATGTGAATGGAATATTTAAACTAGCACAATCACTCAAATTCAATAAATCAAAAGTTAACAAATTACCAGTAATAGCTGGATTTGTTAAATATGTTGTCGTGGGAATAAAATTTGGTGGCATGACAATTTGAACACTTGCGTTAGACGTGTCCGAACAAGCGAGATTACAAATTTGCACATGTAAATTTCCTGATTGGAGAGGAGCAACAAAGTTAAACGCCCATTGATATGCTATTGCAAAATCTGGATTAGCAGCTGGCACATTGCAGCTAACTGTAAATGATCCTTGACCTGGAACTGCCATTCCGGATGGATTGAATGATGTAATTGTAATATTCGCAGAGGTTTGGATCAATCCATTTGCTGATAACCAAGTAGGATTCACCATTACTGTGTATGGAGCAGTTAGAGGATTTAGTCCTTGGTAATAGCCATTGTTTAAAGTGCTTCCAGCAATTGTTGTAACAACGCCGTTTGAGTCTATAAAATCCAAAGGGGCATTGGTGTAATTTACCATTGATGGTGATGATTGGTATGTACTAACATACATATAACCGCAAGTTGCTGCACTTAATGCTTGAACAGGTGTAATTATCCCTGTGCCTGCGCTAAAAAAAGAAGCACTTGTGCCACTATAACCAGTTGTTACTGTTGTATAATTTCCAGGAACTAAATATCCATGTTCAGCAATGTGGTAAAAATAATTATTAGCTACAGGAATTGTGAAATTGATTGTATCAATTGTACCGTCACCCCAATTAACAGTAAGTGCTCCATTACTTTCAGGTAGCGAACCATTTGTTACATAAATGTATAACTTGTTGGTACAACCCGATATGGAGTCTGGAAAAATACTCATGTTGTTAGCTTGAGCAAAAACAAGTTGCTGGAAACCTACAAGCAAAATGAGTAACGTTAAGATTTTTTTCATGTTCATTGGTGTTTGTTTCTTGTAAAACTACGAAACTGGTTTAATAGTTGCTTTAGGATTATCTTTTTTTTCGTTTTTACAGGGTGTCCATTTGACGTTTAATTCAATATATTTGCCTTTATGCTTAAAAATAATTTTGTCCACAATTCAATTGGACTAGCTTTAAAATCCGTTACAAGTACATTAGCTCTTTTATCAGAAGGAGCAACAGTTCCTTTTATTTCACGTTACCGAAAAGAAATGACAGGAGGATTAGATGAGGTTGAGATTAGCGCTATTCGTGATGTTGCTAAGCAATACGATGAAATCACGGCTCGACAACAGACAATTCTCAATGCACTTATAGAACAAGGAAAATGGACGGAGGAGTTAGCCGCTAAAATAACCAATTGCTTTGATGCAGTACTATTAGAAGATATATACTTGCCTTTTAAACAAAAGCGTTTAACACGTGGTGAAAAGGCTCGAAAATTAGGTTTAGAACCCTTAGCAAAAATGATCATGTCCCAAAAGGGTGGAGTTCCTGAAGTAATGGCAGAACGATTTGTGAAAGGAGAGGTTAACTCAGAAGAAGAAGCGTTGCAAGGTGCAATCGATATTATTGCTGAATGGATAAATGAAAATGCTGTTTCAAGGGATCGCTTGCGTCAAACATTTCAACGCAAAGCAATATTAAATACGAAATTAGTAAAAGGCAAAGAGGAAGATGGTGCAAAATACCGCGATTATTTTTCGTTCTCTGAGCCTGTTTATAAAATGGTTTCACATCGCTTGTTAGCAATAATTCGTGCCGAAAGAGAAGGGATTCTAACCATAAAGGCGCAACCAGAAAAAGAACTTGCGATCGATCAATTGGAACGATTTTTTGTGAAATCAGCTGATGATTGCGGTAAAATTGTTGCGCAAGCCTGCAAGGAAGCTTACACTCGTTTGTTGGCACCATCACTTGAGAACGAATTATTGACACGGGCAAAAGAAAAAGCGGACAAAGAAGCAATAAGTGTCTTTTCAACTAATTTAAAGCAGTTGCTTTTGGCGCCACCACTTGGAAATAAACGTATTCTTGCATTAGATCCGGGATTTAGAACAGGATGTAAAGTTGTGTGTTTGGATGAAAATGGTGGCTTATTAACTAATACAACTATTTTTCCGCATCCACCGCAAAACGAACGCGACAAAGCAAGCGCGAAAATTTCACAATTGGTTCAAGCGTATAAAATTGAAGCAATTGCAATTGGCGACGGTACAGCTGGTCGAGAAACAGAACATTTTATCAAACACACGCGTTTTGATCGTGATTTGACCGTGTTTTCTGTACGTGAAGATGGTGCTTCAATTTACTCTGCAAGCTCTATTGCACGCAAAGAATTCCCTGATTATGATGTAACTGTCAGAGGTGCGGTTTCAATCGGAAGAAGGTTAATGGATCCCTTAGCTGAATTGGTGAAAATTGATCCAAAATCAGTAGGTGTAGGGCAATACCAACACGAGGTCAACCAGTCGCAACTAAAAGACGCGTTGGACGATGTTGTGATTTCTGCAGTTAATTCTGTTGGCGTCGATTTAAATACAGCTTCACCTTATTTGTTGAGTTATGTATCTGGTTTAGGCAATTCGTTAGCTGAAAACATTGTAACACACCGCAATGAAAATGGAGCTTTTCAATCGCGTGAAGACTTGAAAAAAGTAAAGCGATTAGGGGACAAAGCATTTGAGCAAGCAGCTGGCTTTTTACGTGTGCGGAATAGTGATAATCCATTGGACAATTCTTCGGTTCATCCAGAATCGTATGGTGTTGTCGCAACAATGGCGAAAAAAAGCGGCGTTACAGTTCGTGAATTAATCGGAAACGAGGCGCTCATTAATGGGTTGAAACACCAAGAATTCCCAGCTATTGATCTGTTTACATTCAACGATATTGTAAGTGAATTAAAGAAGCCAGGACGCGACCCTCGAAAAACAGTAAAAGTATTGGAATTTGATAGTTCGATTAAAACCATCGACGATTTAATTGTAGGTATGCAGTTGAATGGAATTGTGACCAATGTGACTAATTTCGGTGCTTTTGTAAATATCGGTTTGAAAGAAAACGGATTAATTCACAAGTCTAATTTAGCTGAAACATATGTGGAGGATCCGTCACAATTCATTGCATTGCACGAACATGTTCGTGTCCAGGTGATTGAAATTGACATACCACGTAAGCGCATCGGATTAAAACGAATGGAACGTTAAAAATCAATAAACTTCATTTACTCAGGTTTTCAATACAATTTGAATTCCGATTTATATAGTATATTTACATTTTTATAAGAAATTTATATGAAATTATTTTTAGTTGCTTTTACGGCATTGTTGGTCGTTTCTTGTTCAAAACCAGACAAGGAAATGATATTAGGAGAATGGCATTTCTCACGAGTTGCAGATGACAAATCAGTGAAGATATCTGATGTTCCAGCTGAACAGGAAGAAATCATAAATCGTACGTTGAAAGAAATGGGGCAGCAGTTAGCAATGATGAACATGACGGAGGCAACCTTCCGAAGAGATTTCAAAAAAGACATGGAGTTGATGTTGAAAACAACATTTAAGTTTGATGCAAAAAATGTTACTGTAGCAAGCAATAATCCAAAAAGTCCTTCTTCAAATAAATCAGCTTACAAGCTTGACGCAGAGAAAAAACAAATCACAATTGTAGATCAAACGAATGAAATCGTCTACAAATACGAGATGACAGCTGATAAATTAGTTTTTAAAGACACAAAAAGCAAGTTTACGATCGAATTTAAACGATGATTTAAACGAGCTTAACTAATAAAATTGAAGCGCAGCTATTTAGTTGCGCTTTTTTTATGGCTGATATTTTGAAAAAATCAATTCTTTGAAAGGCGTCCAAAATCCTGCTTTTTGCTCGCTCGATTGGAGTCCTTCGTTCGTCCAACAGTTACATGTGTAAGCTACCGAGTAATCTTTGCTTGAGTTAAAGAAAAAATCATAGTGACTATACGGATGATTCGTGATTTTTTCTGGATATCCGTTTGACCATTTAATACTGCGTTTTATAAAGCGAATCAGTTTGTGAAACTGCTTGTCACTTAAATGCAAGGTGATGATTTTTGATGTGTCCAAATCTCGTGTCGAGCAAAGGTTAACATGAATAGCACCTTCATTGATACCGAAAATTGTTCGAAACAATGTTTTCGCGGTTAAATCACCCCAATTTTTTGTTTGTAGAAAGAAGTTTTTATCGCCGTATCCGAATTTCAAATGCGTTTGAAATGTATCTACTTTTAAATCGTTTTCTAGGTACAATTCTTTTCCCCAATCAATTGTTTTTGATCGAATAGGTAATAAAATATCTGTGTGAATTCCCTCTGGAATAATAATGACTTCGTGTCGTGCTGCAGCTGACGTGTTGATTTTATCAATCGTAAAAGGTGCTAGAACAAAGAATAGTGTAAAATAGCATGCAATAAGCGCGAAAAACATTTCAGTGGTAATTCCAATGCTTTGCAACAACTTTTTAAGGACTTGTTTCATGTTGAGTATTTGAACAAATATAAGTATTCAAGCGAAACGACAAACGACAGGAATGAATTTCAAGCAGCTTTTTTCAAGTGCTTTCTCTTCCATAAGTTGCTGTAAAAACCTATATTTGCACCTCAAAAATTACAACATGGAAATTCCAAAGACGTACGAACCACGTTTAGCAGAAGAACGCTGGTACAGCCACTGGATGGCAAAAGGTTACTTTCACTCAGAACCAGATGAACGTGAGCCTTTTACAGTCGTCATTCCTCCGCCAAATGTAACAGGTGTTTTGCACATGGGGCACATGTTGAACAATACTATTCAAGATGTTTTGGTACGCAAAGCGCGTATGGAAGGGAAAAATGCTTGTTGGGTTCCAGGAACCGATCATGCTTCCATTGCTACTGAAGCAAAAGTTGTACAAAAATTACGTCAAGAAGGGATTAAGAAATCTGATTTGTCGCGCGATGAATTTTTGAGACATGCATTCGATTGGAAAGAAAAATACGGAGGTGTAATCCTGCAACAATTGAAAAAATTAGGTGCGTCTTGTGATTGGGAACGCACTTCTTTTACGATGGATCCAGAATATTCGGAATCAGTTATAACTGTTTTTATTGATTTATTCAACAAGGGAAAAATCTACCGAGGTGTTCGCATGATTAATTGGGACCCCGAAGCACAAACAGCACTTTCTGATGAAGAGGTAATTTACAAAGAAGTCAATTCGAAGTTATTTCATGTGCGTTATAAAATTGCTGGAACGGAAGATGAATGGATAACAATTGCTACTACGCGTCCTGAAACTATTTTGGGTGATGCTGCCATATGTGTGCATCCTGATGACGAGCGTTACAAGCATTTACAAGGAAAACAAGTGATTGTTCCGATAGTAAACCGCGTTATTCCAATTATTGCTGACGAATATGTAGAAATGGAATTCGGGACAGGATGTTTGAAAGTGACTCCAGCGCACGATGTGAATGACTACGAATTAGGCAAAAAATACGATTTAGAAACCATTGATATTTTTCACGATAACGGTATTGTTAATGAAAACGGCTTGCATTATGCAGGAAATGATCGTTTTGATGTACGCAAAGAAATTGCAAAGGAACTAGATGCAAAAGGATACCTTGTGAAAGTGGAAGACCACATAAATAAAGTTGGTTTTTCGGAACGTACAGATTGTGTGATTGAGCCTCGTTTGTCATTGCAATGGTTTGTTTCCATGAAAGAACTGGCACAACCAGCTTTGGACAATGTAATGAACGGTACTATTTCATTTCACCCAGATAAATTTAAAAACACGTACCGCCACTGGATGGAAAATGTAAAAGATTGGTGTATTTCCCGCCAATTGTGGTGGGGACATCGTATTCCAGCGTTTTTCTATGGCTCAGGTTCGGACGAATTTGTGGTAGCACGCACCATTGATGAAGCACTTGCAGCTGCAAAAGTGAAGTCAGGAAATGATGCCTTGACTGCTTCAGATTTAAAACAAGACGAAGATGTTTTGGATACCTGGTTTTCTTCTTGGTTATGGCCAATATCTGTTTTTAATGGATTGACACAGCCGAATAACGAAGAAATCAAGTATTACTATCCAACGAATGATTTAGTAACAGCGCCAGAAATCATGTTTTTCTGGGTTGCTCGAATGATTATTGCTGGATATGAATACATGGGCGAATTGCCTTTCAAAAATGTATATTATACTGGAATTGTTCGCGATAAATTGGGGCGTAAAATGTCTAAATCATTAGGTAATTCACCTGACCCAATTGAATTGATTGAAAAATATGGTGCTGATGGCGTTCGCTTGGGTATTTTGATTTCATCTCCAGCTGGAAATGATTTGCCATTTGACAGCAGTCAATGTGAGCAAGGACGAAACTTCACCAACAAAATATGGAATGCTTCGCGTTTGGTAATGGGTTGGGAAGTGAAACAAATGGAACAACCAAAAGCAGCTGTAAAAGCAATTGAATGGTTCCATGCTCGTTTCCAACACGAATTAGCTATCATCAATGATTTAATGAATAAATTCAAAATTTCAGAAGCATTGATGGCCATTTATAAATTGGTATGGGACGATTTCTGTTCGTGGTATTTGGAAATGATAAAACCAGGTTACGAACAACCAATTGATCAAGCTACATTAGATCAAACAATTGTTTATTTTGAGCAATTATTGTGCTTGTTACAACCATTTACGCCATTTATTGCAGAAGAATTATGGCATTTATTGCGTGAACGAAAAGAAGGTGAAGACATAATTATTGCTTCATGGCCAAAAGAAGCAACGTACAACAAAGAAGTATTACATCAATTCGCAGTTGCTGAGGAAGTTATTATCAATATCCGAAACATCCGCAAGCAGAACAATATCGCTAACAAGGTGAAAATGGATCTTTTCGTAAAGAAGAACAACGAATTGGACCAAGCTTTTGACGCGGTAGTTGTGAAAATGGGTAATTTGACCCAACTTGATTATGTTAATGAGAAAATAGCCAACGCAAACACATTTTTAGTAGCTGCAAACGAATATTTTATTCCATTTGGTGATAGCATTGATTTGGTTGCCGAAAAAGCTAAAATGGAAGAAGAATTAGCCTATACAAAAGGATTTTTGAAAAGTGTTCAGAGTAAACTTAGTAATGAGAAATTTGTAGCAGGTGCGCCAGAACAAGTCATTACGAATGAACGAAAAAAAGAGGCTGATGCCATTCAAAAGATTGAAATATTAACGGAAAAATTAGCGGGTTTGAAATAGATTCTTTCAATTGAAAGCTACCTTTTTGTTATTCAATCGTTTAAATACTAATTTTACAAGAAAACAACATTTATGAAACTTACATTATCGAAAAGCATTTTATTATTCACTTTAGTAGTTGCTAACTTTTTAAGTGCCCAACGTATTGAGTGGAGTCCAGAATACAAAGGAAGTAGATTTGGGTCAACCATTTTTGCGGACAAAGGAAAAGATTTTTATACTTTAACGTACAATGGTTCATTATTATTTAGCTCTACTTATTTAACACGTTACGATGATTTCTCAAAGGGAGAAACTAAAAAAATATCCTACAAAGTTGACGGTGGCACCGGTTCATTTAATGACATGATAGTTGTTGATGGCAAAGTAGTAGTGTTTATAACAGATCGCAAAAATGGCATGTACAAGTTATATTACCAGATATATAACAAAAAATGTATTCCAGAAACTAATCCTAAGTTAGTTATTGAATACAAATCACCGAAAGGATTTAAACGTGGTGATTATTTTAAAATTATTCAGTCAAAAAATAAAAAATATTTTGTTGTTGAGTATGCTGTTCCAGGAAATAAAACTGAAAATGATAGATATGGATACAAAATATTCGACGATTCATTTGAAATAATTGGTGAAGGTGAATACGAATCGCCATACGGATCTAAAGAATCAGACATTACTAATCGTTACATTTCTAATACAGGTGATTTATTTGTTGGTATCAAAGTGTACAACACCAATTCAAAAGGTCGTGTGCGTGATTTCTCATCACTAAAAAAATATATTATTTGTTTTATTAAAGGGGATGAACTAGAAGAAATGGATCTTGATTTCAAAAAGAAAACGGTTACTGATTTAACATTTTCTTCAGACGATAATCGAATTTTAACGTGCACAGGTTTGTATGGTGAAGATAGAGTTGCTACGAAAGGTGCATTTTATTGCCAGATGGATTTTAGAAATAAAACAATCATTAACGAAGGATTCAGCGAATTTAAAAAAGACTTTATTACAGAAGGATGGTCAGACCGTGCTAAGAAAAGAGCTAACAAATTAGAAGCTAAAGGGAAAGGCACCCCTCAATTGACTAAGTATGATTTTAGAGATGTTCATACAACTAAGGATGGAGCAATTATTGTTGCAATGGAGCAATATTATGTGGTTGTTGTTACAACTACTGATTCCAAAGGAAATACGCGTACAACTTACCATTATTATTACAACGATGTCATTGTTTACCGTGTGCAAGAAAACGGTACATTTGATTGGATAAAAAAAGTATCTAAGCGTCAACATACAATCAATGATGGTGGTTATTTAAGTAGTATTGGTGGATATTTTACTGATTATGCTTATGTTTTTTATTTTAACGATCACAAGAAAAATTACAGTACAGCTGGGAAATTTTTAACAAATCTTCCATACGTTTATTCAATGACTTCTACTCGAAGAAATAATTGTGTAGCTCGTGTTGAAATAGATTTAGAAAATGGTAATTTGGTAAGAGATTTATATTTATCAAGAAAAGAAGCAAAAGTGGTTGCTGTACCTAAATTTTTTGTAATTGATTATGTCAATAATGAAATGTTCATGTATTTCCGTATTTCTGGTTTTAATAAGAAAGAGAAATTCGGATTATTGAGTTTTTAATTGAATTCATAAAACAAAAAAGGCGCAATGATTATTGCGCCTTTTTTTATGCTTTATATCCCAACAATTCATCAATAGTTCCTATTGAAATAGGATGATAATTTTCACGTGCTTTTTTGTACACCTTTGTCGCCCATTCTTTTCCCTCTTTTGAATTGGCCAATGCCTCATAAATAGGTAATAAGAATTTACGTCGGCCAACCAATAGAAGAAATTCCTCCATTTCATGACGAGGTTCAAGGTATCCAGTTTTTATACTTAACACAAACCATTCGGTAGCAACCTCTGCATTTTTCCAACTGTTAAAGCGAAGTTTTTCATTCAATAACGCCATTTTCTCCACCGATAAATTTGTTGGCAAAGCACGTATGAATAATTGCCATTCTTGTGGCATATAAAAATCGCGGGTTAATGCAGGCTCTCTTTTTTTGCCACGTTTCTTTTTTGGGCGTTTGAAAATATCTTTACCATTCGCAAAATCAGTAGCTAATTGTTTTATCTTGTCGTAACGAGCCGATTGAATGGCATAACAAGTTCGTGGCAACCCCGATTCATAGAGCCATTTTTTTACATTAAAACGAACATTGTTTGGTGCAATCAATTGGTTGGACAGGTATTTTTCAAATTCTTTTGTTGTAATGGTTTTGAATTGAAATTTCTTGAAATAACTTGTCAAAAAAGCATCAAATTTTCTTCTACCAAAGTCGCGTTCCAACGTTTTTAAGAAAAAAGCTCCTTTTGTGTATGCAATTGATGTCATTCCATCATCAGGATCACGATCGGTTAAGTCTAAAAACAATCGTGTATCGTTATTTTTTCCTTCTTTTTTGAAGCGAGCAATTTCTTTTTCCAATTCTTGAAATTCCACTAAAGCTAAAATGTCAGCAATTTCTTTGCCGTACAATTCCTCCATGATTCTGTTTTCGAAGTAAACAGTAAATCCTTCGTTCAGCCAGAAGTCATTCCAACTAGCATTCGTCACTAAGTTTCCCGACCATGAATGTGCTAATTCGTGTGCGATTACAGAAACAGCACTTCTGTCTCCTGCAATAAGTGTCGGATTTGCAAATGTTAGCATTGGATTTTCCATTCCCCCAAAAGGAAACGAGTAGGGAAGTACCAAAACATCATACTGCCCCCATTGATAAGGTCCGTACAACGATTCGGCAACATTAATCATTTTTGGTAAGTCTGTAAATTCCCAAGCAGCTTTTTCAAGCATTTCAGGTTCGGTATACACACCGCAATTAGGACCTAGTTTTTTATACGCTAAATTACCAACTGCCAAAGCTATTAAGTATGCCGGAATGGGTTTCTTCATTTCAAAATGATAATGACCATCCGAACTTTTTTCCGTTGGATTTTTTGCACTCATGACTGCCATTAAATCGGAAGGCACGGTTACATCAGCAGAATATGTAATGCGATTCGCAGGCGTACATTGAATTGGGATCCATGTTCGAGTAAGAACAGCTTCACCTTGTGTGTACAAATAAGGATGTTTTTTTCCAGCTGTCAACGATGGGCTTAACCAATCAATTGCAGCAGCATTATCAGTAGTTTGGTAATAAATGTTGATTTGAGTTGTGTTTTTATCGATTTTCACACTCAAAGGTTGACCAATAAATTCTTTAGTAGGCCCAATGATAAAGTTGGTTTCTTTTTCCTTTCCTTTAGGACCAAGGGTTACTTTTTGAATTTCCGGACCATTGATATCAAAAATAGCTGTATCGGTAGTATTCAATCGTTCCATTTGATGGCGTGCAACTCCATATATTTTTTTTCGTTCAAAATCGACATCTATTTCAAGATGTAAATGTTTTGTACGAATAGCTTTGATGTTGGAGTAAGAATGCGCATCGTTGACAACTACATTTCCTGAAATCGCATCTTTTTCTGAGTTTGTTGCGTCTGCCGTGCAACCAACGATGAAAAATGTACATAAAAAAGCTATCGGATAATAAAGTCTCCTTTTCATTTTAAAATTCTTGGTGCACGAATATAATGTCTTTTTAATGAATTTTAGGTTTTTTCTTTGCGCTCAAATGAAGTTAAATAGCGAATAACATCAGCTGCACCCATTAATCCAAAAAGCGCCGGCATGTAACTTACTGTGCCATAGAAAGAACGTTTGAAATTGGTACCATCAGTCATTTTTAACGAATCTTTTTGTTGTTGTTCTTCGGAAAAGACACAACGCACACTTTTGAAACCGATTCCACGTTTTTTGAGTCGTTTTTTCACTTGCAAACCTAATTTACAGTTGTGACTTTGAACGAGCGAACTTACTTTTACTTTGCTTGGATCTGTTTTTCCACCTGCACCAAGGTGTGATATGATTCTAATCTTCAATCGTTTGCATGCAGCGATCCATTCTATTTTAGGTGATAAACTATCAATACAATCCATGACATAATCGGGTTTGTATTCGTTTAAAATTTCCCAAACGCGTTCTGGCATTACAAATTCTTCTAAAATATGCAACTGAATTGACGGATCGATATCTTTAATACGTTCACCTAACACAACAGCTTTATTGCGGCCAATAGTGCTATCAAGAGCTGTAAGTTGTCTGTTTTTATTGGTGATATCAAAAATATCGCCATCAATGATTGTTAGTTGTCCCACACCTGACCGCGCAATGAATTCAGCTGCAAACGAGCCAATTCCGCCCAATCCTACAATCAAAACATGTGCTTGTTGCATGCGTTTCATTTCAACTTCACCTAGAATCAATTCGGTCCGTTCAAGCCACTTATTCATAATTAAAAATTCGTTTTGCGTTTTTTGTTAGTTCATTTTCAAGAGTAGACAAAGGTAAAGATTTGAGTTGTGCAATTTCATGGTAAATGGTATTTAATTCACTTTGGCTATTGTCCGTTTCAAGCAATAAACGATCAATTGGAATTAAATCGATACAATTTCTCAACTTCGAATTAGTTAAGATTGCGGCACCAATACTGATGATACTTTGTTCGTATTTCAATACTTCAGCTACGAGTGAAGGTTTTGAAAAACCATGATAAATCAGCAACGTATCCGGTGCAATTTGTTTGTGTAAGCTCATGCATTTGTACCAAGTATTGACACAATGCAAAATGACCGGTTTTTTCAATGATGCTGCAATTTGTAATTGTTCCGCATAAATTTCTTGTTGATTTGTGAGATCAAAACGTGAGTCCAATCCAATCTCTCCAATGGCTAGACACTGTTTGTGGGATGCTAATTCAAGAAGTTGAACTTTTAAGTCATCTTGCCAACTCAGAGCTTTTTCAGGATGAAACCCTACTGAAAAAAACGAATCAATAGGAATCTCAGCTGTTATATCGAGTTGAAAAACAGTCGTTTCATTATTTTTCAGTTGATGCGTATGTGCGTTAAAGAGTTTCAAATCACTTTCAAATTATTGACAATTCGGTATAAATTTATCACAAGTTGTTAATTTACGTTATTATTTAGCTATTTTCACATCG
>CALJKJ010000046.1 GCA_937973685.1 uncultured Flavobacteriales bacterium | reverse complement strand
AACGAAAATGATGAATTGAATGAATTTTTAGAACAAATACTAAGAATTATGAGAACTGATGACACAAACGGTGTGGAAACTTCAGTTTAGATTTGTCATTGTTAACAAATAAAATTGAGTTACTAGTACTTGATATTTACTATTTATGAATTAAAAAATAAACCTATGACAAAAAAAATGCTTTTCATTATTTTTTTATTTAATTCCTTTTTCGTTGTTTTTTCACAAAACATTTATGAACCAGGAAAAATAAGAATAATAGTACATGATCCAACAATTATTCCACTTGAAGGTGGTATATCAAAGAGTATACCTTTTCAACAGATATTAACTAATTTTAATATTTCTGAAATAACTCAAGTAATGCCATTTGCAAAAACACCTGAATTAAGAAGATTGTATCAATTAAGCACCAACTTACCTGAAGATTCATTGTTCAATGCTTTAAATGAACTAACCAATTTATTCTTGTCTGTAGAAAAATGTCCAATTGCTCAAACGCTTAGTGATCCAGCTGATTATATGTGGTGGTTAACAATCAATGATACGACAGGAAATTGGTTGTGGTATTTGAAAAAAATACAAGCAGATTTAGCCTGGGATATAACAAAAGGAAGTGATAGTGTTAAAGTTGCAATTATAGATTCAGGAATCGATCAAAATCATCCTGACTTGATTGGTAAAATATCACCACTTTATGATTTTTACTCTTCAGCTCCATTTTCAACAAATTCTTCTAGTCAAATTCATGGAACAACTGTAGCAACTTTATTGGCTGCTGAAACTGTAGATCAAGGTCAAGTTCCGAATGGGCAAATGGCCTCTGTTGGATACAATACCAAGTTTATGTTTAGTTCAAATTGGTCAATTCAAGCATGTGTATATGCAAGTACAG
Organism: uncultured Flavobacteriales bacterium; assembly: GCA_937973685.1. Lineage (GTDB taxonomy): Bacteria > Bacteroidota > Bacteroidia > Flavobacteriales_D > Crocinitomicaceae > Fluviicola. The sequence goes on along the minus strand of CALJKJ010000046.1, from coordinate 13,989 downwards.
TTATGCATGCTGACATACTATCTATAAGTTGGTACTTAAGTTGCTCTCCCTATTTATCAATGTTACTTTCAGAAAAAGAAATTCTTGATAATGGTACAAGTATAATAAGAGCTGCAGGAAATGGTACCATGCACTGTGGCGGAGAAAGGCTTTATCCATTTTCAGGATTTGAAGATGAACGTACTATAGTTGTTAGTAGTACTGGAAAAGATGATAAACATATGGCAACTGACTTATTACCAAGTCATATTTCTAATAGTCATTATCCAGAAGTAGATTTGTGCGCGCCCGGATATACATTAGTTTGTGGTGTTTCAACAAATAATGGACAAAACAGTTGGCCCTATGCTACTTTTGGAGGAACCTCTCAAAGCACTCCTCTTGTTTCAGGAACAGTAGCATTGATGCATTCTGTTAACAGTTGTTTAACACCTAGTTTAGTACAAGACATATTAAAAAATACAACTGATCCAATTTTAGATGCTCAAAATTACCCTGGAGAAGTGGGCACAGGTCGAATTAATACGTATAGAGCTGTCCAAGCCGCTCAGAATACATATTCTCAAAATTTAGATCTTTACATGAAAGATAGACCTGAAGATTTTGGAAATGAAATTAATCCTTATCAATGGACATGGGATATTGATGAAAGTCCAGACATTTGGGTAAGAAATCAGAATGATGGTTTAATCAATCAAGTTCATCAAGAACCTGAATATCAAAACTCACAACCAGTTTATGTTTACGTAAGAGTTAGAAATAAAAGTTGTATGACTTCATTAGGAACAGAAACAGTTGATTTGCATTGGACAAAAGCTTCATCAATTTCTTCGTGGCCACAAAACTGGGATGGCACAAATCCGGTCATTGGTGATTTAATTGGTAGCAATACAATTGGAGTTCTTGAACCAGGAGAAGATACAATTCTAGTTTTTACATGGACGATTTTAAATCCATATATACATCAAAATTGGGCATCATGTTTATTAGCAAGAATCGTTAATTCAAATACAGATATTATTACTGTCCACCCAGACCATCTTGAATTAGATATTTATCTTAATAATAATGTTGCTTTACACAATGTAACTGTAATTGACATAGCGCCTGGTATATCAAAACCAATTGGTAATGTTGAAGGTATATTTTACCCTTATGGTAAATATATGTATATTGGAAATGCTACAAATAATGAGAATATCTATAATTTCACTTTTTCATCGACAAAATTAGATTCATTAACAAAATATGCTGAAGTCAAATTAATATTTGATGATCAAGGTTGGGATATCGTTAAAGATAAGTTTATAAATAATCAAAATTTCAGAGTTGTTCAAGAAAAAGAAGTAATTCTTATAAATGATTCTTGTTTTGTAAATGATGTTATTTTCCCTGCAAATACGCGGGTACCTCTATTCATTGGATTTAGTTTTTACTCTGATATTGAACAGGTACAAAAAAGCTTTCAATTTGATGTAAGACAACTATCAAATTCTAATGATATGATTTTTGGTGGAGAACATTTTAAAATTAATAAATATATTCGAAATCCTTTTAATGCAAATGCAGGAAATGATAAGACAATTAACTATGGAGATTCAGTTGTCGTAAACGCTGTTCAAATTTCTGAAAATGCTATTTATAATTGGTACGATGAAAATGGTAGTTTAATTTATACTGGAAAAGATATGACTATTTCACCGGATATATCATCAAAATACAAATTAGAATTAATAGCATTATCTGATGGATCTATTTCTATTGATGAAGTTGAAGTAAACGTAAATAATAACTATATTATTTCTATGTCTCCAAATCCTGCAGATAATTTCGTATCAGTTAATTATCAATTGGATAGTGTGTCTTCCGCATATTTGATGATAATAAATCAAACTGGAACTACATTTAATAATTACATAATAAATTCAACTTCTTCTGTATCAACTATTAATCTATCAGAATATCAAAATGGTATATATACAGTACTATTAATTTGTAATGGAGTAGTAAAAGATGCTAAGCAGCTATTAATAAATTAATTTATTCATTAAACACCATTTCTGAACTATTCAGAAATGGTGTTTAAAATTTAAGTAATTATGAAAAAGTTTATTTTAATTTCAAGTGTATTAATTGCACATTTCACCTATTCTCAACTTTCTGTAAACATTCTACATGACACTGTTTTTTGTGCTAATCCAAACAATGCAAGTACATTTTCAATTGGTGGGAATAATGTTGTCATCTCAAATGGTCAAGCGCCCTACATTTATGAATGGACCATTGAAGCGCCTTATCAATTTCCATCATCTAGTATTGTATTACATGCCTCAGATTTTTTAAATGACACAACATCAGCCGATCCAATCATTGTTGACGGAATTGGTTTTATTGATAGCATGAATTTTTATTTAAAAGTGACAGATCAAGCAGGAAATGTTGCAAATGATAGCATGCGTGTTGCAATATCTACTTTTGCAATTGAACTTGAATTTATTACTTGGCATATGAATTCTGGAGACACTGTGATTTATGATGATGCATCTTTTGTATACGGTGGTCTCGGAGAAAAAAGTTATTTATGGCAACCAAATCATGGTTTAATTGATTCAACATTCAATCATTTATGGACTAGCCCAACAGCATCATATACAGGTTATTACTGTATTGTTACAGATGAATTTGGATGTTCTTTTACTACAAGTATAATTCATCATGTCTTTGTTGAAACATTAAACATCTCTGAATTAGCTGATAAAGATGAATTTGTTGTTTACCCTAATCCTACTACAGGTGCTATAAATTTTAATACTTTATCAAACGAACTAACTAATATCCGAATTTATGATGCTAATATGGCTTTGATAGATACAATTGTAAAAAACACCCAAAACTATGATTTAAGTAATTTTTCAAAAGGAGTGTATTTTGTGTTATTTGAATATGAAGGTAAAACTCAAACGAAGAAAATAATATTGAATTAATTGCTTCTTTTTTGAATGAAATAGGATCGAAAACTTAACTAAGAAAAAACATGATAATATATAATTTAATTACAGGACATCCAAATCAAGTAATACCTTCTTTGAATAAATCAATTGGACAATATAAAAGACATCACAAGTATTTAAAGATTGGTATAACTGGTCAAACACCTGATGAACGTTTTTTACAACATAAAAATGATTGGAACTGGGATTCAATGATTGTAATCTATGAATCTACTTCTGAAAAGTATTGTAACTTAATTGAAGCGTTTTTAGTTGATAATCACTATGAATTTTTAGTTAATACCCGATCTGGCGGAGGGTCTAAGTTACGAGAAGAAGGGAAAAATTATGTTTATGTTTTGTTGAAAAAATAAGGTTTTAATTTTTCTAAAAAATCAATTTTAACACACTCTGATAATGTAATTAATATAATATCAGAGTGTTAAATAATCATAGAAACATTTCATTTATATTTTTCGATTTTACAATCCATTTTATTTGAACTATTTTAATTAAAAAACATTATCTTTAGTGATACACCGCACCGTTTATTAACCACAAATTTTAAATTAATGATTTATAAAAAATCTATTAAACAACTAATTCTATCTGTATTTAAAGATACCAATACATTTTTGAATATCGAAATGAAAGATATTAATGTGAGCTTGCAGACGGTTGGGTTTGTTAAGGGGTTGCCGAAGGTGAAGTTTGATTAAAGATTAAATTATGGATGGAGGCTATTACGCGATAAAAGGGTTTGAATATCAAATTGACAAGACATTATTTGAGGTTTTAACTGCAATTGATGAAGATTCTGAAATTTGTTTGGAACAAATTCAAGACATCAATACCGCTGACTATGTTATGCAAGTTAAGTATAAAGAATCTGCGAAGCTTACGCCATCTGTTATTCGAAAACCAATAATCCAACTGATAAACGAGTACAGATCTGAGCCGACAAAGAAATATATTCTTTATTGCTATTTTGGAGACACAAACGGTTACTCAGAGGCTGTTGATATAGATTTCTTAAATGAAATACTTGGAACAGAAAGTTCAAATTTTGACACGAGGACAAAAGAACAATTCCTCGCTAAATTTAAATTGTGCTTTTCTGAAGACTTCCAGTCTCAATTTCAATGTGTTTTAACCAAATTACAGGAATTAAGTTATTGCAATACACAAGAAGAAGCAATCTACTATTATTCTATTCTAGAGGATTATTTAAGAAAAAAGGTTGTAAATCATCCACCAGCCGACATGGCTAATCGAAAGATTACAAAAAATGAGATTTTTGAATATTTGGGAAGTGGTCGAAAAGTTATTTTCACGTCAGCTTTTAAAGAATTTAAGGGGGAACAAGCATATTTCAGGTTGGTGAAAAGTAAATTCAAAAAACCTGTTAAAAACCAAAATACAATTATTGTTTTAGGTTCGATAAAGGAAGAAACTGTTGATTTGGGTAACCTAATTTATCAAATTATTAAAAAGCATTACCACAAAGCAACTTATGATGTCAAGCCCATTTTGTTTGTTATACCTGATGATAAAGTAGAACATGTCAAAAAAAACTTAATTCAGGAAGAAAGTGTATTTAATGATGGCTTTGAATCAATTGAATTTAATGAAAGGCTACTATTTTCAAAACCAATTATCTATAGAAAAACTGCAGCCGGAAAAGCAACTTCAAGTCTTTCTAAATCATCATTTTATTCAAGAGTGATATCTATAACAACTTTTGATACCATCACTGATTTTGATTTCAATCCTTCTTGGATATTCATAGCAACCGATAAAAAACCTCGAATAGATTCTATTAATTATCAAATCATCACTGAACTAAATACTAACCAATTACTAAAACTTTTTTAAAATGGATTCAGATAATTTCAAAATAATCAATGTTTCATCAACTTCAATATCTATTGAAATAATTGATCCAAGTCAGTTCGATGATCAATTTAATCTTGGTAGCTACATCAAAATCCCCTACAAGAATAACGAAAACAGACATGTTATTGGAATAATAGAAAATTATAGAATTAAGGATAATGACAATGGTACTGAAGACACCGAACCTAAACCACCATCGTTTATTCTTGAGGTTAAATTAACTGGCATACTTGAAGTTAATGGATCTGATACTGTTTTTGAAAGAGGTGGCCACGGAATTCCACTTCCTCCAAATAACGGAATTTCTCTTTTGACCGATGCTGAATTACTAAGCATTTTTACAACTCGTACAAAAGAAAACGAACGATTCACATTTTCTAAGTTGATCAATACAAATCTTTCTATTCCTGTTAATGGAAACAAATTTTTCAATAAACATTTCGCTATTGTCGGTTCAACTGGATCAGGGAAATCACATACCGTTGCAAGAGTATTACAGTCAGCTATTTCTGCAAAAAATGGAACTTATTCTGGTTTAAATAATTCACACATCGTAATTTTTGATATACACGGTGAATATGAAAAAGCTTTTCCTAATGCTAAAATATTAAATGCAGCTAATTTAGCTTTACCATATTGGATGCTGAATGGAGATGAATTGGAACAACTTTTTTTGGATACGGGTGATAGGAATAACTATAATCAATCATCAGTTTTAAGAAAAATTATTACTGATAATAAGACTAAACATAATCCAGGAGTAGAAAAGATACATTTTGACTCACCTTTAAAGTTTGATATTAGCGAAGTTTATAATTGTCTTTACAATATTCAATCAGAAACAATCAACTATAGAGATGCTAACAAATATATGATTGTTGGCGAAAGTGGGGCTTATTCAAATGGGAATTCGACAGACTCGACACATGGTCTTGAACTAACGAATGATGAAAGAATTGCCAAATATTTTTCTTCAAAGTTAAAGTTTTATTCACCAAAAGGACAAAATGTTTCTAATGGAACATACGCTGATGGAACATTAGACAAATTTGTTGAAAGATTAGAAAACAAATTATCAAATTCAAGGTTAGATTTTTTATTCGGTGAAAATTCTCGGGATATTTCATTTGAAGATACCGTTAAGCAGTTTATTGGATATTCCAACACTACAAATACAAACGTTACAATTATAAATTTAGGCGGTATTCCATTTGAAGTGTTAAGTATAACCGTTTCACTGATTTCAAGAATCCTTTTTGATTTTGGATATTTCTTTAGCAAATTATTGTCAGAAGGACAAAAACATGAAACACCGCTATTACTTTTGTATGAGGAAGCACATATTTATGTTCCGAAAAGTGATTTATTGAAATACCGCTCATCTAAATTGGCAATTGAAAGAATTGCCAAAGAAGGAAGAAAGTATGGGATTACTCTAGGAATTGTGAGTCAGAGACCATCTGAGATTTCTGAAACAATTTTCTCGCAGTGTAACAATTTCATTGCGATGCGACTAACAAATCCTGAAGATCAGAATTATGTTAAACGTCTATTGCCTGACACATTAGGAAACTTAACAGAGACTCTTCCAACAATTCAATCTGGTGAAGCATTGCTTATCGGAGAATCGATTGTATTACCTTCTCTGGTTAAAATTGACCGCTGTGATCCAGAACCAAAATCATCAGATATTGAATATTTCGAGATTTGGAAGGAGCAATGGAAAGATGTTGATTTTAAAAGAATTTTAGAAGAATGGAAACGCTAAAAAACTTCAAACTAATCGGTATTCGTCCACACAAAGAATGTAGTGAAAAATTCCTAAAAGTATTGGAGCCAGGAAGATTACATCAGTTTTACAATGAGTATGAATTTTATACCAAAGAAGGAAAGTTTGACGGAGTAAATGGAGAAATTACACACTACGAGTTCAAAAAAACTGTTCCTGAGGATTTGTATAAAGTTGGTAATTTGAATGTCAATATTTCAGCAGTTGTTGGAAAGAATGGTACAGGGAAAAGCACATTGATCGAGTTCCTATTATATGGGATATACATTTTAGGAGTAAGTTTAAAAGATAAGACCAACAAAAAGCCAATTTTAAGAAAATACTCTGATTTATTAGCATTAGAACTTGAAAAGGCAGAAAATAATTTAATTACCAAAACGGATGAAATTGATTTAATAAAAAGCAACATTTCCAGTATTATTGATGACACGATAAATAATGATCAGGAACGAGGGCAAATTCAAAAGAGAGTCTTTAATTTAATAGAAGAATTAAAGAAAATTAATGAAGAGCTGCCAAGTCTTCAAAGAAGGATCCGAAATTTAAAAATCGAATCTGTTTTTAATGAAGAAAACCTGAATGAATTTCAGTGTTCGCTTTTTTATTTTTGCGTAGATTTTGTTTATGAATTATCGCTTGGAAAACAAATAAATCTGTACAAAATAAGTAAAACAAAAAAAATACAATGCACTAAAATTGATTTAAATGAGCATTTCTTCTATTCAACGATACTCAATTACTCTCATCACGCTTTAAACTCAAATCATATTGGGTATTGGATAAATTCTTTATTCCATAAAAATGATGGATATAAAACTCCTGCAGTAATAAATCCAATGCGCGAAGAAGGAAATTTTGATATCAATAAGGAAATTGAGTTATCAAAATCAAGACTACTTGTAAATTCATTAATAAATCAATTAAATGATCTAAATTCTTTTATATCTGTCTCAGATAAACAATTTATACAATCTATTGAAATAAACCGAAAGAATAATTCGGGGTATAACAAAACAATTAATTTAAAAGGAAGCCTTATTGATGGTTATCGAATATTTGGAACTATCGTTAATGTAAACACCATCACAGAAATTCTACATACAAATGACTTGGGTAACATTGTAGAAATTGGATATTATGGAAAACATGAACAAATTGTTGAGGATTTAATGAATTATTTAGTTAACAAGGTTCATAAAATTCAAAGAAATTATTCTGAATACTTCGACAAAGCAATGTCAATTGGCATCGAAGATGCTGATCAAATTGTCGATGACCGAAATACAATTAAAAAATTAAAAAAAGATTTCTCTCATGTTAGTTTTAAATATCATCGATCAATCTTTTTTCTCAAAAAAATAGTTTCAGGTGAATTAGATAATTTCCTAAAAGATATTGAGGAAAAGAAATTACTTTCATTGAAGGATTATTTATTTCAAATCGGCTTCGTGAATGAAATAAATGAAATAATTGTAGAGGATGTGTTTCAAATATTCTTGAGAGTACCTCCTCCGATTTTTGAAGTTGATTTCAATATTTCAAGGTCAACTGATTTAGAAAGTGATTTTTGTAGAATATCAGATTTAAGTTCTGGTGAACAGCAAAACATTCATACTATAAATACGTTTATTTATCATTTGAATAATACATACTCAGTCCATAATGAGTCAGTTGGTAGAAGACAAAAGTATCAATATTTCAACGCTGTGTTCGATGAGATAGAATTGTATTTTCATCCAGATTATCAAAGGCGTTTTATAAGTGATTTAATTAAAAATCTTAAAAATCAAAAGCACCTTATTGAAGGAAACTTTATCAAAGGGATTAATTTGATTTTTTCAACACACTCACCATTTATTTTATCTGATATCCCTGAACAAAATATTTTGAAGTTAGATTACCAGACTTCACCTCTGTCAAATGTTGGGAAAAAATATTCTCTTCCTATACAATCTAAAAGTCAAACATTTGGAGCTAATATTCATGATTTGCTAGCAAGTTCATTTTTTTTACAAAATGGCTCAATGGGCGAATTTTCAAAATCACATATTGATACTATTTACAATCAAATTCATGACTCTGAATTAAATGAAAACAACAGTGCACTTTTGAAAAAAAAGATTGAAATGATTGGAGAGGAAATCATTAAAGAACGATTAGAATACCTTCTTAATCAAAAATTAAATAAACGCACTAAGGATGAGATAATTGAAGATTTAAAACTAGAAATTAGCCGATTGAAAAATGAGAAAAATTGAAATTACTCCTGAAATTGAATCAAAAGTATATTTATTTTGTGATTCAATATTCCTCGATAGAGATTTTGATCACCCAAAAATAGCATTAGAGAAATTAAAAGGGAAATATGGTTTTACCTCCAAAGTGAAAAAGAAATATATCGACCATATAATTAGCAATTATTTCGATTTATTAAAATTAAAGCCTTCAGAATTTAAAAAGTGGAAAGATGATTTCGATAAGATTATTCATCATTCAAAAATCACTACAACTTTTTACAAAAGAATTGTAAAGGAATTGAGATATAAGGAATTAAGAGAAAAAGAATATTTATTCCTTGCTAAGGAATTGAATTTAAAATCATGTGTATATTGTAACGCTCAAATGACCACGATTGCAGATATTGAGTTATATAAAAATGGAAGGGTAAAAAGACGATTTGCAACTTTCGAACTAGATCATTCTGAGCCTAAATCAAAATTTCCTTTTTTAGCAACAACATTTTTTAACCTCTTGCCGTGTTGTGGAAATTGTAATAAATCTAAATCAGATAATCCTATAGATTTTAACTTGTACACAGAAGATCAAAACTTGGATTTTTTTAAATTTAAGTTGGATAGAAATTCTGAACAAAAATATTGGGCATCAAAAAATCCAAATGACTTAAAAATTAGTTTTGAAACTGATATACATGGGAATGTTGCTTTAACAAAAAAAATGGATGAAACATTTCATGTAACAGGAATTTATGACACTCAAAAAGATATTGTAGCTGAATTATTAAATATTAGAGATGCATATAGAAATGCTTATAAAAGTGGACTTGTGCAGCAATTTGATAATAAAATATTTGCTGACGAAGCTATGATTGACAGGTTATTGATTGGTAATTTTTCTAAAAAGAAAGAAATACATATGAGACCTCTTGCAAAATTCACACAAGACATTGCTAAACAACTAAAATTAATCCCGGATAAAAATTAAAATATGACCGACTCACATCTCACTTTATTCAACAAAATAGAATGGCTTAAATATTAACAAAACTCACAGACAGTTATAAACCTCTTATAAGTAGTTAAATTAAAAAAATAGTAGATGAAAATAAAATTTGAACCAGTACGAATAGGAAAATTTCGTAAAGATCTTATCCAAGAACGTATCTTGAAGGAAAACTACCTAAAGCTCAAACATGAAATAAGTGTTTTTGTAGAATCTATTCAATCTGATGATACAATTGATGTTGATATCGTAATACCTGAAAAAGGAAATCGTATTAGCATAACACTTGATTCAATAAAAGATAACTATATTAAAAATCAGTTAATGGAGAATTTTCCTAACTCAATTTATAATGGTGATTACAATGTTTTATATAATAACTCTACAAATTTAGAATTATTCCCTATTGGCATTTAAAATATATACACTTAACAATTAGAAAAATGGAAGTACTATTTTTAATAGCTGGATTAGCAATTGGTGCCATAATAGCCTGGCTTTTTGTAAAACAAAAAAGTACTGGAACAATTGCAACTTTGCAGAATGAACTTCAAAATTCATCAAGTAAATTGACCGAAGTATTATCAGACAAAGATCAAATAAAATCTAATTTGGCTCTCCTTCTTTCTGAAAAAAATACGCTTGAGCGCAAACTAGCTGAAATGGAAGTGAAAAATGAAGGTTTGGAACGTGAATTAAATTCTTACAAAGAAAGATTATCAGCTATTAACGAAGAATTCTCACTAAAAACAACTGATTTCAACAGAATCAACAACGAGTTTGCAACCGCTAAAGCAAGTGTCTCTTCTTTAACTGAAAAACTCGAGACGCAAAAAGAAGAAATGAAAAAGCTGCATGAACAATTCAGTAAGGAATTTGAGAATATTGCAAATCGTATATTGGAAGAAAAAACAGAAAAATTCACTGCCTCAAATAAAACAAACATAGAAACACTTTTGAAACCGTTAGGTGAGAACTTAGATAAGTTCAAAGCTAAGGTTGAAGAAGTTTATGACAAAGAATCCAAAGAACGTTTCTCATTAGGTGAAAAAGTCAAAGAATTAGCAGAACTGAATCAAGTAATCAGTGAAGAAGCAAAGAACCTTACACGAGCATTGAAGGGAGAATCAAAAACACAAGGTCGTTGGGGAGAAATGATCTTGGAAAACATTCTAGAAAAATCAGGCTTAGTCAAAGACCGTGAATATTTCATGGAACATCAACTATTGGATGAAGAAGGTAAACCAATTCTATCCGATTCAGAAGGGAAGAAAATGCGCCCGGATGCAGTTATTAAGTATCCTGACAATAGAAGTGTCATTATTGATTCAAAAGTTTCTCTTAACGCGTTTACAAGATATTTGGATTCAACGGACGCTGAAGTTCAAAAGATTGAACTAGCGGCACATGTTTCGTCTATCAAAAACCACATTATTGCATTGAGTTCAAAGGGCTACGACGATTATAATAAAGCACTGGATTTCGTAATGATGTTTATTCCAAGTGAACCTGCGTACATTGCTGCAATGCAAGGAGACCCAGATCTTTGGAACTTCGCTTACGATAAAAGAATTCTTTTGTTGAATCCTACCAATTTAATAACTTCCTTGAAGTTGATTGTGGATTTATGGAAACGTGAATATCAAAATCAAAATGCAATTGAAATTGCTGATCGTGGTGCCAAACTATATGACAAATTCGTTGGTTTCGTGGACAATCTTAAAGGCGTTGGTGATAATCTTTCTAAAGCACAAGGAAAGTACGACGAGGCATTTAAACAGCTTTCAACTGGAAATGATAATCTAGTACTTCAAGCAACAAAATTGAAAAACCTTGGTTTGAAACCAAAAAAGGAATTGCCGAAAGACATTGAAAATTTGTCAAGCCAAAACGAAATTGAAGAATAATATGAAAAATCAAGATTACGATTTTATCATTGTAGAGAGTTTTATACCTGTAATTACAACTGGTTTGCATGGCGAAGTACACATTAGACCTCTACCAAATCAAGAACCTTATCTAACTGTTATGCATGTTGCTTGCTCAAAAGATTTGTCCTATAATTTTCCTGTTGGAACAAAATTCCGAATACAAGCTAAAATCACTCAAAAAGAAGACAGTGCTAAATATATTTATAGTCATTACAGCTGGCCATATGAGGTTTTGAAATGAAAAAAAAACATCTATATTACTTATTCTTTTTTTAGATTTTTAATCAGATTTACCAACTCCTCCTGCGGGAAACAATCCGATTTATCTTTCCGGAAACTCACGTGGGTAAATATTCCAGGGCTGCCATTCATGGCCGCCCTTGAATAATCCCACATATCGGAATTGTAACTGTTTGGAATGTTGTAAGTTTCGCATAGGTAATTTAGCAATATTTGCAGTGTATTCAACTGTTTGTCGGTGTATTTTTGGTAGTACTTTGAACCTCTGAATGGCTTTTCTAATTCAATGACTTCATTGGATGGTACGATTGTTCCAGTTGATGAGGTGAATTGCGCGACGATGCCTGACTTCACATCACTGCGTTTTAATGACCCCCAAGCGCATAATTCTATTCCGATGGACTGTTGATTCAATTGCGTGTTTTTCTTCGATTTAATACCTAAATGATGTGCCCAATGTTTGGAGCTGAAACACTGGTGGATGATTCCTTCTCGATCGATAACGAAAGCAACGCCAATTCGGGCTGGGGTACTCCCCCACCAAGCAATTACATTTTTGGCGTTGCCGTTGGAAACAGTGTGGTGAATGACGATTTGTTTCTTGGGAAATTCTTCCGGGTAATATTGGGTTTCTTTCAAACGTGTTTGAACGATTTTTGTCGTGTCGAGTTTTGGGAGTTTTGTTTTCATTTTTTGATTGTTATGTGATGAAACCTATCTGCGTTTGTCGCAAGTATCGCTTGGAAATGTGATGAGGTTGAACATGGAACGCAAACGTGAACGGACACGGACGCCATAAATTGCCTCCAATTCATCAGCATTCAAATTGGTGGTTGCATGGGTGACAATTCCCTGATTGGCAAATAAATCATAGCGTTGCAGCAGAATTTCAGCAACGGTATTGCATTCGTTCCCGAAGTGTTTGCTTGTGTGCTCCACTCCCAAATCATCTAAACAAAATGCTTTTTCGCGCATGCCGTATTTGTGGATTACTTCAAAACCATCTTTGTTAAATTCTGCAGCAATCTGTCGTGTTTCTTTGACTTGGTAGCGTTGAAAATTGAACATGAACGCTGGCAACAAGGTCATTAATGATGTTTTCCCACAACCAACTGGACCCGTTAACAAGATTCCTTTTGAAAGGTCAATTCCATGTTCCTGGCACCGCTCTTCAGAACCAATCGCATAGGAAATGAGTTTGTGGAGAATAAAACGATCGTCAGGGTTTATGGTAAATGACGATCCGTATTGTTTCCTTCCCAGATGATTGAGGTAGCGCACACAGGTGAGGAAGTCGAATTGTCGATAACCATCGACTAGGGTATAACATTTTTCAAGCATAGCATTGGATTTGAAGATTGAAGATTTGAAGATTAGAAGATTAAAAATTGAAGATTGAAGATTGAAGATTGAAGATTAAAGATTAAAGATTAAAGATTGAAGATTGAAGATTGAAGATTGAATCCCGAAGCGTCGGGATAAAGATTGAAGTTTAAAAATTGGAAGATTAGAAGGGGATATCGTATTTCTTATCCTGAAGAACAGCAATATCACTGTTTTTTTTTGTTTCATTACGCGTTGAAATTTCTCGTTATTCAATTTTATTAAATTATTATTCTCCACTTTTCTTTGCCCGCCAAAGAAAAGTTGGCAAAAGAAAGCTCGTCGCTGTATGCATTTCATTTCGTTCCATTCCTGAAGTCAAGACCTTGCCGGTGATCCTTTGCTTTCTCGCTTTGCTAACAAAAGCGTCGGCTTCCGGCATGGTGCCCTTGCTTCAGTTCACTGCTCTCATTCAATTCATAAGGCGACCTTTGGAAATCGAACTTCGAAGTTTTGATCTAGAGTGGTACACTGTAATCTTTGTTTTGATTGACTGCAATATCACCAGGCTTTTTTTGTT
>CALJKJ010000045.1 GCA_937973685.1 uncultured Flavobacteriales bacterium | reverse complement strand
CCCATGTTCAAGTTCCAACCCAAACCTACCCAACTCGCTTCTTGGTCCATCGAGACACCCGAATTGTATGCTATGTTGACAGGATAACCATCGATGTTCATCAACGGAATGTTGTAGGTGAAATCGCCTGTAAAAGGATCGACCATGTCGCTAACTCCTACAGGTGTAAATCCTTGTACTTCTGGTTGTGTTGGCCCACCACCGCCTGCAAACACTACAGTTGGCGTTACTATTTGTACTACCCAAATAAGTAGTAAGGTCCATGCAATGGATTTTGTGTTTCGCGAATCTTGTTTGAATACGTGCATCGTTGTGTTATTTTTTTAATCTCGGTTTTTTAATATCTATTACTTTATCCAGCGAAAAGGAAATGTTTTCACCTGACAATAAGCTATCCTTGAAAAGCAATTGGTCTGCATGAATTAGTTCTTTCACATCCACGTCTATTTCCACATCTAGTATTGAAAATTGACTTAAGGTAAATTCTGAAAAGACATATTCGCAGGGTATTTCTTGGTTGTTTCTAAGCAAATAAAATGAATGCACCATCTCATTTGATACATATGAACTTCGCTTTGAAGCTGGTAATAAACTGTGTTTATCGTAATCAATTATTTTTTGCCCCGTATTCACTAATTGAATGCGTAAGCGAAAACTGACCAATTCGTTGGTTTTATCTGCTGCTGAACCAGCCATTAAGCGCTCTTTGGCTTGGATTACTTCTTTTGGGAAATAACTCAATGAATAATTTACGCCATTTGCTGTTTTAGGTGCAAACGTAAATTGGGCTTCATTTTTCTGGTACCACTTGATGTACTCCTCAGACGCCAACCGTTTGGTTGTGCAATTGGTCAACTGCAAGCAGGAAATCATTGTAAACAAGTAAAGCAGTCTCATTTTATCTGAAAAAGTAATTCAACAACTTGATTTTTCTGAAGCGTCCACACCACCGTGTAATACCCTTTTTTTAATTTCATTTCTTTGATATTTAAGCTGAAATATCTCGTGTGCGTTGACGGTTGACTAATTGATGTTTGTTGAAAGCCGTCAGCTAGTAATTCATCGAATTGAATTGTCTTTTTCATTCCTTTTGTATTCGCAATCGTACAAACTGTTGCTATTTCCCCTGTCAATGTTGTTGACAAATTCAAACGACCTTCGTAAAGCATGTAGGGCAACCCATCATTTTTGAACTTTACAGGACTAAAGGAACTCAAGGGAGGTAAAGGTTCAAAAATGGTAAATTGGTAGGCATCTGATTGGTTGATGACTACATCATTCATTTTTATTTGAATTTGCCAAGCATACGTTGCCCCCATTTCAAGTGCTGGATAATTTGACGGGTATGTGAGCGAATTGGTCAATATATTTTCTTGGTAAAAAACAGGTTCGTTTTGCATAACAGCCTCTAATGCCGTTTGCTCATCCATTATTTTGGACACAATCAAGACTTGAGAAATACGCGAATCATTCATGATTGCTGCTAAATCAGATTGCCAAATTAGGGAAGGTTCTAATTCGGTGATGGTGTCTTTATCAGTAGGAAACGACAGCAATATTGGTCGTAAACTTTGTCCGTAAGCGAAACTCGTCAAGCAAAAACAGCTTATTAAGAATAAATACTTGTTCATTATTTTAATTTTAAATTCATTGAAATGGTTAAATACCATGGTTTTACTAGTGGATCTACGTTTTCGATGAAATAGATCAATTCTTTTTTCAACCAGCGTTGCCCACTAATTTTCCAATAGAAATTAGGCGCAGGACTTATGATAATATTGAGTAACATGCCCCTATCCATTCCGAATTGTTGGCTTTTCATAAAACTATAACTCATGTCTGCTTGGAGTAATTTTGAATGAAAACCCAAGGTCGGTTGCACAATGATATTTTGACCATACAACCGGTTGATCCCATTGTATTTTTCGTAGGTACTGATGACACCCACTTTTAATTTTCCATTAGTGATTAGTAGTTGGTGACTCATTTGAGTGATTTGTTGCAAAGTGTCTGCAATTAAGACAAATACCTTTCCCCCTCTTAGCTGTTGGGTCACGGATCCTTTACGCATTTTTTTGTGGTGGTTGATCGCGATTTGAAATAATTGATTGTTCGCTTTACTTTCTGCAATTGTACGTGCCAACGAATAGGTACCAGCTACGGAGAAACTCGTTCCTATTTTGGCTGCAATACCTGTGCCTACTTGTTGTGCTACTAGCGTTTTATTTTGTGAACTAAATTGATCTTGCATGTAAAAAACATCAACGACCACATGCTCATTGATCGTTTTTTGAAATTTACCATCTAGGTGTTTGGAACCGTTTCGAAAACACCCTTGGGAATAACTGTCGTAAGCCGTTCCATAATTCCAAGCATTCACAGCAACTTTTGATTTTATTTGGCGCAGTAAGTAGACACCACCCATTTTCACTGCCAGGGGACTACCCGATTTTGTTAGTGTGTCGCTGTTAAACTGCCACGATGAACCAATCAAACCCGTAAGTGTTAATTGTTGGTTTTTACCTATTATTTTTTCAATGAACAGGTTGTTCGTCAAGCTCGTTTTATCTGTTTTGTGATTTTTGATATTCTCCAAGGACTTACCAGAATACACCACGTCTGCACCAAATTTTGTCGTTGCATTAGCTTCATAGCTCGTACGGTGATTGATTAACAAGCGGTTTGCGTTATTATTGAAAAATTGATTGCTATTAAAAATCCCACCACTATTGGCTGTTATTTGATCGAAAATAGTGCTTGAAAACAACAGATTACGTTGGGTAATTCCGATTGATCCCTCCTCTTTCCACTTGTTGTGTCCAACAGCATAACTCACGCCATTGATGGGAATGCCATTACCATTTAAACCTGACGGCACACTACTTGTCATGCCTACTTGTAAGCGTTGGATACTTGATAAAGCCCCAACTGGAATTTGATGTTGTATGTTTGACAATGCTAATTCCTTTTCAGTCAGTTGCTGTTGAATGGCAATTACCGCAGTTTGTAGTTGTTGCAATAGCTTTGATTTTTTATCCAACTCAGCATTCAACTGATCTAATTGATTTGTTGTTGGTTTGTCCAACGAATCGAAAGCAAGTGTCGTGTTTGTCTCGGGCATTGCTACTTGTTGCGTCAATTGGGATTTTTGTTCGTTGATTTTTTGATCGAGAAAACTTATTTGCGCTTCCATCGCATACAATGAATCGCGTTTGACTTTGTCGAGTTGCGCTAATTTGGCCACTTCTTGTTGTAAGTCAGCAATTTTATAGCGCTTGTACATTGCTGGATTGAAGGAGAGTTTGAAATAACTTGATTGACCTGCGCGGAATGGTTCGTCTGAAATGCGTGCGCGAAGCGAAAATGGAATGTTTTTAATAAAAAAATCACTGTTCAGTGTACCGAAATAAAATAGTTGGCTGACTTCGTTTCTAAAATTTGGTTGGATGCCATTTGATAACCCCACAGACAAGAAATAACTTTCACCAACTACCCTGCGCGCATTATTTTGCGCATGGGATAGCGTAACTGATGTAGTTAAATAAACCACTAAAAGAATGGTAAATTCTTTCTTGTTAAACGTCATAAGTGTATGTAGTTATCTCATCAGAAATTGCATGGTTGTAATGAAGTCCTCACCGAAACAATTTCTTATTCATTTCTGAGACAAATCAACGAAAATAAAAGACACAATTTTTAACAGGGAAATGTTGAGGAATTACTTTTAAAAATTGCAAACAACTGATTTACATATAACTAACATAAATCTAAGGATAAAAAAGGATGAATTTTTAGTATTTATACTAAGCATTTTTAGCATAAATACTAAAGTGCTTTTGGTAAAGAAAGCCATTAAAAAATTTAAATTTGCACGCAATTACCGTAATTAAATTACTAACAAAAAAACTACACACATGGCATTTAATGGAGATGAAGGTTCAATAGTAACCTTAGATGAAGCTGCAGGATGGACAGCAAACTATCGTGAAACAATTACGACAGGTGAAATAATTGGTCAATTTGTAGGACGAGAAAAACTGTTGGAAATTTTAAACCAACCAGGATGTAAAGGAATACGTATTTACTACGGTATCGGTGATGATGGGCTTAAAAACATGATTTTAGTTGGTGCAACAGCTGATGAAGATGATATGA
>CALJKJ010000044.1 GCA_937973685.1 uncultured Flavobacteriales bacterium | reverse complement strand
ATTACAATTACCTGAAAACATGTATACCACAAGGTCAAATTATTGATGGATGGCAGCGTATTGAAGACACCTTAAAAGTAGTACAACATGGTAAATTAAAGTTGCTGTTAAAAGGAGGACTCAACGGTGCTTACTTCGATGATATTCGTATTTACCCTACTGATGGAAGCACCATTACGTACGTATATGACCCATTAACACTCCGATTAATGGCAGAATTGGACGAACGAAATTATGCCAAACTCTACGAATACGATGAAGAAGGAAAATTGATTCGTGTCAAAAAAGAAACGGAAAAAGGTATCATGACGATTCAAGAAAACAGAGAAAATTCTTCTAAAAATGACTAAAGTATTCCTATTATTTGCGGTGTTTTCTTGTTCTTTTGTGAGAACTCAAACAGATCAAAATCAACAACTGATATGGTTGAATGAATTGATTGCAATTACAAAAAAATACGAGCAAACTAATTCATTGCTACGTTACGAAAAATCAATTTTTTATCAAGATGGTCAGCTTTCTCCTGCAAGTTCAACCATCGGTGAATTACGTATTGATGCCAATGATAATTATCAATTAGCTGAAAACAATCAATTGATAATTCAACAAAAAGAATTAAACATTCTTATAGATTCCTCATCAATGGAAATAATTGTGTCAAAAGCTAATCCTATAAAAAAACAATTTGACATTGATCTATTTGTGAATACCTATAAAGCGGGTAATTTATTATTGGAAAAAATTAAAAGGAAAGACGAAATTGAATACGTAATTTATTTTTTTAATAACGAATCAATTGATAAAATGATCTACCGTGTTAATAATTCAAATGATTTATTAGTGAACGAGATTTTTTTAACGCCGGGTAATTATTTAATGGAAAATCTTAATGATGAAACTATTGAAAAACCCAGAATTCGTTTCAAAATACTTGCTTATTCAAAAGATGCCAAAGAAGTGAAAAACATTGATTTAAAACAGATTTTTTCTGATATGGATGCAATGGTTTTAACTCAAAATTACAAAGAATTTTCGCTAATAGATTTACGCTATAAAAACAATTAATAGAACTACGATGAACAGACTAATAACTTTTATAATAGTAGCATTTACTTCGGTGAATTTACACATATTCGCAGGTGTTTTACCAGTTACACGTGGTAAAATTGCAACGCCAATTGCTAGTTCATCTCAAAATGCACAACCTGTTATTATTGGTGCAACTTCTGCAAGCACGAATGTTGCTATTCCTTCAGTAATAAATCCAGGATTAGCTTATGTTGATGTATTAAAACAGGGGGTCATTACTTTTGGTGTCGATCATCACTACGATTCCTTGTTTCCTACTCAAGAAATTACTGTCAAATTAGTAATCAAAAAGTATGCTCAAGTTAACGGAAGTAGTTTTTCTACTGAAACTGTTTTATTAACCATTTGGAATGCGCATCAAGATTCACTTGCTTTCCAAGATAAGGCAAGTTACTTTTTCGATAACGTTGAAAAATACAGTATTGAAATTCAAGAAATTAAAGTTGATAATCAAACTGTAAATAGATTACCATCTAATTTGTACGTATATGCAGATTTGTTCGTGAACCGTGTGTTCGATTTTTCTGCAAATACAAACATCATTCCTGTTTTAAACAACACAACTTCACAAACATTGATTGATTCAGATTGTGATCAAGTGATGGATAAAGTGAAAATTAGTTGGGACCCAATTCCAGGTGCGGAAGAATACCAATTGGAATGGACCTTTGTTAACAGTTATGGAGATGTAGCTGGAACGGTCATTCCAGCAAATCAATTATCAGTAGACTACCGTTTAAATTCCACACGAATTAGCACAACAAGTTTGAGTTATGAAATTGGTTTAGCGTTTGACCAAGGTTATTTGTGTTATCGTTTGCGTGCTGTTGGGCGAAATACAAACGATCAATCGAAGCGTATTTTTGGTTTTTGGTCGAGTATAGTAGATGAAAAAGCTGTTCATCAAACAAATTATCTCGAAATAACACCCCAAATGGCATTTGAAATCAAGAAAAATTGGCAATACTCGGTCACTTTTGCTGAAGAAGGAAAATCAAAAGAAGTCATCAGTTTCTTTGACGGTTCACTCCGTAACAGACAAATGGTCACGCGGATCAATTCGGATAATAATGTGATTGTTGGTCAAACTATTTACGACCACCAAGGTAGAGGAACAGTTCAAGTTTTACCAACTCCAGTAAATGCTCCTAATTGTGGTGTAACAACAAACAATACTGCGGCTAGTCTAAAATATTATCCTAATTGGTCCAAGGAAAATGGTACGCTAGCAGATTTTGATAGAAGTTCTTTTGATTTATCAGATGGAATGGACTCTTGTTTATTAGCTACAAATAGTATGGATAACAGCTCTGGTGCAGCTAATTATTATTCCAATCAAAATCCTGCTATTTCCAATGAAAAAGGATATGTTCCAAATGCAAATGGATTCCCTTACTCACAAGTGGAATACACACCCGATAATACAGGACGTATCAGAAGACAGGGTGGAGTAGGTGCCGATTTCCAATTGGGAAGCGGCCACGAAACAAAATATTATTATAGCCAACCTGTACAAGAGCAGTTGAACCGTATGTTTGGTTCGGAAGTGGGAGATTATTCACACTATCAGAAAAACATGGTGGTGGATCCAAATGGTCAAGTGAGTGTATCGTATTTAGATCAAGAAGGACGTGTGATTGCTACTTCTTTGGCAGGTGTTTCACCTTCTAATTTAATTCCATTACCATCAAATAGTGCTGCTGTACCAATTACTTCCACGTTAATAAGTGAAAATAAACCGGATGCTATTGAAAACATGTCATTGACCCACAATCAAAAAATCACATTCTCTTCTGCTACGGATGTTAAAATTGCTTATGGCTATGAAATACCAGCATTTAAAGACCCACTTTGCACTCCAAATTTATGTTTTGATTGTATCTACGATTTATCTATTGCGTTTATTGATGAATGTGGTGATGATTTATTAGCTGGAGCCAATTTGTCAAATAAAATCACAGGTCGTTTTGTGCTGTCAGCATCGGGAGTAACACAATTTCAAACCTTATGCGCAAATGGGCAATATGTATATCAATTGCCACAAGTGACCATTCCAACCGTGCCTGTTGGGGAATATCAATTAGTAAAGACCTTAAAAATCAATCAACGCGCATTTGACTATTACTTAGCTGCATATTTAGATCCAGCAACGAATAGTTGTATTCCAAGTTTGGATGAACAATTAGCGATTGAACAAGCAGCTTTTGATTCCACATCATGTAATCCACTTTCTTGTGAAGCGTGTGTTGCGGCATTAGGTGATTTAGACACCTTTTTAGCAGCCGGTTCTGGAACAGTAGATGAATACAATGAATTGGTTGCTTCATGCATGGAACCATGTAACCAAAAATCCCCTTGTGAAGTGATGAAAGAAATTTTAATCTCTGACTTAGTTCCAGGTGGTCAATACGCAGAATTTGAAGATCAAAATGGTCAATTCAATACGAATATAGCGTTGAGTATTTTTAATATGTCAAATTCATTTTCAGTTGCAAATGCAAATTGGAAACACCCTAAATTTATTGTCAACGGCACAACGATTAATGAGTACCGCAAAGATGATTTAGTCACGCGTTCTCGTGTAGTATTAACTAAAATAAATGCGACAACTTATTTGCCCGCAGTGGACAATATTAGTTTGGTTTCCTTAGATCCTACTACAGGTATTTATTATACGTATCCAGAAAATTTAACCAATGTTGCTGACTTTATTGTACAATTTCAAAACAACTTATCTTGGGCTAATTCCTTATTGACGTATCACCCAGAATATGGTTATTTAAAAACGTGTTTGGATTGGGAGAAACCAGTTGGAAACGAAACCATGACGAGCAATGAATTTGACAAGCAACTTATGCTGGTTGAAACGTGGAACGATGCCGTTACAAAAGGTTTTATTAAATCAAATTATGCAAGTATTCAAAATGTAAATGACCGTTTGAATGATTGGTTTATACCTGTAACTACTATAAACCCTGCAAAAGTGTACGATCCATTTTGGGCACATCTACCTTATGCAACTCAAGGAATTAATCAAGCTTTTGAAGATCGAATTTTAGCATATCAAACAGTTGGTGGTGTAACGTATTCAATGATGCAATTTGCAGCAATAATTAGTCGCTGTGGTACGAGTACTATTGGATATCAACCTACAGCAACTTGTACACGATTTGGAGACAATGTTGCAAGTAGTCAAAATACGCAAGCAAATACTGCAATGCGTGATGCAGAATGGTTAGCTTTTAGAAGCTTGTATATATCGGTTAAACAAGAAATTCAACAAGCAATTGCTGTGAATAATGCCTTGAATAATCCATCCTATGCTGGCTATAATGGTTGTATTGGTACAGGTTCATTTGACCCATCTGTACAAATGATTGATTTTGCAAATTACGCGTCTTCTCCTTATTTCAATACAAATCAACCGTGCAACAGCGCAACAGCAAATTTGTATGCGAGTAAAACGAAACGATTTGTTACGCCGATTGAAGCTAACAATACAGGGGGTTCTCAGATTTCTAATAACGAAGTGGCTTATCAAAATTATTTGGTAACGGGTAAATGTCCTGCAAATACTGCATTGACTGGTTTATTAAGTGAATTAGCGCAAATTGACAAGTTAGATAACCCAACGTATACTGTAAATAACTTACCTTCTTTTTCTGCGTTGGAACTGGGTTTACATAATTTTCAATTAACAGGTCCTTTACCAATTGTTTCTGGAACTACCAGTGCTACAAATAACCAATTAGCGTTAACTTGGCAAGATAATCAAGGGGGTACTTATGCTACAATTGCGTTAGAGAAACAACCCAACGAACCGATAACATTTGTGTGGGACGATATAACCTTACTTCACAACCTGCAAGTAACCAATACGTCAAATCCGAATCTAACCTTATTCACTATTTTGGCAAAAGTTCCTGCAAATGGAACAATTGAAAATGTTACCTTGACAGGTTCAACTTCATTGCCAATTGCTTCCTGTCAATTTGAACAGGTATGTGAAAAAAATCAATTTGGTACAGACATAACGGGATTACTCAAATTAATTGCAGCAACAGGGAATTTTGGCACAACATATCCAGTTCAAGGAAACGGTGCTGTATCCCCAAATTTGGCTACTACTGTTATTGAAGCAAGTATTCAAGCTCAATCAAATTCACCAATCAATTGGTCGTTTGACGGAGCAACTAATTTTTATGTAACAGATGCCAACACTGGTAACCGTTTGGTTATCCAAATTAACGCAATGAATCCAGCTAATTTCAATACGATGGACTTAGTGAATGCAACTGAAATGGAACAGTTGATTGTTGGTCCAATGCATACAGGTGCAATTGTCTTGAATGATGCAAGTGGAAATTTATTGGTTAAATTAAATGTCTCGTTTTTCAAAGAAATAAATGGTCAACGTAGTGCAATGCCGATTGGCTCATGTGATTTGCCAACTCCTATCATGTGTAAATCAAATGCGCATCAGAGTTTTAGAGAGTTAGAGTCATTCTTAGCCGAGATGTTACCAAATAACTCATCAGGTACTTATCCGTTTTCAACCTACACAGCTTATTCAGCTTTGTTGCAAGGTCAAATTCAGACAACTAATAATGCAGTAATTGGAACTGTTTCATTAGTTGGTGAAACGGAATTGCTAACTGCGGACAGCTTATGTGGGTTTGAACTGGCAGTTAAAAAAGATAGTTTACCCGAAAGTTCATTTGCAATTATTACCTCAGTTGGTCATTTAGAGGTTATTGGAAATCCCGATCTAACAGGGGAATACCACGATTTTAAAATTGCAGTTACCTTTACAAATGGAGCAAATGTCTTTTCAGGATTTGTTTATGGAACATCATGTATTGGTATTAAACCATGTGAAGTTTGTCCAAAACCAACATCTATTTTTGACGAATCTTCTCAGGTAATTAGTGAGAAAAATCAAGAGTTGATTGATAATGGAATGACGTATGAGGATCAATCTACTCTCAATTACAAAGCATATAGTGCTGCAATTGACACCTTAAACAGTAACAATAACTTGTTCAATACTCCTGAAGAAGTGAAAAGTGTTG